>CATLOT010000021.1 GCA_950054155.1 uncultured Bacteriovoracaceae bacterium
ATCTCGAGCGATACAGATGTCTCCCCTCTTCAATTTTTCACCGCTTTTTTTCTTCTCAGGGACTAAGGGATAAATATTTTTCCAACGACTATTACTCTTTTTAAAGAAAGGAAACTCAGCCTTGATATGATAGTGATCTTTTATCGTTTTTACTGTCAGCTCAAAACGTAGGCCAGCGTCTTTTGAGATATTTTGAACTTTCAATTCCTCAATATCTCCTAAGGACTCTTCCTTCACTCCTCCCAAAGAACAGCCTGGCTCCCTATTACTTACCACAAAGAGCTCACCAAGGTGCTTCTTTTTCTTTTGCATAAGAGGGGTTTTATAGAGAAGGCAAAAATTCTTTTCTTTATCATGCCACTCTATAATTTTACGATAACTCCCCGCTGGTCTCTCTAAAATAGTGCTTCTTCCTGTGTCAATCTCTGGACCAATAGTGAGGACAGGGGCCAAGATAAGGAGTCCTTTCATTAACGCCATCACTTGGAGAACTCCATTCTCATACAGCGAAAGCCAACTTCATAATGATCTTTATCCGCCTCAAAAGGCTTAGTCGTCGCGAAGTTAAAGTCTATACGCCGATGCCCACGACCATTCCAAAAAATACGTTTTCCCGCTTCATGAACGTCATCCTTTAATGAGTAATAAATACTACTGGGATGAATATTGCGTCGGGGGTATTCTTCCCCTCGCACATACTCAGGAAGCCCTCCTAAAAGTTCAGCAACTCCACTCCATCCAAGCCCACCAGGAAAGGAGACGAAGGGATTAAAGTCCAGACATTCCTTTGTTCTTAATTTATGACAAAATTCTTTTTTAAAGGGTGTTCCATGTTTTACAAGATAGCTTGGTGACTCTTCTTTTCTCATTCCGAAAGGATAGGGCGAAGTATTCCAATCTGGTGCTTGATCTTTTATATCCTCATGTTTTTTTCGGCCATGATGAAAAGTGAGCGCTGCTCTTACGCGGGAACTTAAGATCTGTTTGCCGTGAAAGTGGCAGTATTCTTCCATCTGCTTAGGCAAGAGAAACCCAGCTGGTTGATAGAGCTCCCCTTCTTTAATGTTATCAACTTTCTTCTTCAATTCTTTTAGCTTCCCTGCTTTGACGACATCTCTGAGATCGATATTTCTCACGAGGAGCCGATCGATAAAGTAGCGCACACCATTTGTCGCCCAAACTCTTTTAGCCTTATCTTTTTGAGCATTTCCCCAATAAAGACCTTGAGGTAACTCTACTTCATGACAGTTTCTTTTAAGTTCGAAGTATTTAATTTCTTTGTTAATTTTTAGCGAGATGGACTTCCCTGAAGTCATTTTAATCTCGTAGGGATAGTAATCACTTCTCAACTTTACTTTGGCCCTTTGGTTTTCAACCACACAGCGAAAAATCTCCTCACGACAAGATTTGAGCTCTTGAGGGATTTGATCATCTTCTAAAAAGAATTCCGGGCAATTTTCCTTAAGAATCGGGCTATCAAGATTAATATCCCCTCTCCAGAGTCGATCAACTTCATCGAGGGCCAAGCTCCAAACCAGTTGAGGGGTTTCCGTGGCCTTTTTGTCACCGAGTAATTTACTCAACAACCCTGTTTGCCATAAAGCTAGGGCCACAATGGCCATCCCGAGACTAGCACACAGGAGGAAAACTTGATTAGATCTCTTCATCTTCATTAGACTACCTTACCTAGACTCGAAGTCGTAGTAGAAATGTTCTAAAATAGAATTGTCCTTTTCTTTTTGAAAATGGACTTAACGACTAAAGGTGAAAGTATGTTGGACTGGATAGAAAAAGCAAGTGAAGAAGAAAGAGAGATGTTAGATATTCTCTCCTATCAGGATTATATCAATGAATTTGAAAAACATCCTGATCGTGATTTAAGAACCACCTTTTCTTATCTTTCCGATATGCTCGACTTCCATGGAAAGAATGAAGATGGCAGCTATGCTCTCTTTGATAAAGACCACAATGAAAGTCCTGCCGTATATGGCCAAAGAAAAGTTCAAGAGACCTTAGTTCAAGGAATCAATAATTTTAAAGAAGAAGGATTTAACAATAAATTCATTCTTCTTGTTGGCCCTAATGGTTCATCAAAATCAAGTCTGGTGCGAAAGATAATGAAGGGGCTTGAACTCTATAGTTCCACAGAGCAAGGGGCCCTCTATAGTTTCAGTTGGGTTTTTCCCATTGATAACTTCATCAAAGGCTCACTTGGTCTGAGTGGAGACCGAAGTGGAGGTGATCTCACAACTTTCGCTTATCTTGAAGATAAGGATATTTCGGCTATCCTCAACTCTGAACTTAAGGACCACCCCATTCTTCTTATTCCTCGTGAACACAGAAGAGAAATCATAAAAGACCTCTACAAAGATCAGCCTGAAAAGTTAGAGGCTATTTCTAAAACATACCTCTTTAATGGTGACCTCTCAAAGCGCAATAAGATGATTTATGATGCCCTCCTAAAAAACTACAAGGGTCGCCATAGAGATGTCCTCAAGCATATTCGCGTGGAGCGTTTTCAAATTAGTAAACGTTATTCCTCAGGTGCCGTTACGATTGAACCTCAACTTCATGTCGATGCTCAGATGCAGCAGATCACTATGGACCGTCGACTCGGAAGTCTCCCTCCAAGTCTTCAATCCCTCAACCTCTTCAGTTTAAAGGGTGAAGTGGTTTTAGCGAATAGAGGAATACTCGAATACTCTGATCTCCTCAAGAGACCACTAGACAGTTACAAATACCTCCTCATGACAATGGAAACCAAAAACGTAAATCTTCAAGGAATTCTTACGGAACTGGATATCTTCTTCATCGGGACAAGTAACGAAATTCACCTCGCTGCCTTTAAACAGCATCCTGACTTCAATAGCTTTAAAGGGCGTTTCACTTTTATCCGAGTTCCCTACCTTCTTGACTTTCATCAGGAAGAAAATATTTACGGTGGCCAAGTTGATGGTCTTAAAGAAATGTCTTTCTTTGAGCCCTTTGCCCTAAGAGCTATTTGCCTCTTTGCCGTTATGACTCGACTACGCTGTCCTCAAGTAAAAAACTATCAGGACAAGAAACTCGCCAATATCGCGACAAACCTTAATCCATTAGAGAAAGCTCTCTTCTTAGCTGGTGATGGTGCTCCAGATCGTATTGATTATGAATCAACTCAAATTCTAGAGGCCAATAAACGTGAAGTTGAAGGTGAATTCGAATACGAAAACCTCTATGAAGGTAAGTTTGGTATTTCACCTCGGGATATCAAAGCCCTGATTTATAAACTGAGCTCTCGAAAAGGCAAAATTACTTTCATCGATGTCATCGAAAAGCTTGAAAAACTCATCACGAAGAAGAATGATTACGACTTCCTCAACATGACTCCTCAGGCAGATTATCATCATCCTGCACGCTTCATTGCACTCATCAAAGAGTACTGCTTTGACTTCTTTGACCGTGAACTTCGAGATAGCCTAGGCATGGTTGATGACCGCTCTTATGAGGATTATATCCGTCGCTATATCGAAAATATAATTGCCCAAACCAAGGGTGAAAAAGTACGCAACACCATCACTGGAAAGTATGAGGATGTTGACATGTACGTGGTTGAGGAATTTGAAAAGAGTATCAATCTAAAAGAAGACGCCGTTAAATTCCGCTCTCAACTTATTAGCCGCCTTGGCGCCTATAGTTTGGATAATCCCGGCAAAAAACTTGAATATGTTGAAGTCTTCCCTAACCTCTCTGAAAAGCTTCAAGAAAGTTTTCGTGATGAGCAAAAGAAGACCATTCAGATTATTTCACGCAATATTGTTTTCTATGAAGCAGAGCTCGCCAACAAAGACGATGCGACTCCTCTCTCTAAGGAAAACCGCAAGCTCATTGACAATGTTATCGAAGCCCTGCATACCAAGTATGGACACTCTAAAGAAGGTGCCCTCATGGTGATGAAGGCACTTATTAAAGAACGATACTAGTTAGTGAATATACTTTATAAGAAATTTAATCCTGATAATTTTGAGGCTCATTACGAAGTGCATGAGCCTCAAGATGGGATGCGCCTTGATCAATTCTTGCAACGCCACTTCCCCTCCTTTTCTCGTGAACAAGTTAAAGAGAAGATAAAAAACGGCGACGTTCAGATCAAAGGCCGCCCTGGTAAAATGAAGCCCAATACCAAGGTCTACAATAAAGAACAGGTTATTGTGTTTACCTTTAAGACCATTCATGAAGACGAGTGGTGGAATGGTGAAATGGTTGAACTTGAAAATAATCCTCCCGTTCTCTATGAAGACGAGGGCCTTATGGTTCTTTCCAAACCCCCTTTCATGAGTACACACCCCACAGGAAAACACCTCTTCTATTGCGCAACTGTTTACTGTGAATCTCTATGTGGCCATGGCACTCACTCCATTCACCGCCTTGACCGTGAAACAAGTGGTGCTCTCTTAGTGGGTAAAAACCCAAAAGCTGCCAATAAATACACCACGCTCTTTGAACAAGAGCGTGTGCGAAAGTGTTACTTCTTTATTGGAGTGAAGAATGAAGACTTCAAAGAAGACAATATTTTCATTGCCAACGAACGCCTCGATACAGGTGGCGAAGGGCTTCTTAGAGTTCTCATTGGTTATCATCCCGAAAATAGTCAGGTAGGAAAGAGGGCTCGCACCTATTTTCATCTTCTCTATGAAGAGACCGTCGGAGAGAAGACTTATGTTCTAGGGCTTGCTTTTCCCAAAACAGGTCGGCAACACCAAATTCGAGTTCATGCTATGGCCCATGGTTTTCCACTCTTGGGCGATAAAATCTATTATGGCTCTTATCCTATGTTTCAAAGCTTTAAAGACCGCTACGCTAAGCCTGAAGACTATGAACTCATGGAACTTCCCCGTCATGCTCTGCATGCCACAGCGATTAACATCCCGTGGGAAGGTGGGGCTAAGGACAATACAGAAGAAGAGAGAAAGACTTTCTTTTGCCCCCCTCCTCTTGATATGACCAATTGGATTCGCAATAAGCTCTCGCTTGATTATGATCAATTTCTAGAAGACACCCTAAAGGTCGTAGAAGATTATTTCAGCAAGGATTTTAAGTAATTTAAAACGCCAAGAGGACCTTCATTCTCCTCACCAGTTAAGATCACGGCCGGACGGTGCTCAATGACATCTAATACTTTGGCAATATTGGCAACTCCTACACTTTTGGGATGATCACGAAAAACACTCTGATCATTGAGACTATCGCCAAAGAAGAGAGTTTCCTCTAGTTCTTGTGGTCCATACTCACTGAGAAAAGTATTAATGGCCTTCATCTTAGAAATTTCACCACACCAAAAATTTAGGTGAACATTGGATGTTGAAAAGTTCACCTCGTTCTCCTTAAGAAAGGCACGTACTTCTTTATCTAGAGAAGGATTGTCGTTTAGGTCGCTCAATTCAATCGCTCGGTCAGTATGGCGGCCAAAACTATCAACACTGAGGCGCAGAGGAAATTTCTGGACTAGCTCTTGCGCTATTTTTTCTAAACGATCCGCTTCTTCCTCGGGAACGAGCAGGCGATCACTGAGATGGCGTCGCCCCAGTCCATCAACGGTAACTGAAGACAGGGTTCCTCCTCCTTCTGATATGACATGAGTAAGATCAAAGAAATGTGAAAGGAGAAAGTGCGCCCAAGACTTAGAGCGCCCGGTACAAATAACAAGGGGCACGCCGTGCCCCTTCAGTAGTTTAAGAATGTCATGAAAGTGAACGGTCAGTTCGTCATTATAAGTAATTGTTCCATCAAAATCAGAAAAGACCAGTTTCACGATTAGTTTAGCGGATAAGAGACGCCAAGAAAGAGCGCTGTAAAGCTATCTTTCACACCAACGGTCGCTTCAACTGTCCCCATCAGATTTCTATAGCCTTCGATAGGAAGATTCCCCGTGATACCAAGGTTGGCATTAATCTGCGTCTCATAGGTATTATCATCACCATTAAGGTTCACACCCACAGGAAGAGAGAAGAAAGGAAAGGCTTCCTCACCCCAAAAACTAAAGCCCTTAGAAACTGTTGGTGCAAAAGAAAAGATATTTCTTCTCACATCAAATTCCTTAGCATTGGTCCAAGTGGTCTTAAGTGAAATTCTTGGCTGCTTCATATAATCTGGAAAGAGTTCGTAATCAGCCCCAACAAAGACACGGCTATCACGCTCACCAGCACCAATCCCAAGTCCGGCATCAAGAATCATCTTTTCATTGATTCTCTGGGTAAAACGACCTTGCAGGCCCATCCCACCACCAGTGGAGGTGATCCCTGTAAATTCTGTTGAAACAAGCCTCTTTTGCGGCGAAAGAGGATAAGAAATGTAACCAGTCCCATACGCCAGGACATCGGCAGGTGCAAAGATTCCAATGATTGCAAGCAATAACGTCAATTTACTCATATTTCCATTCCTTGGGGTAAGTTTTGAGTCGTCCCTCTATTCTAATGATGACTAACCCATAAGGTCAAAATAATCGCACCAAATTGGCGCGGCGTGCAGTAAAATTTTTCAAATAATATCAATACCCTATTGACACCCCACCCCTTCACTCGCTATCTTACAGCACTCGAATAAATGGTGGCCGTAGTTCAGTTGGTAGAGCGCCAGATTGTGATTCTGGTTGTCGCGGGTTCGAGTCCCGTCGGCCACCCCATTTTAAAAGACTCTTATCCCTTCATGGTGGAACACACCGCACTCAAGCCCTAGGGATCTTCGACTCTTATCCCTTCATGGTGGAACACACCGCACTCAAGCCCTAGCCAAACCCGTTTAGAACCTTCGGATCTTCTCCCTTAATGGTGGACTGCACCGCACTCAAGCCTTCAAGTACATGCATAAAGAACTTTCAACCGGTAGTTTTTAAACGACTTATATCCGTACGCCCGCTTCTGCAGCTGCTTACAGACATTGTTGTACCCCTCGGTTCTTGCATTTGTAATACGACTTTCAAAGTAATTCAAGATCTCATCCTTCCAATCCATTAGAGTTCTGCGAAGACTTTTGAGCTCTTTAAATTGGGAGCAAGCCAAAGTATCCAGCAATAATCCAAGCGACTTCTTCGCCCGTTTTCGTCCCTTACAGCGATACATTTTATGAAGGGCTTCCTTGGCCAAGTAGAGTTGCTGAAGTTTGGGATATTGCTTCAACCACTTATGGATCTCACTTCGAGTCCAGTAATCAAGCTTTCTTGAGTTCATTAAAAGAAGCTTCCTTATTCTCAAGTTTCTTTTATCACCGGTGATCTCTTTTCTTGCACGATTGATATGAGGATTAAGAAGCCTAATCACATGAAAGTGATCCGCCACAACCTTTGCGTTTGGAAAAAAGTCTTTCGCAAAAGAGCGATAGGATTTTGAGAGATCGCACACTACGTTTCTTACGTTTTTTCTGCCAGGAATGTAATTGAGTGCAGCCTGAAGTTGACCATTGATTCTACCTGGAATCAGCTCCTTCACTCGCTTGTTATTGTAATCAACAACGATAGTCGCAAACTCCATATGACCATGCTGTTTGTTCCTCTGGAAGCTGTGTTCATCGATTCCGATCGTTTTAGGCCATGGGTCATCCTTGCGTTTTCGCCACTCAAGTTCGAGCTGATCATAGTGTCTTTTATAAATCGTTTTGTTGCCGAGACGAGTGTGTTTTTTAGCCGCCTTCATATTTGCGAAGCGATCACAAACGTAGAGAATATGTCGCTGCATTCTCTGTGTAATTCGCCCTCGCTTTTTGATGCCATCGATAGATTCAGTGAAGACTTTTTTGCAATGAAGTCCGACGCAACGAAAGCGCTTCTTCTTGATCTTTAAAATCTTCTTTTTGTTTCCGTGGGGGGCATCGATTACAGTCACGATTCGAGTATCATGGATCGTACTGGTTTCTTCACCACAGTGAGGACAAAAGGCTATTTTAGTTGTGGTCTCACAATGAAAGACTACCACTTTGTGCCTCGTAATACTGTTCATATCGATGAGTTTTAGTTTCGGTAATAGTAAGAATTGGGTAAGCTTAGAGTGAGGCATAAGGACTCTCCAGTTAAAATGTTAGTAGGGGTACTAAAATTTTAACCGATTGATTTCTTATGCCTTTTTTATGTCTTATGATGCAGTGAAAACACCTTCAAGTGTGAAGAGCCCAATCATTTTACGTATTTTCTGACAAAGGACTCCTGGCCCTAGGAGACAAGGGGAAGGCATTCGTGCGTCTAATTTTCAGTCGACGCTTAGCGACAACTATAGAGAAGTCGTTTTCGATAATTCTCTATATTTCTATAGCCATAAGCATTCCGTTGGATGCCCTTGGCCTTACGGTTAAAACCTTCTGTTCTTCCGTTGGTTAGTCGATTATCAAAGAAGTTAAGAATATACTCTCTCCATTTTTGAAGTGTTCTTCTCATTCTTTGTACTTCAGGGATTTTGGATAAGGCCATATCATCTGTGATCATCGTAAATATTCTGGGTCTTCTTGTTTGATAGTGGAAGAACGCTCAAGACATTCTGATAGACACTCGATTGAAGCTCTCTTATCGCGACAACACGGTCGACATCTCACAGACCGACTTCTATGACAACGATTTTTGATTTTCCAGACAACGGACTCCTAGCCCTAGGAGAACAGGGGAAGGGATTCGTGCGTCCAATTTTAGAATTTCGCTTAGCGGCAACTGTAGAGTAGCCGCTTCCGATAATTATCCATATTTCTAAAGCCGTAAGCATTTCTCTGGATGCCTTTGGCCTTACGATTAAAGCCTTCTGTTCGTCCATTGGTTAGGCGATGATCAAAGAGGTTAAGTTATAAAAGTTAATTATCTTGAGTGAAAGTGATCAATTTAAAAAAAGCTTGATTTGCTACTACCACAAGTCTTTCAAAGAAGAACCTTTTCTCGCCCGTCTTGGGAATTTAAAGGATTCTTACTAGTAATCCATCATGATGTAGGTTTGAATTTCTTGTGAGTCTTGATTGGAAAGAGCCTTGCCGTATTCATAGTTTCGAAAAGAGATTCCATAGCGGAGAGATTTCGTATTTGCGTAATAATTGATTCCTACAAGTTGAGTATGCTCAAAACTATTTTCATTAGTTTCATCTCTCTTAAAACTATTAAGGCCAAAATAGGGTGCAATCTTACCCATGATGTACTCAGCTCTGAAATAGGAACCCCAAGAGTTCCCAAATCTCGATTGAGACAAGTTTAGGGTATCTCCTTTAAAATAGAAGGCCTCTCCAAGAAGTCGAAAGTTATTGTAGGCAAAAGAAAGTTCGAAGTTATAGAGCTGGCGAGATCGTGAAAGGGTTCTCCCATCGCTTAGTCCAAAAGTAACATCATTATTATAAAAATAACCGAGACCAAGGCTAAAGGTCTTCATTGCCCCATAATAGGACTCTTGAAGTTTTGCTTTTTCTCCTGGGTTCCACAGATAGGAACGAAACTTCCCACCAAATGTTAGAGATTGTTCTTTGATAGAAGATACCGTCGTTGTTCCAAAGGGGACATCAATTTCATCTTTTTGGATACCGTCAGAGATGACGAGTTGGAAGGTTGTTTTTTCAGTACCGCCGTTGATTTGAATATTAGTTGCTCGCCGATTGTGAACCATAAAGTTGGCTGCAAAGTCGGAGACTCTTGCACGAGTTGGATTTATTAAATTTTTGGAACTTGAAGATTGAGAGTAAGAGACATCTACCTTTGAGCGAAAAAGAGTTAAGTTTTCAATAATCCCATAATCGAGAGGGACTTCATAAAAAGCGTCTCCAATAAAGAGATTTCTCTCTCCTGTATCTCCTCTGTTGGAGTTATCATTTCTGAGCTCCACATAGATAAGATGAAAAGTTTGCGTTTCGTATTGTAGGTTTACTCGTGCTCTTCTGAGGTAAAGGTCTTTAGCCCCTTTGTTAGGCAGATATTCTGCGACTCCTTGAAGGCGGCCACCTATTCTTAGATTCGAAGTTCCCTCTTCGAGAGAAAAGCCCCAGTCACCTCTTTCTTCTCTAGAAAAGGATGACAGAGATAATAATCCTAATACTGTAGTCAATAAAATCCGCTTCATTGAGTTAATCGTAACAAAAGATGTGTTTAAAGCCTACTCATGATTAGAAGTCCTTTAAAGACAAGAGTAAATCAAATCCTTATTTTTTTATTAGCAAGCTCACTCTGAACTTCTCTCTTGTAAGTGGGATTCAGAGCACTTGTAGCTATTGGAAGGTCTTTACTGGAGGGAATCGCATAGTTTAGGAGACCAGTTCTGACTTTATGATGCAAAATTTTTTGTTTTCGGACAGACTGCTTAACCCCCTTAGTAAGCTCTTTAATGTTGATAGTGATGAAATATTTTCAATATGAATAGTGCGAATATTTAAGTCCCAAGGGCAGTATAAAATATACATTTTTCACATTTGATAGCCTGGTTTATGTTAGTGTTATTTTGTTTATTATTTAAAAAGGGTCTTCGTATGCGAGTCTGTATTCTCTTTTTTTTATTTCTTCAAAGTACTTTTGCTATGCAAGTCTGGGAGGGAAAGAGGATTCTTATGGCCGATAGCCTTACATCGCTTGTTCCTCTTAGCGTAGAGTTCGAATCGGCTAGTTATCGAGCACAGATTACTTCATCGATCGGAAGTGGTAGAGGCAATTTCTCTATACAAGAGAACACGGTTACGATCATGCTTGATGTTCCTATTGTAGAGGGTGGTTATCCTACCTTAAATAATCCTTACATTGATAGAATTGACCAATGGTTTACGGAAACTAAGATTAAGGAATACGTCCTCATTCAAAATATGAGTGGGCTTTTTACTATTAGAGAAAATATTGAAGTTTGTCATCACTTCACCAATCCCCAAAACGATGATTTTTTGTCCATTGATTGTCATGAGGACGAGATTGAGCACATCTTCCCTTATGATGTAATAAAAGAAGTGAGAAAGGTTAGTGCTGATATTACAAAAGGGAATCTTGTCGCTCTACCCACCTTATACAGAAGATACTCCCTAGTTGAAATGGGAGAAGAGAAAATGGTTAAGACTATCGTTTCACCGCCTGGTCAAGCACCTATTGTAACCTTAGAAAGAAACGGAAAGGGACAAATCGTTACGAACTTATCAGATGGAGCCAGGATTATTTACACTCGTTTGGCTAATCAGGTAGGAGAGCAATTCGTTGTGGGTGAGGTTTTTGATAAGGATGGTAAGTCACTACGCCTTGAAAAAGGAATTTTAGCGGTAAAGGACAGTAAAACGAATCTTGGCTCTCTCTATGGTGGCTTTGATCTTATTCATACTGGTACAAATACACTATCAAGCGATGAGATAGTTCTTAATTTTAAAGAAAATAGCGTTGGCATGACATCTTATTTCTTTGAGGATGATAGCTATCAAATCAAATTTTGGAGTAAGGAAGTCCAAAATGATGAAGTGGTTCTTACAAGATGGCTCTCACAAGACACTGGAGCATGGCAGCCTATAGATAACGCGAATGATTTTCAGAAATGTATAACCAGTGAAACTAATTGCTTAGATTATTCAAAGAGAAATTTTCAGGTGCTATCAGTCACGAATAATAAGGTCATCGTATTTAGAACCATTGAAAGAAGATCTTCCCCTAATCAGTATAGTCCCTTTGAGGTTATCTCTAGTGGTGTTCAAATCCTTCAAAGGCAATAAGAGATAGATATTCACACTGGTGTTTAATTTTTTTACAGCGAAAATATTTCAGGATTTTGGTGATTCTACCGGCTCCTTTGGCTTTGCTCCCTATAATAGATCTCAATAAGACTATTTTTTGGAGCAATGGATGAAGATCGTACTCTTTCTTTCCTTAATTTTTAGTTTTCAAGCCGCTTATGCTAACTCATGCTTTAGCGAGGTTGGTGTTGAAAGTACCCAAGATGACCCCTTTTATAAGGAAAGACGGGCTCAGGTGGGTAAATATAAGGGAGAGTGTTACAATAATGGTTTTCGCCGAAATTCGCCTCGATTTGATCCTCTCAATGTCGTTCACCAGGACCTTATTTCACGTCTTTATAATATTTATTTCACGTCTTTATAATATCGAGATGAAAAGAGGAAAAATCTACTTTGCTAATTTTCGCCATGATAATGAATTCTACCTGGCCGAATATACACCTGGGAGTGTCTCTCGTATTTTGATGATGTTTGAAAAGTTTATTGAGCCTCTTAATAATGTTGTTCTAACGGGTCACACTCATCTGCGCTTTCTTTTAAAGGAGCCTATTAGACTCTATCATCCCCGAAAAGGGATGGTGGCTGAAGTTAGTGACTTTAATTATGCGATGTTTGCCGTGAGACCGATGTCGATAAAGGATCAAACATTCTCACCTTTTGGTGATGGGATTAAAAAGAACTACGCCATTACCCATAATTTCATGTCTACCCAAGATATGGCCTTTGAATATGAAAGCTATGCAATGCCTGATTCAACAGCAGTGTCTCAATTTGAATTAGAGTCATTTGGACTAGATTTTGAAAAAACGCTCAATGCTCTTATTACCTTTTCTCATCAGTCTTATCACGAAAAGAATCTCAGACCTTACCACACTCTTAAAAATAATTGTGTCAGCAATATGTACGTTGGTATTGTTAATGGAGATAAGGGGTTACGCCGAGCTCATGACAATTACCACGGCAAAATTTATGAAAAAGACGGTGAGAAATTCTTTTCTCCACGAAAACCACGCAAGAAATTCACTAAGAATCCAATGTGGGTTCTCAGAGATCTTGCTAGTAGAGGCATGATTATGTCACGCACGAAGAATCAGCGTGAAGACTTTAATAGTGACCTTTGTACGGTTCTTGAAAACGCTAACAGAGCTCTTCCAAAAGGCTGTCAATAAAGGAAGAATGCCATCTCTTATGGGCGTTTTGCTGTATTTAGCGTAGAAAGGGGCCCATTAAGGTCTGTTTTTAGGTATTAAGAAAAATTCACATTTAAAGCATGCCTAGGCTATGTATTTGAAATGATGATTCTATCTTATAGAGACTTCATCACTATTTTCAATCATGATCTAGGTCACCTTTTTAAAATTTTTGCGATGATAAAATTTCTCTCACAATCTGTCTGAGAGAGGTTTTTTCATGACGAGTCTTACAGTGAGAAAAGGACATAGCTTAAAAAAGGATGAGTCCGCGGCAATCGAGGAGATTAAGGAAAAGATTTATAGTGAAAAGGCGAAAGTCTATTTCCTCTTCATTGGCGCTGAGTACGATTTTTCACTTCTTGGTCCTCTTATAAAAGAAGCCTTTTCCCATGCAGAGGTTGTGGCCTGTAGTACAAGTGGTGAAATTTCAGATATTGGTTATAGTGACTACTCTCTCTCTGGTTTTAGCCTGAGCTCTGAGCGTTTAAGTGTCAAAAACTTCTTTATAAAGGATCTTGATCAATTTGATCCCGTTAAGGCTAAGGAGTTTGCAGGCTCTCTTGATTATGATTTTAGTCAGGAGCAACTCTTAAATCCGGGTCTTGAGCGCTTTGGCTTTCTCACAATTGATGGCCTCTCTTTTAAAGAAGAGGATACTGCAGGAGTCCTCTCATCAGCGCTTGGGGGAATTCCTTTCACTGGTGGGTCTGCAGCTGATCAATTACTTTTTAAGGAGACACTGGTTTACCATGATGGATGTTTTCATCGAAATTGTGCTGTCTTTAGTCTATTTACGACTGATCATCAATTTAAGCTTTTAAAAACGCAGCACTTCTCACCTGTGGATGAAGTTAAAATGGTCGTAACAAATGCCAATACTCATAAACGAGTTGCTTATGAGATTAATGGTATGCCCGCTGCGACTGAGTATGCCCGTCTCATTGGGGTTAAGGAAGAAGATCTAGGTCCTGATATTTATAGTGCCTATCCCCTTATGCTCAAAATAGGAGGTGAGTATTATATTCGCTCCATAAAGGATATTGGCCATGATGGTTCCATAAGCTTCTTTTGCTCGGTAGAGGAGGGAATCGTTCTCACCCTCGCTAAAGGAGATGATATTGTGGGGAAACTTGATCATTATCTTGAAGCAGTGGAGGAAGAGTTTCAGCCTAAAATTATTTTGGGATGTGAGTGTGTGCTAAGAAAGAGAGAGGTTCAGAATAAAAATCTGGTAGAGCAGTCTTCTCTCGTCATGAGACGTCATAATGTCATGGGATTTCACACCTATGGTGAACAGCTTAATGGACTTCATATTAACCAGACCTTTACAGGTATTGCCTTTGGTGATTAAGGGAGATTGGTGATGAGTTTTCTGCCTGACAATAGAGCAAAAATAGAAGAGCTTGAAAAAAAAATAGCCGCTCTTGAAAAAACGAATGCCGTTCTTATGAAGAGAATTGAAAATAGTGTTGATACACTTGGGAGTAGTTATTCAACCCTTGAAAAGAATATTCATCTTCAAAATGAAGTTCAAAGGAGAACTGAAGAGTTAGAGAAGGAAACTCAAAGGGTTAAGAAGTTCGCTGTTAAAGCGCGAAAAGCGAATGAAGCGAAGAGTGAATTCTTGGCCAATATGAGCCATGAAATTAGAACACCGATGAATGCAATTCTTGGTTATATTGAGCTATTAAAAGAAAAGGATTTTGACGAAGAGAGCTGTGAATTCTTAGAAATAATTCAAAGCTCTGGAAATCTTCTTCTTAATATCATCAATGATATCCTCGACTATAGTAAGGTTGATGCTGGCAAACTCGCAATCACCCCTGTGAACTTTTCACCAAAGAAAGAGTTTGAACTTTTAAGCCAGTATTTTCAAATTGATTGTCAAAAGAAGGATTTAAGATTTGATGTCAGTATTGACAAAAATCTACCTGAGCAGCTCCATGGGGATATTTTTAGAATTAAACAAGTGGCCTTAAATCTCCTTTCAAATGCCGTGAAGTTTACGCCAGCCAAGAAAGGGATTGAATTCAATATTGAGTATCGTCATCAAGAACTTATTTTTACGGTTAGGGATGAAGGCAAAGGGATACCAAAAGAGCACCTTTCAACCATCTTTGACGCTTTTTCTCAAGGTGAGAGTAGCACCACTCGAACCTATGGAGGGACAGGTCTTGGCCTAACAATTAGTAAACGATTGGTGGACCTTATGGGCGGTACTCTCAATCTCAAGTCGAAGGAAGGGGAAGGGACAGTCTTTGTTTTTAATATACCTGTTTCACTTCTTCACTATGGGCAGACCAAAGGGCAAGATTTAGAGCTTTCCCAAAGAGGAGAGAAGACGATCCTCTTAGTCGAAGATAATGCCATTAATCAAAAACTAATGAGTAGAGTTCTTAAGAAAATTGGCTTCTCCTTTGTTGTCGCTAGTAATGGTGAAGAGGCGATTCTGAAGTTTAAAGAAGGGGGAATTGATCTCATTTTAATGGACGAGAATATGCCGATCATGAGTGGAATTGAGGCGACAAAATCTATAAGAAAGCTAGACAAAGAAATTCCTATCATCGCCTTAACGGCTAATGCAATGAAAGGAGATCGCGAACGCTTCCTTGCTGCGGGCATGAATGAGCATTTAACAAAACCTGTGAACTTTAAAAAGCTTGAACAGACGGTTGTGAGTCTTTTGATAAGTGAGTAAGCTCTAAGAATGAAAAAACAACTTCTCAGTGCTGCCTTTCTTATTCTTACCGGGTGCCAAAGTTCAAGTGGTCTCCTTGAAAAAAATATACGAAGCCAATTGGTTCCTCGAGTCGATATTCCTCGCTTCATGGGGGATTGGTTTGTTATTGCCACGATACCAACGCCCTTTGAAAAAGGCGCCCATAATGCGATAGAGCGCTATGAATGGAATGAGAAAGAAGCGAGGGTTGATGTCAGCTTCTTTTATAATAATGACTCTTTCACGGGTGATGTGGAACTGATCACTCAAAAAGGTTGGGTACAAAATAAGGGTGAGGGAGCTTATTGGAAAGTGCAGCCCTTTTGGCCTTTGAAGTTTGACTATCTCGTCATTGGTCTTGATCCTCAGTACCGATGGAGTATTGTGGGAGTTCCCGATCGCTCCTACGTCTGGATTATGGCGCGAACGCCTCAGATGAGTGAAGAGGATTATCAAGTTGCGACTCAGAAAATTGAAAAGCTTGGTTATGATCTAACAAAGTTAATCAAAGTTCCCCATAATGGGCAAAAACCAAAATTAAGAGATTGAAAAGTTTGTCCTAAAGTCATGGGCGGCCTTGAAAATGCGCTTGAGATGATCCTTCTTGTCTTTTTCCATGCGCTCAAGGTTTCGCACCATCATGGAGAGGCGAGGATTGGTCACAAAATAATCCTTATGATCGCGAATAAAACTCCAATAGAGGCCATCAACAACATCACACCACGCTCCTTTCTTGTAGTCACTCATCTTTAAAAGATAATTGGAGCCACAGATATAGGGTTTGGTGGCAAAAATTCCTCCATCACTAAAAAGACCCATGCCAAAGACATTTGGTCCCATGACCCAGTCACTTGAATCGACAAACATTTCCATAAACCATCGGTAGGCTTCCTGGGGATGAATCCGACAGAGGAGCATTAAATTGGCCACAACCATAAGTCTTTCAATATGATGATTATAGCCTACGCTATCGGCTTTCTTGATTGCATCATCAAGAGGCGGGATTCCAGTTGTCCCTTGGTACCAATGCTCATTTAGCTTCTCTTCGTGTTTCCAAAAGTTGGTCGTCTGCTGGACTTCATCATACTCTTGGTATATTCCGCGCACAAATTCACGCCATCCCAGAACTTGGCGAATAAAGCCTTCGACACTATTGAGAGGAATATTGCTCCCTTCTTGGTAGGCTTGATAAACTCTTTCTATGACTTCATCCGGAAGAATGAGTCCCATATTGATATAGGGGCTTAGGATACTGTGAAAAACAAAGTCACTGCGAGAGGTGATCGCATCTTGATAGGTTCCAAAACTCACAAGTCTTTCTTCGATGAATTGAGAGAGGAGAAAGAGGGCCTCACGCCTTGAAGTGGCGAGCCAGAAGTTTTCACACTTTCCGGGATGAGAGGAAAAATGGTGCTCAATAAGGGAGCTGACCTCTTCAAAATAGGGAATATCTCTTGTCGGTTTTTGATGAAGGGAAGGAGGGTCACAGTTCTTAGGAAGTTTCTTTCGGTTTTCATCGTCAAAAGAATACTTGCCTCCTGTAGGTTTATCTCCCTCCATAAGGATCTGAGTCTTTCGACGCCACATCTCATAAAATGTTTTCATAAAGGGACTTTTGACTTCTTCTAAATAATCTTTGAAGTCCTGGCGTGAAACGATGAAAAGAGGGCTCTTCTTAATGACGAGTTCAATTTCTAATTGGCGCGCCAGTGCTATAATTTTGTTTTCAAAGAACTTGTCCTCAATTTCATAAAGGGTAAGGGTTTCAATTTTTTGTTTTTTGATGAAGAGTTTGAGGACACTCAAAAATGAGCTTTCCTCGCCTGCTTGATCGGGAAGCTCTCTATAGGTGACGTCATAATCTTTGCTTATGAGGTCGTCTCTATAGCGGCGCATGGCAATGAGAAAGAGGAGGATCTTATGCTTGTGGTACTTAAAGTGAGTGCATAGTTCATGATCCTCTGCCATAAAAATGAGCTCATCTTTAGCGAAATTATAATATTTTAGGGGAAAGAGCTGATTTCCTAAAATGACTGTTAGACGTTTCTTTTGCTTAGTAATAATTGTCTCCTCTTTAGTGTAGACTACACTAAAAGCGAGGATTTGACCTTTGACATCTCTTAAACGTCACTACATTCTTTGGGGCCAGGTATGAGTAAATTTGTTTCTAATAAATTGGGACGCTTTGCCGAGCTTGGAAAATCTCTAACTAAGGCGACAACTCAACTCGCCTTAGAAAAAGTAGAAGATAAAGTTTTAAAGAAAAAAGAAGAGGCCAAAAATCTTCACCGCAAGATGAAGGCCGCTAAGGAGCTCGTCCAAAGTATGGGCAAACTTAAGGGCGCACTGATGAAGGTCGGTCAGATGCTCTCTATTACGGAGGATCTTATTTTACCTCCTGAAGTCAGTTCCCTTTTTACGGAGCTGCAAAGAAATGCTCCGGCAATGAGTGACGCTGACCTAGATGCTGTTTTTCTTGAGAGTTTTCAAAAAAGACCTGAAGAGCTTTTTAAGGTCTTTGATCGTGAACCCATTGCTGCAGCATCCATAGGGCAGGTCCATCGTGCCGTTCTCCCTAGTGGTGATGAGGTGGCCGTAAAGGTTCAGTACCCTGAGATTGTGACGGCCATCAAGAATGATTTTGATAATCTTGATAATCTAAAAAAGTTTGTCACTCTTCTCTTTCCGAAAGCCCCTAATATAGACAGCTACCTCAAAGAACTAAAGCGCTCCCTTGCCGAGGAGTGTGACTATGAAATGGAGCGTAAGTGGCTGGAGACTTTTGGAGAAATGGCCGGGGAGCGCTTTCCTTTCATTGGTATACCAAAATGCTACGGAGACTTTTCAAGTCAGACGGTACTCACAATGGAGTATATGCATGGGGTGAGTTTCTCTGAAACTCTTCACTACGATCAGGAAACAAAAGATAGGCTTGGTCAAAACCTCTATGACTTTCATAACTTCTGTTTCTATGAAGCACGAATGCTTCACACAGATCCTCAATACGGGAATTACCTCTTTCAAAAGGATAAAATTATTATCCTTGATTTTGGCTCTGTCCGTACCTTTAGTAGAGAGTTTGTTTGCGACTATATTAGGCTCTTAGAAAGTGTCGAAAAGCGTGACCTCGGTGAATATAAGAAATGCTTGCTCCAATTTGGTTTCTTTGGTGAGGATGATCCTCCCGCTCTCTTTGAAGAGCATCTTGAAATGGTCCACGAACTTCTTATGCCCTATTTGAGAGAAGGTAAAAACTCGGTTCCTCAAAGTAATCCCATGGAGATGGTCAAAGGTTTTGTTGATAAAATCGACCTGCGCGGTAGGAAGAGCCCCAATGAAGAATTCTTACTATTGGATCGGGCCCACCTTGGTCTTTACACCAAAATCAAAGCATGGCGCTCATGCATTGATTGGACCAGCTCAATGAAGAAGTACTGGCACGATCTTCCTGAATCTTTAGAGTGATTAATATCAGGCTTTTTTCTTTTTTTGAGTCTTAAAATCACAGATAATCATCCGTAAAGCTATTAAAAGAATTTCGAGGATTGGGAAATGGACTTTGATGATCAGATATTAAGAAATGAACTCCTAGAGGCAACCGGTAAGGAGTTGGCCCAAACGACTGCTGAAGTTGACCGCTCTGTCCTAGATCAGCTTCATGTTGTTTCAAGCAGTATTCATGATTTTAAAATTATTGCTTCCCAAATTGAGAAAATTCAAAAGAGTGCGACCAATGCCCACTCTTCCATGGAAAAGATCGTCTCTAAAACCAATGACTCCTCTCAGATGCTTGAGGAGGTATCTCTAAGCATGAATAATCTCGAGGAGAAATTCTCTTCAATCGATCAAATGCTTAAGACAATTAACACTATTGCCGAACAAACAAATCTCTTGGCCCTTAATGCTACTATCGAAGCTGCTCGGGCCGGCGAGGCGGGAAAGGGCTTTGCTGTTGTCGCCACAGAAGTTAAAGAGCTATCGATGGTCACAAAGAAGGCCAATGAAGAAATTCAAAAAACGCTTGGGGATATTGGGCAATCAATGGTCGATCTCTCTGGGCTAATAAAGAAGACCAATGCTGATATGATGGAGTCGGCCCAGTTTGTCGAAGAATCCTCTCAGGATGTTAATAGTATCGATAGTGAGGCGGGAGAGTTTCATCGCAAAATTCTAAGTACCTTAGAAGTCTTCAATGAAGTGGAGAAGAGTTCTGCTCATGTTGAAAATGAGCTCGGAGAACTCAAGACAATTGGTCAAACATTTGGATACCTCCTCGAGCTCATTAAGAGACAGGGCCTCTTTGAAAAGAATTTTAATCCTCTTGAAAGGCTTGCTCCTCTCGTGGCGAAGAGCGATTTTTGCGATAACTCACGCTTTAGTGGCAATGAGCAAGAAGTCATTCTCAAAGAGACGGACTTTCTGATAAGCGCCACGGACAAGAGAGGAGTTATAACTTTTGCCAATAATAAATTCTATGAAATAGCAGAGTATGAAAATGGATCACTCATGGGAAAACCCCATAATATTATCCGCCATCCTGATATGCCAAAGACGGCTTTTGAAGATCTTTGGGATGTCGTGAAAGAGGGGAGAATGTGGCAAGGCTATGTGAAGAACAAGACTCAAACAGGCAAGTACTATTGGGTCAAGGCCCTTGTCTTTCCCTGTTTTGAACAGGGAGAGTGTGTAGGCTATCTTTCAGTAAGGAAAAAGCCAAGTGCTCAAAATATTACTGCGGCAGTAGACGCCTATCGCCGACTCGTTTAAAATTCATGTATGGAAAAAACTCAATTAAAGCCTCTCCTTGAAGGGGAACGAATTTTTTTAAGAAAGCATGACCTCTCCTTGGCCAGTACCATGTATGAATACGTGGATAAGGATCGAGAGCGGCTCGACCGTTTTCTCCCTTGGGTTGAATTTATCAAAAGTGCTTATGATGAAGAGAGCTACATTAAGCTCACCCATCAGCGCTGGGAAGAGGGGACTCATTTTGATTTTGGGATCTTTGAAAAAGAAAAGAATGAGTATATGGGTAATATTGGGGTCCACTCTATTCGTTGGTCTGATTCACGGGCTGAATTAGGATACTGGATATTAGGTGAGTTTGAAGGAAAGGGCTATATGAGTGAAGCCGTTCTCCTTCTAGAAAAACACCTCTTTGGGATCGGCTTTCACCGCGTTCAAATTCGCTGCTCTGATCTTAATGCGCGCTCAAGTGAGGTCCCTAAGAGATGTGGTTATCACTTTGAAGGAATCGCTAGGCATGATGCTTTTGAAAAGGGAAAGTTTCGAAATACCATGACTTTCTCTAAATTATCTACGGATTAAATATGAAGATTATTTCCCTCTTGGCCTCTCTTTTCTTTTATTGTTCCCTCTCTTTTGGAGTTGATAAAATAAGCTCCAAGCAATTTAAGCTAGAAAAAGTCTATAAGGGCGAGGGTGTTCTATGGAGCTTTGACTTTCTTGACGAGAATAATATCCTCCTGGCCTTTAGGTCTGGAAAGCTTCTTCGCTACAATACCAAAGAAAAAAAAGTTCACGAGGTCGCCTTTTTAGATGTGGCCAATCGCGATCAAGGAGGACTTCTTGATCTGGCCGTGAAAGACAACCAAGTCTTTGCAACATTTTCTGAACCTTTAAAGATGGGAAGATCGACCACATCACTGGCCCGTGCAACATTTGATAAGAATTTTAAGGTCTCTCCTTTTAAAAGAGTCTTTCAAAGTAAGGCTATCGAAACAGCTGCTCATCACTTTGGCTCTCGTCTTCTCTTTGTTGGCGACGACCTTTATATGACGGTAGGTGATAGAGGACAAAGAGATAAAGCCCAAGATCAGAGCACTCATCATGGCACAATACTAAAACTCGATAAGAAGTTTGCGCCGACTGTTTATTCTTATGGACATCGCAATCCTCAGGGGATTGATATCGATCCTGTAAGTAAGAGCATTTATGAAGTTGAGTTTGGTCCTCGTGGGGGAGACGAGATCAATAAAATTAAAAAAGGTTCTAATTACGGTTGGCCTATTGTTACCCACGGAAAGGAGTATTACGGACCAAAAATTGGTGTTACTCATAAGGATGGTATGGTTGATCCTGTTGAATATTGGGGCCCCTCAATTAGTCCTTCAGCCCTTCATTTTTATAGAGGGGATAAAATAAAAGAATGGCAAAATAAAGCCTTTTTGGCGTGTTTAAGTGGTCGCCAAATTCGCATGCTTGAGATTAAAGAAGGTCGCGTCGTGAAGCAGTCCATTGTCTTTTCGGACCTTGCAAGAAGAGTGAGGGATATTCAAACCGGTCCCGATGGTTACTTCTATTTCTCTACAGATAATGGACTGCTTTATAGAGTTTCAAAAAATTAAATTTGAGATTTAATCGCTTCAAGGCCTTTTATAACCTTTGAGATGAAGCTATCGTCACTCTTAATAAAGTAAAAATTGGGATGCTGTGACCAAACAGTTCTGAGTTTGTGGTCAAGTTCTCGCGCCTGATCGTTTGATTCATTTCTATAGGGATTATTGCTTTTGAGATCTCCCCCAGAACAGGCCCCTGACTCAAAGAAAATGACAGCTTCATAGCGAGAGAGCTCTTCTTCTAGAGTAGAGTTGATGGCCGCAAAGAAGCTCTCATTATCACCAGGCCAATAGGCAAGGCCATCTAAGCTGCCACGATCACAAAGTACTGTTGTTGTATTGGCGTTTGAAATAAAAATTTCTTCAAGGGATTTTTGCAGGTTATAAATTGAAATCTGAGTTTCTCTAAGGTGATGTTCTTCATCACTTCTTTGATAGCCGTTTTCAAAGAGTATGGTCGCTGCTTCTGGGGCTATTGAAGTGCCATTTTTTAATTCACGCTTAAAGAGATCAAGCGCTGTCGTTTTACCGCCGCCTGGGCCACCTGTTATAACTATTCTTTTCAAAATTACCTCAAACGATAGGGGAATTTCTATTGTAGGTAATTTAGGAATTAAAAAAAAGGGCCTAATGTTAGGCCCTTAGGAATTATCTTCTTCCGATTGTTTGGAAGTGGATACCAATTTTTCCTGAACCATCGTTACAAGCAACGTCAGCATTTGAGAAGCCAAAATAGATGGCCGCACGACCGTGAAGGTACTTATAAGTGTTGAACTTAAGAACTTGGTCAAGTGCTGCTTTTCCAGCTGCACACTCTGCTACAGGAAGTGCTCTTGATTCTGTAAGCTCAATTGTCCACGCATCATTGTCAGCAAAGAGAAGAGCAGAGTAGCTACACTCGACGCCATTTTCTTCAAATGTGGCCTTCATGATGATGTTATCAAGCGTGTAATCTGCACCGAGGTGATAGAATTGAGCATTGTAGTCAGCAAGCTCAGCCGGTGTTTCGCTGGCAAGGGTATTACCGTCGTCACAAACGTAAGCTGTCCACCTGGCAAGCCAGCGCTCATTTTCAAGCTCTAGGTCTGCAGTTTGAGCGAAAGCACTCGTCATTGTTAAAAGGGCTAGTAAAATGAAATTTTTCATTAGAAATCTCCATATTTGGTGTTAATTCGATAATTGTTTGTAGTGATTTACCTTTGTTTGGTCAAGCAAACAAAAGGCTGTTTAACCTACTTTTTTCATCTTTTTTCAAGAATTTCCGATAAGGAGTTGATGATGATACCTTTTAAAATTAGTTTTCTATTCATTTTATGGAGTTTTGGTCTAAGTATCTTGGCTGATGCGGATGTCGATCAACTTGAAGAAAAATTCTTAAAGGTTCTTCCCTCATTAAAGCCCATTGAGAAGTGCCGGCTTTATCAAATTGGGGCAAGAGAGCTTTTTCTCTTTAACCACCTTTCAAAATCTAAGCATTACTATGAGCGATCCTTAAAAGAGAATTGTGCTGAGGGCCGGCTCGAGGCGCTTATAAATATTGTAACCATCAGTAAAGTGCTAAAGCTGAATGAAGACCTTTCTTCCTACAAAGAAGAAATTTTAAAAGATAAGGCAGCTACTGATCCGGTAATAAAAGAGTATCTTAAAACCTTAGAAGGAAAAGGTAAGCTTACAGGTTATTTTGGGGCTCTGAATAAGGATAAGAATATTGTAAGTGCTATAAAGAAGGGTGAGTATAAGTCAGCCCTTCTTATGCTTAATCCTAAAGTCGTGCGTGAAGCAGATATCAATAAAAAGCTTCAGTACGATGTTCTCAGAACACTCGTCTTAAAAGGGACAGCAGAAAATCTTTTCTGTGAGAAAGAGTTAAAAAAGTATAAAACTTCTCTCAGTTATACGATGGAACTTTGCCGCTACCTTTTAAAGAGAAATAAAAAAGAAAAGAAAGGTCCTACTTTGAAATCTCTAAAGGAGAAGGTCAAGCGTGAGCGGATGGCGTCTCTTTATTTGATCGAGGCCTTGGAGGGAAGTCCATGAAGCTGCGCCTTCTCTTCTTTCTTTTGACCCTTTCTCTCATGGGTTGTGATCAAACAGGCTTGGCCATTGGTCAAAGTGTTAAGAATGCGGTGACCTTACCCTATCGCGCTGTCACTGGTCTTTTTAGTGATAGAGAATATGAAAAGGTTGAAAAAAGAAGTCTTGATATTCAAAGTGACGATTGTGATGAATCCGATTGTAAGAGCATGAAAGACACGCCTTTAGAGGAGGTCTTAGATCTTAAGGATGTTACGACTGCCATTTTAAATAATGCCTGTGAATGCCGAAGCTGGGGCACATGTGAAAAGAATGTCTGCTCCTGTGAAAAGCTATGTCCTAATAGTTTTGAAATCTTTAAAAGAGAAAATGTGGAAAAGTTCTCTGACCTGAGTTCTCCAGAGAATTCTCTAGCCTTTAGAAATGGTGGGGGAGGATCAAAATATGAAATGACCCAAGGTTATTGCTGGGGTCATGCCTCAATGACTTCGCGTTTTAATCGACTTGCCTTCTTTGATGAAAATGAGAAAGCACCTTTTGATCTTAAGAGTAGTGATTATGAGGAACAAATGAGGGCCGTAGACTTTTATAAAGAGAGAATTAATCTTATTTCTCAAAATAAGGCCACAAGTATTCCTGGATTTAAAAATCTTAAAGAGTTTTCAGATCATCCTGCTCTTCAAAGTTATATCGCAGACGTTGTGGCTGAAACGTGGGCTAAGAATGCTATGAGTTTTCAAGGGCTCATCAATATTTCTTCAAGTAAGCCAAGTAAGAGAGAGGACAATGAGAAAATGTTCTATGAGCTTAAAGAAAAAATAGATTCTCACCAACAGCCCCAACTTCTCTTTAATGAAGAGGGCAATGCACTTAAGTCTCATGTAGCTCTTATTTCACACTATGAAATTGACTCCAAGGGAGAGATGATTCTCTGTGTACGGGATAATAACTATGATCCTCTCTTAAATCAGGCGTGTATGCATCGCATGTATCTCGATGACGACGGTCATGTTCGCTATAGTGAATGGGGTAAGATGGGAAAAGTAAAATTAGCCCACAATGATAATGCGGATGCTCTAAAGCAATTTAATTCTCTCTATGAACGCTGCCAATCCGAATACGACTGTTCTCAATAGACAGAACTTAGGGTTTCCTCCATAATTTTAGATTGGAGGCGACCTATGACAAAATTAATCTTAACAACCTTTCTTCTCTCTCTTTCTGCTTTTGGGCAAGAAGGAATAACAAGTTACGATGGTTTTGCAGATCTATACTATGCCTTTGATTTTAACAGACCTCATCAAATCGATCGTGAGTTTACCACTCAGCCAGCTCGTCACAACGAGTTTAATGTCAACTTAGTAACACTAGGAATTGAGCACGAAAGAGGACCTTTGAGGGCCCGCTTCAGCTTACAGGCCGGTACCTATGTGCAATCAAATTACTCTGTCGAGCCGAGCGTGGGAAATGTAAGCGGTGGTGACCTTTCTCGTCATATCCAAGATGCTTATTTAAAGTATGAAGGGGAGAAGACATCTTTTATCGCTGGAGTCTTTGGTAGTCACATTGGTTATGAATATCTCTATTCAATCGATAACATCACCTATACACGCTCCTTTGCCGCAGACTTTTCTCCCTATTATCAGACTGGAGTTGGTGTGATTCATCAATTAGGAGATCATTGGCTTCTTGAAGGCTATGTTCTTAATGGATGGCAAAATATTAGTGAGGATGACTCCAATAAAGCTCTTGGGTCAGCTTTAAGATTTGTTGATGAAAATCTCTCTGTAAGCTACACAAACTTCTTTGGTAAGTATCTTCAAAAGGGACTCCAGTTTCATGATCTTAACATGAGCTACACTATTTCTAAGAATGTTAAGGTTAAAGCTCTCTTTGATATTGGTCTCAGGGATCACCAAGGAAGGACAAAGACTTTCTATACAACTAATATTCAAGGTCAATACCAATTTGAGAATAGAGATCGATTGGCCCTGCGCTATGAATACTATCACGATCCCTATAACCTCAATGTTAACCCCTCAAATTCTCTAGCCTTCAAAACCCATAGTTTCAGTGTCGGATATGACCGAGCTCTCAATGAAAGCTTTATGGCAAGGGTTGAATACCGCCACTTTCTCTCTAGTGATAAGATTTGGCAGTCCGACTCTGGGCTTAAAGAGGGAAATCAGCTCCTTGTTCTGAGCCTGGCGGCTAAATTTGGTCAATAGGGTGTCTAGAAAATAGACACGTTAGGGATCTAAATACTGAAGATTCTTTTATTGAGTGATCTCGTTTGTGGCATGCAAAGTGCATATTATTTGTGACGACAAACTTATCTAGGCAAACACTTTGGCGGGATACTTTATGAAAAAGAACATTCTCTTTGTCCTTACACCTCTCTTCATTGGACTCTTTTTTAGAGGCATCGATAAAGGGCCTGAGCGAATTCCGGCCCAAAATGAAGTGAGCCAGTTCTTTGAAAGTGACCTTCTAGAGACCTCAAAGAAAGTAGGAGATCAACTTGCACGACGAGAGCTCTCGATAAGTGTTTGTCACAATGAGATTAATGACTCCTTTTCTTACCTCTCTCAAGCACCCAGTAATTTCTTTGAAACCGTTTATAAGAAAGAGCAGTACGCCGATATTTTAAAGAGGATTTGGCATATTAAAAATGACCTAAGAAGACATCTTTTGCAGTGGAAAGAGGAAGGTCTTCTCACTAAGGAATGTGGGCACATTGTAAAAAGAGCTCTTAGGGCAAGTCGTTATATTGAAGATAATGTGGCGCTTTTGTATCATAAAAAAGAGGGCAAACCCATTACTGGATTTGAAACAAAGAAGAAACTCGATATTTTTAGTAAAGGATTTCCATGGGTCATGAGTGAGAAAGGTGACTTTGACTTTAAGAGGGACCTACGCTCTGGTGACCTTATCCTGTGGCGGGGGAAAACGGCTATTTCGGCTTCAATTGCACGTCTTGGTGATAGTGAAACCAACTTTAGTCACCTCTCGATTGTATATCGAGACCCTAAAACAAAGAAGCTCTATCATGTTGAGTCTCTCATTGAGACAGGCCTTATTTATGAGGATATAACAAATAAGTCCCTTCACCCGGCAAGCGCAAGGGCCGTAATCCTAAGGCATGATGATGAAAAACTTGCAGCGCGCGCAGCAAAGTTTGTATTTGAGAAGGCAAAGAAGACCATGGGAACTGATGATCATCTTCACTATGACTTTGGTTTTGATCTCGAAGATCATAACACCGTCTTCTGCTCAGAGGTTGTTGCTTGGGCCTATAGTGAAGCCTCAAAAGGAGAGTTTCAAATTCCTCTATTCAAGACAAAATTTGATATGAAGAATCGAAGCTTCATCAATAAAATTGGAACTGATGCTACTGAAGGGTTTCAGCCCGGAGATATTGAGATTACTCCCGAATTTAAAATGGTTGCTGAGTGGCGCGACTTTCACTTTAGTCGCTCTAATCAGTTAAAAGACGTTATCCATAGCAACTTCTATCGTTGGATGGATAATTATAACTATAATTTTAAATGGTCTTTTAAAGGTAATGTTTTAGGAATGGCGGTATTTGGTATAAGACGTGTTCCCTTGGTGGGAAATCTTCTTGAAGACACTCTTCCTTTAAGTATGAAAAGAAAAACTCTCTCCGCTGTGTTAACCATGAGTAAAGTGTCTGAGAAGATTTTCGATGTCATGAAGAAGAGGCTCTTTAAAAAAGATCCCTACGCCCTTTATTCTCATGCGCACCTCGAAAGAGAACTTGAAAAATTTCGCCAAGAAGACCTTGAAGTCTTTAAAGTCCAGGTGAGGGCCAATCGATCGGGTGAAGCCCATCATAATCCCAAGTTTCATCACCATTTTGGGCCTTCAAAGAAAGAATTGTAAGAAAAAGTTAAGAATCCCGTAAGGGGTTCTTACTTTTCTTTATTGATTAAGTGCCGCCACCTTTTCAGTATTTAGCACTTCTCTTTGTAAGAAGAACGCCTGTTCGTGTCACTTTGACCCTAATATTTTTAGGCCCTTAAAGCGGTGTAGTCCTTTTTACAAATCAGCATTCATTTATCGACGAGCTCGCTAAGCTCTGCCTCACACAAACGTTAGGAGGTTAACGATGTCTATCTCAACACTATTTGAAGTGAAAATTCTGATTACTCTTTTGTGGACTCTACTGACAAGTCAAGCGATTGCCCAAAATACAATTAAAGAGAAAATTCTAACTCTTACTAATCTTGATGAGCGCACTCAGTTTGCCCTTCATATTGATAAAGATGAAGAGCAAAGGGCCACTGGACTCGCTCTCTATGATCCCAATGATAAATCCTGGACTGAGTATGATGTGAGTAAACTTAAGCGGGGTATTCCTGTCAAAAAAGAGGGGAACCACGAGGTCATTGTTCTTAAGAGTGATGACTTTGAGAGTGATCGAGGAGGTCACTTTAAAGTTGATTATCTTAAAAATGGAATTACGGGAAGCCGTGGCGCCCTCGCCTTAAAGTTTGATTTTGATGGTCATCAATGGAGGATCTATTATAGAGGGAGTCAAGTTAGTGCTCTTCACTTTAAGTTAAATAAGGTCTTTGGAAAAGCAGTTGGAATTAAGCAAGTACTCGTAAAATAATAGCGTTAAGGGGGCTTATTTCTTGGATTTGTTTCAGGATATAGGCTACCCTTACCCTATGAATAAAATATCAAAGAAAAATCTAATTGCTTCTTTAAAGGCCAATGTGCAATCAGAGCTCACCAAGGCAAAGCAAGCTTTTGAATCAAGTCAGTCTCTAGCGACAAGCAGTGAAATGAAGTCGGAAGGCAAGTATGACACTCGCAGTATCGAAGCAGGTTATATTGCCGGAGCTCAACAAAAGCGTGTCTCTGAGCTGGAGCTTGAACTTGGCCTTCTTGATGAAATTAATATCGATCATCCACCCAAAACCGTGAGTGTGGGAAGTCTTGTTGAAATTGAACTCAATGGCCATCGCCGTTTCTACTTTATCTCAAGTACGGGGGGCGGCACAATTTTAAAAGAAGGTGAGCAGGCCGTTATGGTCATCAGTGCTTTTTCTCCTCTAGGGAGTGAGGTCATTGGACTGGGCGTAGATGATGACTTTGAAGTTGAGAGTAATGGCGAAGTCCGCTCTTATATCGTGAAATCTATTCGTTAATAAGGTTAGTAAACTTTTCGAGTCTCTCTAAGATATAGCTTTGTTGTTTCCTATTTAAATCTTTTGAGAAGGACTCTATCTCTTTTCGTCCTTGATCCAAGAGGGACAAAATTTGCTCTTTGTCCTGCTTTCTCAAATCAAAATAAGGGGTGTTCTTATTCCAGCCATAGCCCCAGCGCCAAGGGAGATTTGTTCGTGGTCGACCTCCAGTTCTCACACCCATCTTCATCAGCTCTGATTGAAGAGTGTTCGTTTCTCCTTTAATGCATTGAGCGAATTCATGATCAACTTCTTCCCGTAAAACCTTTGTTCCTCCTATCCAATAGAAGAGGTCATGGGCAATACAGCAGTGAAGCCATTCTTTCTTCTTGGTTTCATGATACCCATCGGGATAGGCACTACAGCCATCACTCTTAAAGGAGGAGAGTTTGAGAGGGGTGTCCTTGATTTCAGTTGGCCCAAAAATGGCACAGCTTACGGCAGTGAGGGTGGTGAGGAGGAGAAGGGGCGTTTTTAAGATTGGCACCATTTTTGAGCTTCTTTAAGATTATCGAAAACGCGATAGGGGCAAGGCATCGCAAGACTTAAAGCGCGAGCACTTAAGCGCTCCTTCGCTTTAGCATTTTCACTTACCCGGATCAGGCCTTGGCATCTTTCCTTGAGTTTACCCTTATTTTCTTTAAACCAAATTCCAAGTCTTCTCTTTGCTTCGGGGGAAAAACTTTTTTCACCCCGTACTTCTAAGATGATCTTAAAGTTATCTAAATTTAAAACTTCATCGAGAGCGGCAAAGAAAAGTTCTTCATCGCTCTCTTGACGAGGTGAGGTTAATTCAATGTGGTGGGTGTTTCCCTTCCCTTTAAGAACTCTAAGCATGCTTTCTTTTACCGTCTCGATCGTAAACTTTGAAGAGAGAAATACTCACCATGGCAATAAGAAAGCTGATCAGAAAGACGACAACGGCATTGCTGACAAGATGGAGTTTAAGAGAAAGGGCTATAAGCCCCGCCCCTAAGGCGTAACCAAGAGAGTGGGCCACACTGGCAAGTCCTAACTTCTTTCCGAATATATTTGTTTTCTCAGAGTTGTGGCGGCTCTCACTTGTGAGGCTAAGATAGACTGGTGGAATAAACGCTGTTGCGACTGCAATGAAAGCTATAGCAATCCAAATACTTGTCTCATTATTGCTTGTCATCATGATTATTGTTCCCACAATGAGGGAGGTTGGACCTAAGAGGACACGAGGTTGCCAGCGGCTTTTAAAGACCATAACACTTAGTTGCTGTAAAATAACAGCGACAACACTGAGAAAGAGGATGATCTTGGCAAAGAGAAGGGTCGCTTCCTGGCCTGTAATATTAAGAACCGTTTTAAGGTGGTGGCCGAGAAAGCTGTGAAGAATTCCTATAAAGGCAGTGAAGGTAAGGGCGAGGAGAATTGGATTTCTACTTTCCTTGAAGTTTTCTTTCCATCTTTTAAGGACTTTTTTGAGTTCAATACGCTCTGTCGATCCTTGTTGGGGAGTTGAAGAGTGTCGCAGAAGAAAGACTGTAGTGGCCAAAAAAGAGAGCCAAAGAGTTGAAGCATAGATGACCAACTCAAAGTTGACGCCTTTAGCGAGCACAAGGATTGGGCCTAGGATACGCCCTAGGTTAAGGCACATGCTATTCTTAGTGAGGACTCTTAGTTTGTCTTCATTAGGTATAAGGTCTAATTGCCAGGCCTGACTTACGGGTACAACCGCTGAAGCGAGAAGACCATAGAGGATGCGGGCAGCGAAGACCATGGCAATTTTAACAGTCAGGGGTAAAGAAGTGTTCAAGAGGAAGAGAGCACTAAAGAGGAGAAAGCTCAAGGTCATTCCAAGCATACCTATACTTAAAACCTTTCCCCTTCCTAGGGCATCACTCTTAGCCGCCCAGAAAGGCCCCATAAAAGCGAAAATCAAAGAACCTACACTTATAGCGGCGATAATATTGGCCGTTGTAACTCCTGTCTTTTCAGCAATGTAAGGAATGGTCGTATAGAGGACCATTTGAATGGCGCTAAAGGTGAGGCTATTCAAATAGGCGAGAGTAATCTTCTTTGAATTTTGCATTGTGTCTCATTTGTGTTTAAAGCATATAACCAAAGTAGTTATTAGCGTTTAAAGTTTGACTTATCAAACACTTGTTCTTATGTTTTGTCCACCAGAATAAAAACCGAATTAAATCAAGGTTATAGAGTGTCTAGTTTGGCCAATGAACTTTCCTTAAGGTCTTTTTTAAATAGTTTCCTCAGAGACTATGCTGCCCATCATAAAGTAGAGGATGGCAAAGATGCGTTTTGTGTCAGGACGAGAGTGCGCGATTTTAAGATCAATTATAAGGAGAAGTCTTCCTTAGGTTTTCATTCTTACGAGTCCTTGGAGGACCTTCATTTTGAAGGTTTTGTGAGTGCCATTTGCGAGGATTTTTGTGAGGGCGCTGATTCTAATGAGATTCTAAGTAAAATTATTAACAGTAGAGATAACCTGGCCTCTCTTTTAGAGCATCATTCTGGCAACAAAATTAATGACTATATCTCCAGTGAGAGTTCCCTTCTTCTAGGCCATCCCTTTCATCCCTTTCCTAAGGCGAAGTGGGGTATGAGCGAAGAAGACCTCGTGAAGTTTGCTCCTGAGTTTCAGGGGAAGTTTCGTTTTGTCTATGCCGCTGTTGATGAATTTCTTTTGAAGAGTAATCTCAGTGCAAGCCAACTTAAGAGAGAACTCCAAGATCTCTATGAATTTGAAGGTCTTAAAAGTGACTCCCTTCTCTTACCCTTTCATCCCTGGCAATGGGAGCGCATCTCTAAGCGTGGACTCACAAAGAGAGGAGAGGGGAAGAACGAGTGGAGCGCCCTTAGTAGCATGAGAAGCTATTATCATCCTCTGGCACCACTTCAAGTAAAGAGTTCCTTATCGCTAACTATTACTAATTCTCTTCGTCATCTCAATGAGAAAGAGCTTAAAAGAGGAAGTGAGCTTGAGCAGATTATAGTGGGAGAGGAGGCGAACTCTCTTCTTGAATGTCTCAATGAGCCCTTCTATGCTGGCCTTTGTGACGAAGAGGGGAGCTTTCGGGAAGAGACTTCTCTTCAGTTCAGAGCGCCCTTTAAAGAGGGAATGCAACCCGAGAACACCTTCTTATTATCCTCTTATTTAGAAGTTCATCCCCTCGATCACCGCTCGTGCGCTCTAAGTGATATTGAAGAGCTTGCTAAGCTCTTTGAAGGAAATTTAAAAGCAGCGAGAAAGGAGTGGTTCTCTTCTTTTCTTAAGCACATTCTTGAGCCTTTCATGGACCTCGCCCACCAAAAAGGAATTCTCCTTGGCGCCCATCTGCAAAATATCATCATTCAAACAGAAGACCACAGACCTGTTAAGGTCATATACCGTGACTTTCAAGGAAGTGGTGTCACAAGTGAGCTCTATGAGAAAGAACGCTATGATTTCTTAGATCCAGAAAATGGCAATATCCTTGATGAGAAAAGTGTTAACAAAGTCTTTGGCTACTATCTCATTGTAAATTCAGTTTTTGGGGTTATTGCTCAAGTTGCTAGAGGGAAGGCCTCTGTTGAAGAGGAGATGCTCATTGATTTAAGGACTTTTCTATATAAGAGGAAAAATGAAGACTCCTTTGCGCGCTTCTTGGTGGAGTCTCCTGTTCTTTATCAAAAAGGGAATATGCGCTGTGCTTTAGTGGGCATGAACGAAAATAGCGCCCAGGACCCATGGAGTATTTACAATGAAATCCCCAATCCTCTTTGTGGTTTGAGAGAGCTCAAGAAACCAAGAAGTGGCAATCTCTATGAGGCCGATTTAAAAAGAGGGGCAAAGCTTAAAATCAGAAAGCTTGAGCTTTCTGATCTCTCCCTTTTTCACTCGTGGCACCATAAGGATTATGTAAAAGAATTCTGGGAGCTGGATAAGACCCGTGATGAGCTTGAAGCCTATATCACTTCTTTGCATCAATCTCCCTACCAATTACCTGTCATCGTGGAAATTAATGATGAACCTATGGGTTACTATGAACTTTACTGGGCCCATGAAGATAGGCCCGCTCCCTATGCTCCAACAGAAGCCTACGATCGAGGACTTCACCTTCTGATTGGGGAAGAAAAGTTTCTAAGAACTCGCTATGTCTACGATAGTATGCTTCATGTGACCCAATTTCTCTTTGAGGAAGACGAGAGAACAAAAGCGGTGTGGGCCGAGCCCAGGGCCGATAACACAAAGCTCGTGCGCTTTTGTGAAAAGCTTCCCGGGTGGAAGTTTATCAAAGAGTTTAACTTTCCCCATAAGAGAAGCATGCTTCTTAAGTGTGATCGAGAATCTTTCTTTAAGGAGTATACGAATGCTCTCTAAAGAAGACTTTGAGAAAAATAATATCCTTCTTATTGAAAAGGCCATTGAAGAGCTTTGCTTTGAAGAGGCGTTTAATCCTACACCTTGTCAGGAAGGATACTTCTTAAAATCAAAGGAGAGGGAATATCGTTTTCAAGGCCGTTTTGGGGCCTGGGAAAATCTGCAAATAATGCCTCTAAGCCTCCATATCTATAAAAGCGAGCAAGAGGTTCCGGCGCGCTTTAGTGATTTCTGTAGGGATTTTCAAGAACTCTTAGGTCTTACAGATGAGACATTAGCGGTTTTTATTGAAGAAGCTCATCAGACGCTCTATTGCATGGGGCTTGAGAAAAAGACTCCTTATCTTGTGAATGATAAATTCACGACCCTTGATCGCTCTTTTATGGGTCATCCTAAGATTATCTTGAATAAGGGGCGCCTTGGTTGGGGGAGTGCTGATCTTGAAGACTATAGTCCAGAGAGGGCGAATGGTTTTTCTCTCATTTGGATTCATGTCAAAGAGGGACGCTTGATAAGCGGTCATTCAGACACCTTTAATAAGAGAGAGTTCTACCAAGATATTTTTACTCTCAATGAATGTCAGGAAATTGAGTCTCTCTTAGGATTGCCACTTGAGAAGTGGAACCTCATCCCTCTTCATCCATGGCAATACGAAAAATATATAAAGATCCAATACCAAGAGGACTTTTATAATCAAGACTTCATTACTCTTGGGAAAAAAGGACCGAAGTTTTGGCCTCAGGCCAGTTTGCGCACCTTAAATTCACCTGAGCTTCCTGCTTGGGATATAAAAAGTGCGATTAGTATTCTCAATACAAGCTGTGTCCGCGGAATACCTGGAAAGTATATCGAAACTGGTCATGAGATCAGTGAGGTCGTTAAAAAAATTGTTAATGAGGATCCTCTTCTCAAGAATAAAGTCAGGGTTCTCGGTGAAGTCTGGGGGCAGCGGGTCGCTCATCGCCACTTTGAAGAGATTCAAGGGGGGAGCTACCGCTATAAAGAACTTCTTGGAAGTGTGGTGCGAGAGAGCGTTGACTCTAAACTCAATCCCCAAGAAAGTGCCCTTCCTACAGGTGTTCTCGTTCATCGCAGAGAAGACACTCAAGAGTACTTCATTAAAGAAATAATCAAGCAAAGTGGCATGACACCAAAGGAGTGGGTACGCGCTTACACTCTCTGTATTATAATTCCTCTCTATCATCTTCAGGCCTGCCACGGAATGGGTCTCGTTGCCCATGGCCAAAATACAATCCTTATTCATGAAAAAGGCAAACCAACGGGCCTGATTATTAAAGATTTTCATGGTGACTTCCGCTTGACCACTAATAGTCCTCATCAAGATGAAAAGGGTCTCAGAATGGTGGACAGGCTAATAGCGGGGCATCTTATTCACGATCTCTTCACTGGTCACTTTATTACTCTTCTTCGGTACCTCTCACGCAATTTAGCGGAATGTGGACTTCTTGGAGAGAGCGATTTCTACCGAGTGATAAGGGAAGAAATAAAGAACTATCTTGATGATCATCAATTATTAGACCCCAAACAAAATCTTCTTCGTCCTGATTTTGAAAAGGTTCTTGTTAATAGAGTTCGCTTTGTTGCGGGCTATAGTGAAACTGCAGAACGTCTTAAGCCTCTTCTTGGTCAGGCGATTGTTAATCCACTGGTGGAATATGAATAACGAAGTATATGACATCCTCGGGGTCGGAATAGGCCCTTTTAATTTAAGTCTAGCGGCCTTAAGTGAGCCTTTAGAGATCCTTAAGTGCAAGTTTCTTGATAATAAAGAAGAATTTCGCTGGCATCCCGAGTTGATGTTTTCTGATGCTACGATGCAGACTTCTTATCTCAAAGATCTTGTGACTCCAGTAGACCCCACGAACCCCTACAGCTTTCTTAATTATCTCGTTAAAAAAGGCCAACTCTATCACTTTATGAATACGGATCGTAAAGCGGTGACAAGAGTTGAGTTTGAAGATTATTGCCGCTGGGTCAGTCAAGAGTTGGGGGACACGCTGGAGTTCAACCAAAGTGTAAGAGAGGTCACTTTTGACGGAGAATCCTTTCATATAAGAGGGGACCATTCTCATCACCAAAGTCGCCATCTCTGTATTGCGAGTGGCCCTGTTAAGAATATTCCTACCTGTGCTCAGGAATTCTTAGGAGAGGATGTCTTTCACGCCAAAAGTCCGCTTCTTCCTAAGGCCGACTTTACCGGGCAGAGAGTCCTCATTGTTGGAGGGGGGCAAACAGGTGTGGAGGTCTTTAAGAATGCTCTCGAAGAAAAGTGGGGGAAATGTGAAAGCCTCTGTCTGGTGAGTGGTCGCGAGAACCTTGTGAGTTTAGAAGAAGGACCTTTTACAAACGATATTTTTACCCCAGAATTTGTGAATAACTTTCACTCGCTTCCTCAAAAAAATAAAGATCGCTATACAAGCCAACTTCTTCTTGCAAGTGATGGTAACACTCCTGAGTTTCTCGATGAACTCTACCGCTCTCTTTACATGGATCGCTTCTATCACCATCGCTTTAGTCCTTATTGCCTCTGTCCCATGAGATGGATGGAGAAAATAGAAAAAGAAGAGAGTGGACTTCTTGTTACAGTAAAGAACCTTCTCAGTGGTCAATATGAGCGAAAGAGTTTTGATCGTATTATCCTCGCAACTGGATTTCAGACAGCACTGCCTCAGTATCTAGAGCCCCTTCTTGACTCGATTGAAAAGGATGAACTAGGAAGACCTCTTATTTGTAAGGACTACAAGCTTCAGTGGGATAATAAGGATCATCATATCTATGCCATGAATTATAGTCGTCATATGCACGGGATTGCCGATCCGCAAACAAGTCTTATGTCCTGGCGCTCTAGTGTCATTATTAATTCTCTTCTCGGGGAGAAGGTTTATAACACTCGTGAAATGGAGCCCTCCTTTTTAAACTTCTTTTCCCATCAAGGATTTTCCTCATGAAACTTTTTATCCTTCTCGCTTCTCTTATTTCCCTTCACGCCCAACAGCCTCTTGAGTCTCAAGATGATATCCTCTACGTTACAGCGCGAAAAAAGAAAGAGAAGGTAAGTGATGTCCCTCAAAGTGTGACCAGAGTCAATAGCGATGAAATCGACAATATGGGCGCTACAAGCTTAAGGGAATTGACGCCTTTTCTTTCTAATGTTGATATTATTGGTTCAAAGTCAGGTCGTTATGTGACTCCTTATATAAGAGGTCAGGGAAATCAGGATCTCAATCTACCGGAAGATATCTCTGTAGGGATCTATCTTGATGGTGTACCCATGCCTCGTTATGCCATTGATAATGAGCTTTTAGACCTTCAAAGTGTCGAGGTTCTTAGAGGTCCTCAAGGAACTCTCTTTGGTCGAAATAGTCAGGCAGGGGCTATAAACCTGATTACAAAGGACCCCATGAAGGGTCAGGGTCATAGCCTCACCTTAAAAGGGGGAAACCTTGGTCTTAGAGAATTGAGAGGCACCACCACTTTTGCTGGAAAAAAATGGGCTAATCGTTTGGCGATTAAAGTTTTTGAAGAAGATGGATTTATTGAGGACAAGGTTTTAAATACCAAGCTTGGTGACGAGCAAAGCCAATCCTTTTTTAACTCTTTAAGCTATACCCCGACAGATTATTCTGAACTTCAATTGAAAATAGGGGCTATTCAGCGAAAGGGGACAGATCCTCTTATTATTGATCGCCACCACCCAGAATATCCCGTATCAGGACAAGGCTTTGAACCTCAGTTTGACACGGATATGGTGACGACAAGTCTTCAGTACCGAATTGATCGTGGCAGCTCTGAATTTAAATTCACTTCTAGTTTCAATTATTACGACTTTGATATCAAGTATGATGAGAGTGATTATTTCATCACTTATGATTATCTGGTTTCGATATCCAATACAACTGTCGCGGATTTATATATCAATGATCCAAGTAAGTTTACTCGCTCTATTAAAGAGTACCAACGTCAGCTCTTTAATGAAGCCCTTTTCAGTAAAAGGTTTTTCTCTTTTGATCTCACTGTTGGGGCAAACTTTTCGGTGAGTGATTATCGTTTACTCAGTGATGTTAATACTTTTAGTGGGGGAGCTTTTGTCGACCGTCGACAAGACGTGCGCTTAGAGACCAAGAACTATGCTTTATTTACAGATGGGTCTTTTCAATTTAATGAAAAGCTTAGTCTCTCCCTTGGTCTTAGGTTTAATAGTGATCATAAGAACTTTAACTCTCTCCACAGCTCAACAAGCCTCTCTTTTTATAAGCAAGAGAGCGATGAATCTTTTCAAGATTTAAGTGGTAGAGTTGCGCTAAATTACAAGAGAAGTGAGGATCATCAGCTCTACTTTAATTTTGCTCGTGGTTACCAAAGTGGTGGTTATCCTAGTTTTCACTTTAATAACTACAATGGTATCGCCCAAGATCAGCCGGCTTATGATGAATCTTATTCTCATAACTTTGAAGTAGGCCAGCGTTTATGGCTTCTTGATAAGAAGCTCTTTATTTCAAATGCTCTCTTTTATAATGACATTAGAAATAAACAAGTGCGCCTCAAAGATCCCACCAATAATCTCAGCTTCTATGCCAATATTGATACGTTGATCGTGGGAGGAGAAACTTCCCTTCAGTATAAGTTTAATTCTGATCTTAGTTTCGGTGTACAAGCGGGCTACACTAAAGCGGTCTATAAAGAAGAGACGAGAAATGGCAGCACCCTTATTAGTGAGAGGGGAGCACGCGCTGCTAATATTCCCTACTGGTCAGGAGCTGCATTTGTTCACTATGAGCCTTATTGGAGTCGCTTCAATCTAAGCCCTTTTATCAGGGCCCAGTACCGCTACAAAGGAAAACGCTTTGGGGAGACCCTCAACCAAACGGTCATGGGAAGTTATGGACTCTTTGATCTGCGTGCTGGTGTTATCAATGAGCGCTTCAAGGTTACTCTCTATGGCGATAACCTCTTTGATAAGACCTATGAAACCCAGGCCTATTACTATTCAGGATTACAGCGCTATGTCTCTACACCCGGTATGCCCCAGCGCTATGGTGCGGAGGTGACCCTCTTCTTTTAAGAGGGTGCCTTAATCGTCGTAGACCTTTCCTTCCGTTCTCATGAAGCTATACATGAAAACAGCATTGGGGTCCTTACGAACGGCCCCAAGCTCTTCCATGGCCTTCTCTAGAGTTTCCTCGTCGATATATTGAGCCTCGATCAGAGCGTCTTTGCCACTGTGAAGAAGTTCCGTCCAAAACTCGATAATTTCTTTTCTCTTCTCTGGATTTCTATTATCAAGATGCAAATTAACAATTTCCGTTTTGACCTGGCGAAAGCCCACTTGAGTGAGGAGATTGCCAAGCTTGGCCCCAATGAAGGGATCCCCGGCATGGTCATATTGAAAATCATTGAAGGCCATCCACAGCTTCCAGACATTGGGCGAGTAGGGCTCAAGAAAGAAGGTGTGGTTCATCACTTCATTGACGACAATGCGACTTCCCGGACGCAGAACTCTTCTGACTTCGGAGAGCACTCGAGCGGGATCAGGAACATGCTCCAATACCCAACAAAGAAATGCGCCATCAAATTGATTGGACTCAAAGTCGAGGTTGGCCGCATCCATCTTTTGAATTTTGTGACGATTCTCACCAAAGGGGAGGGTCGGTAAATAGCGCTTGGCCTCATCAATCTGAGCATCGTTAATATCAATGCCAGTGACATGAATGTCTGGGTAGCGGCGTAGGAGGATCTCTGTATTGGCCCCCACACCGCAGCCGACTTCAAGAAGATTCTTGCAACTTGAAAAGTTGATTCCCTCAAAAATAGAGTACTCCCAAAAGCGGGCCTGCCGTCTTAAGCGGTCTTGCTCCGTTTTTGAAAACCCATGAAGGTAAGGAAAATCACTCTTTGCCATTGCTGCCTCCTCAAAATGTTCACGGCTAGTTTACCATGCTTTCCCTTTTTAGAGGAGTTCCTCAAAAGCGCTAATTTGTTCCTCAACAATAGATAAGCTATCAAGCCAAAATTGCTCTTGCTCAATATCTTGACCTAAATGCTTTTTAATTAAGTCCTCGGCCATCATTGTGCCCGTGTCTTTTAAAATATTAAGGTAGAGCTTATTGAACTCTTCGGTGGAGTCAAACTTATCCTTTTGCCCATAAATCCCTAAGGAGAAAAGATACCCAAAGAGATAGGGGTAGTTGTAAAAGCCGATGGAGCTAATGGAAAAGTGCATCTTTGAAGCCCAGAACATGTCATCATATTCACTCACAGTATCGCCGTACCACTTCTTCCAGGCCTGAGTCATAAGGGCCTTCATTTCAGTGGAACTTTGAGGACGCTCCTTTCTCGCTTCAACGAGGGATTCTTCAAAGCTAAAGCGGGTTGGAATATTAATTAAAAGGGCCGCTGCACTTTCAGCATCTTGCCAAAGAATATTGAGCTTCTCTTCACGGCTTTCACATTTTTCAAGAAGAGATTTCTTAACCAAGGTCTCGGCAAAAATAGAGGCTGTCTCGGCCAGAGTCATGGAATAGCTCGCTTCAGTGAGGGGAAGATCTTTCATGACCCAGTTGTGATAAGCGTGACCAAGTTCATGGGCAAGGGTGATGACGTTCCCCATCGTCCCTGTGTAAGTCATAAAAACTCTTGGCTCACGAACACTAGCAAACTTTGTGCAGTATGCACCCGGCCCTCTTGCCTCTGTGGGAAGAGAGTCAATCCAATTATTCTTGTGCATCATCTGAGCAAACTCGCCCATCTCTGGGCTTAGCTTAGAAAAGGCGTCGCTAATAAGAGTGATGGCCTCGTCAAGGGGGATGGCATTGCTTGAGCTCTTTAAAGGAGCTGGTGCAAGAGTGTCCCAAGGCGCGAGTGTTTTGAGGTCCATGAGTTTGGCCATGGCCTTAAGAGCGCGATGACCGATTTCTCTCTTCTTATAGGTGGTCTCCATGAGAGTATTAAGAGTGTTTCTCGTGATTCTACTTTCATGACAAGAGACATCGAGGTAGTGAAGTTCTTTCTTTTGTGAGCGCGCTTTATTCATCTCTAGGCGCTGGCCATTAATGCCATTTAAAATGGCAGCGGCACTTTCTTGATGGGTGGTCCAGGCCTTATTTATTGCTTTATAGGCGGCCTCTCTTTTGGTGCGGTCACCCTGGCGAAGAAGGCCTGAGGCCTTGGCAAAGCCCATTTCTTCGCCATCAAGAGTTATTTTCATCGAGCCGCAAATCGCATTATAGAGTTTCCCCCAAGCGTGAAGGCCACTGCTCTCAAGTGAGGAGGCCAGTTTTTCTTCTGCTAAAGACAAGCTAAATTCTTCAACCTTTCTTTGGTGGCGCAACTGAAAATGGGTTTCACTCACGCGGGGGTCTTTAAGATAGTCGTCGACAAAACTCTCAGGTGCTTTTGTGAGAAAGACATTTAAGGGCTGAACGGCGAGTGTGAATTCATCAAAAAGCGCCGAGAGTTTCCCTTCAACTTCTTTGGCCGTTTCATTAAGAGCGTTAGTGCTAAGCTCACTATAGACGTAAGTTTTGGCACTCCAAAGAGTCGTAAAAAGATCGAGGGCCATGCGCTTATTTTCAGTGGCCTTTCCAAGAAGGTCTAAAGGAAGAGTTATGCCTTCTTCCATTTTTTCAATCCACTGAGCAAAGGGCGCGCATTGAGTTTTAAGGGTACCGATGGTTGATTTTGCATTTTCTATGTCACTAAGGAGTTTGGGATCCTTGAGATCGCTATAGATTTTTGAGTTGTCCCAAGTGGTATTATTAAGGTGATCTGATTTCATGGCTTCGTCCTCTGTTATTTTTGGATGAGTTTTTCAAAATGGGTTTTTATAAGCTCTGGTGGTCGGCCAATAACGGCAAAGTTTTTGCCGACAACGACCGGTCTTTCCATGAGTTTGGGGTAATTTTCTAGCGCCTTGAGAGCATCGCTTTGTGTCTCTAAGGAGATGGACTCCTCTTTAATAAGAGTTTCTTTTGTGCGCACAAGTTCAAGGGGCGAGAGACCTAGCTTTTCGAGAAGGTCTTTTAATTCACTCTCACTTAGAGGTTGGTTTAAGTATTCTCGTGTTTCAAATTCAACGTTGAGTTCACTGAGGATTTCTTTGGCGGCCCTGCTCTTAGAGCAGCGCGGGTTGTGTAAGAGGGTTAACATCGGGGGGCTCCTTTTTTGAGAGCCCCCATGCTAGCAATTACGCTCCAAGACCGCCAGCAAAGCTTTCAGACAACTCGATGGCGTTGCCGCTTGGGTCTTCGATATAGAGGGAGCGGCTCTTGGGATAATGCACTTCGCCGCCATAATGAAGCTCAATTCCCTGCTCAATAAGATCTTTCTTGGCCTGGTCAAAGTTTTCGATATGAATGCCAAGATGATTCACACCGCCATTTTGAGCTCCTTCTTGAGGGCCAGGCGAACTCTCATAGAGACAGAGAAAGAGCTTTCCCGGTATTCCAATGATTTCGTAGGGACTGCCATGGGAATCCCCCTCTTCAAAGGTCTTCATACCGAAGACTTGCTTATAAAAATCTATTGTTTCGCGGTAGGGATGAATAGAGAGATTGATATGGTCGACTTTATTGATTGTTAACATTTTTATTCTCCTTGTTTGAGGTTAAGGAGAGTTTAGTCGAATAGGGTCATTGTTTAAATTTATGAAAAACTATGAAACGATAGGAAGAAAATATGTGCTCTCACCGGGAGAGCACAGTAAAAATTAAAGTCTTGATTCAAGTTTAGCTTGAGTTTCTTCAACCCAAGTTAAGTTCTCACCACCGACGGCGCTATAGAAAACATTGCGACCACAATTCTTGGCCCAAAGAAGTCCTGTTATCCCAATAGAGACAACTCCGAATTGCACCATCTGACCATTCTTAGCGCGAAGAAAAGCTGGTCCTCCTGAATCTCCCTGGCAGACCTTTGTTCTTCTCTTTGTTTTAAATTGCAGTGAGCTCTCACTAAAGTCGACAAGTTCAGCGGTTGTCTGTTTAGTGAGGGATTTAATAAAGTCTAGAGTCGCGAGGATGCCTGAACTAAAGAGACGCTGGCGTGATCCGTTGCCTGCGAGATAAAAGTCAGAGCCGATCGCCTCTTTCATGGCCTCTTCATAAGTCTTTTGTTGACCAAGGTCAGAATAAAGAAGGACAGGCTTAGCCTCTGCAATTTCATTTTTAAGGGTAATGACAGCAAGGTCACTATTAACCTGATCAAGACTAACTTCTTCAGCGTTGAAGTCGTAGGTAGGGTGGGCTTCCATTTCAGCATCTTCCCAATTTATGACATGAGACTTTTGTGGTTCGGTACCATCATAGGTGAGGACCTGCAGATTTTCTCCCGTTGCCCAACCTGGAACACAGTGGGCCGCCGTGAGAATTGTTCTCTTAGAGAGAAAAGAGCCGGTACAAGAAGCATTGCCAATTAAGAGCTTAACGATGGAATGGCTGGCAACATCTCCCTTGGGAATAATATTTTCTTTCTTCTTAGCGTGAAGAGCGAAAGAGCTCGTTGAGAGGGTAAGGAGCAGGGCACCTGCTAGGATCTTCGGGGTTTTCATGGGTTCTCCTCAATTGGTAATGGGTTGGTGAGGCATTTATAGCAGTTTTGAGGAGTGAGTTGCTGCTGTGTGTAAATATTTTAAAGTGAGTTATAAGTGACCGAAATTACTCTATAGGGCGGTAAAGGTGGTGAAGGTGAGGGCCAGAGTTTTAAGAAGGGGAGAATTCTGGCTAGGCTTGAGAAGGCTTTGATCACTATAGGAGAGGCTTAGGGAGCTCTCCTCGGCTATCATATAACTCAAGCTAGTCGACCATGCCGTGGTGATCATTTTTTGGGCCTTTGAAAATCCTGTTATTTCTCGCGCGCCCATGTGGGTTGTTGTGAGATTGAGACCTAGACGAAAATCTGAAAGACTTTTTCCAGCACCAATCATTGCACTCCAGGATGGTTTGATGGCGACCCTCATTTCTTGGGGTTCGCTAAAGGTGCGCTGATAAAAATGTTGAAGCTTCACACTTCCAAGCCAATCCCAAGAGGGATAAGTTTTGATAAAGGCGAGACCAATTGACGTTGCTGCAAGCCCGGCACCTCTTGAGTCTGTCCTTAAGGGATTGTTGGCATCATAAGTTGAGGGGGAAGTGGGAAAGCTTTGCTCAAAAAAGAGGAAACCACGAGGCTTCCAAGGGCTGTAGCCTAATTCAGGCAGAAACTCATAGGCGGCTTGAAGAGAAATATCACCAAGGCCTGATGAGCTCTCCTCTCTTCCCTGTGTTTTGGTGGTGTTCTTTATAAGGGGAAGTGTCGCACCGATTTGCCAATAGCTTCCCAGAAGATAACTTGCCGATAGAACCAAGGACTCGCGAACTTGAGAATTGCGAACGCCTATAAGATTACCGTCACTATCCGTCTGCTCTGTGGTGGCGCTATTAGAGGCAACAGCACTTATTTGAGTCTTGACATCACCAGTGATGAGAGAGGGCATTGAGCTTCCCCCACCACAACAACTTGCCCCAAAGGTACTCTTGAAGAAGAGGAAGATTACAAGGTAAATCCCCAAAGGACCTCCTGCATGTCATCTCCATTTGTTACTTGAAAGTGAATATCCCAATAGCCCGGCATGGTGAAGAAGACTTGGCTTGCTTCATAGAGACCGACGCCGACTTCTTCTACAGTGACAGGAAAACTTCCATGACCCATAGTGGGCATCCAAAGCATGAGAGTAAGGTCACCTTCAATTGAAGTCGGTCTATCCTCACTATTCGTCACTAGTATTTGTATTCTCGATTCACTTCCAATATTAGGACCACTTCGCCATTTGGGAGTGAAGTTATAAAGTCCACCAGGAAGGCTTAGTCCTGATTGCAGCTGTTCGCTTGCAATCAGGGGTGTTCCTTGTTTTTCTTCTAAGAAGGGAGAATCTCCACAAGAGTTAAGAAAAATGAGGAGAAGAAGAGTTAAATTCTTAATCACTTGAGAGGAACCTTAGAGATAATTTGAGAGATAAGAGTATCTCCCTCTTTAAGATCGACTCTAATTTCCCAGTGTCCTCTCATTCCGCCCATAAAGAAGCGGGCTTCATCGACTTTAAAGACACCTTCGCTTACTTCAGTGAAGCCAAAGAGTGGTCCTCCATGATTATGACCATGATGCATGATCATCCACGAGTAAATATCGATTTCTTCTTTTGGGCTGATTGGCATCATAGTGGTCTCATCCAAAATCGTCAGGGTAAAGGCAGAGGTATCATTGAGCAGGGGTCCTTTCGTCCACTCCAAAGAGGCGCAGTAAGGGGTGCCTGTGAACTTGAGTTCACATTCTTCTGCCAAGAGAGAGACGTTAAAGAGAGTGATCAATACTAAAAAAAGTGTTCTCATTTTTATTCCTTTAGATTTAACGTTGAATATAACAACCAAGGGCCCGCGCCACTTTGGTTTCAATAGGTTTACCTTCTTTTAATTCACTAAGGGCTTTTTGCAGATAGAACTGATCGGCCCTTTTAGGGTTTCTTGAATTTGTCGCCCCTCCTTGAAAGAGGAAATCGCCCTTTTGATTTAGGACAAAGACATGAGGGGTTTTGAGGGCCTTTAAAAGATTGGCGGCCTTAAGTTTCTTATCAAGATAAATCGGAAAATCGATGGTGAACTGATCAAAGTATCTCTTTGCTCGTTTGAGGGGTGTGCTCTTAGAGGAGTGAAATCCAATGAATTGAAACTCAGGGTAACTTTTTTGAAGTGAGTTGAGGTGATCAAAGTGTCCTTGAGAGCATGGGCAGGTGCTTGAGAGGAAGTAAATTACTGTTGCCAAATTTTTTGGGGAGTCTGAGTTGATTTGTTTGGGGGTCAATGACTTTTGATCTTTGATCAGGTCAAGAACTTCTTTTTGAAGATTGGCATGAGTTAAAGAGGAGTAAATTCCAAATAAGACAAAGAAGAGTAATTTCATGCCATTTTTCTAACAAAGAAGGGGATCTTTGTTAATTGAAAATCTTAGGAAGCAGGTTAGAATAGGGAAGTGTTATATCGTATCTGCTTTTTCTTTATAGGGGCTTTCTTACTTCAATGTCCTGTCGCTGCTAAGGAGCAAGAGCTCCTTGTAGAGGGCTATTTCGACGGTTACAAGATTTTTGATCAGGGACCTTACGCGATAAAGTTTAATAAGAAAGCGTTTCTCTCCATTAAAAAAGTCGAGAAAGTGCCACAATTAGAGGCACCCTTTTTAATGCCTCCTCTAGTGGATGCCCATGTCCATAGTATGGTTTTTAAGGACCCCCATCATCATAGTCTCAAAGAAGAATTGGCCTTCAATCATGGCCTAAGTAAGAGCCAGTATGAGGATATGATCCTCAAATACCTAGGGGCTATGAGAAAGAGTGGCTTTCTCTTTCTTCGAGATCTTGGAGGGCCTGATCGAGGTGAGGTTCTTTTAAAGGGTCTTCTTAGTCGCCATTCTGATCTCCCCTACGTGCAAATGACCACTGCTTCATTGTCTTGGGGACAAGGGCAGTGCTTTAAAGGTTATAACTGCGCTACTCACTTTACCGATATTTCTACTTGGGATCAGAGAAAGCGTGAGGAGTTTATCAAAAACTATCAAGGAGACTTTTTAAAAGTCTATCTTGATAATGACCCCGTTGCCGGAAAAATGCCTCTCTCCATCGCTGCCGATCTTATTCGTCTTTCAAAGAAGTATTCTTTAAAGGTGGCCCTTCATATCCGTCATGACATAAGAGATACCAGTGTCCTTGATGGAGAGCATGTCTCCTTTGAGCACTTTAACTTACAAGTTAATAAGGTCTCTAAGATAAGGGCGACTTTGGTTCCAACCCTCTATCCGCAAAGCTTTAAATCACAAATAAGCGCAGGAAAGAGTGCTTATCATCACGACCATATTGACCATCTGGGCTCTTTAAAAGAGATCCTAGAAAAGAAGAGTTTCTGCTTTGGCAGTGACTTCTATTATCTTAGTCATGACCCGGTAAGAAGTGTGGGCTTCTATTCTCTTGAGTCTCTCTTTGAGTATAAGAAATTAGGATTTAGTAATCTTGAACTCTTAAAAAGCATTACAACCAATTGTTATTCGCTCTTTAAAAAGAATTTTTCATTGGGGGCGATTAAAGTGGGAGCGCCTGCTCATTTTCTCTTAATTGAGGGGAACCCTGCGAAGTCTCTTAAAGACCTTCATAATATTAAGGCCCTCTATAAAGAGGGCCAAAAGCTTTAATTATACTTTGGCATTTTACCGCTCTTATAGCGGCCAACATAATCGTCGACCTTCTCTTTAACGACCTTGCTCATGTACATCATCCCCAAAATATTGGGAAAGGCCATGGAAAGCAGCATAAGGTCTGCAAACTCGACCACATTTTCTACACTTAAAATGGGTCCAAGGATAATGACAAAAACGTAGGTGAACTTATAAAGCTTAACCGCATGACCACCAAGCTTATCACCAAAGAGGTATTCCGTTGCCCTCTCTCCATAATAGGACCAACTAATAACAGTAGAATAAGCGAAGATAGCAATGGCCACAGTCAGTAAGTAAGGCATCCAATCACCTAAGCTACTAAAGGCAAGTGCCGTCATTTTTACACCTACGAGGTCACCGCCTTTTTGAGCAAACTGGGGATCAACATTAGCCCCTGTTATAAGAATTGCTAATGCCGTCATTGTACAAACAACATGAGTGTCAATAGACGGACCAATCATGGCGACGAGACCCTCTCTTACGGGCTCATCTGTTTTAGCCGCAGAGTGAGCGATGGCCGCACTCCCAAGTCCGGCTTCATTAGAAAAGCTTGCTCTTTTCACCCCTTGGATCATGACAGCGAGGAAACCACCAAAAGCGGCTTCAGGACTGAAGGCTTGAATGAAGATTTGGGCAAACATATCGGGAACCATGGCATAGTTCTTTGCAAGGATCGCGATACAGCTTAGGACATAGAAGCCACACATAAGGGGCACAAGTTTAGAGGTCACAGCACCAATTCTCTTAATTCCCCCTAAGAGCACAATTCCCGCAAGAAACGCAAGGGTAACACCCACCACAAGAGGGCTGGCACTTGGAAATTGCATTTTGATAATTTCATAGGTCTGATTGGCCTGAAAGAGGTTTCCTCCGCCAAAGCTTGCCATAATGGTCATCACAGCAAAGAAGACCCCTAGGAACTTTCCTGATTTGGCAAAACCACGCTCTTTAAATCCCTCTTCAAGATAAACCATCGGTCCACCAAGCATGCCGCCTTTACTATCCTTTCGGCGGTAGAGCTGAGCAAAGGTACAACTTGTAAATTTCATACACATGCCAAAGAAGGCCACGAGCCAAATCCAAAAAACGGCACCAGGTCCGCCTGCATAAATGGCAACGGCCACACCGGCAATATTACCAAGCCCCACTGTCGCACTGAGGGCAGAGGTGAGGGCCTGAAAGTGGGAGATATCTCCTTCGTGGTCGGGATGATCGTAATCCCCCTTCACGACGTCGATGGCGTGCTTATACATGCGCAGGTTGAGGAAACCATAGCGAAAGGTGAAGAAAATTCCCCCTGTCACCATGATAAAGAGAATTAAGGGGAGCTTAATAATCGGAACTGGCCAAAAGAGAAATGCGCCAAAGATACCGTTAAATCCACCAAAGATCTGGTTAACCCAGTGCTCAAAACCCATAAAATGCCTCTCCTCAGATGATTGTTGAGTAAAAAGGTTAACGGGATCCCGGTGACTTGTCTAATAAAGTTGATTGAGTTGCTGCGAGTTATAGCTTTGGTTTAAGAAATTCACGCACCTTGTTGAGGACAATATCCCTGATGCCATCGCGCTCTTGAAACATTTCGTGCTTACTCTTTTCAAAACGCACAAGCTGGCATTTGGCCAGGGTGGTGCAGAATTTCTTTTGCCTCTTGTCACGACTAAAAGTATCGAGACCCGCCTGAAAGAGAAGGATGGGGTAGTTGGCGAGAACGCGTTTGCTCTTTTTCTTATTAAGGGAGCGGCCAAGACGAATTCCTTCAATGAGCCAATTGACTGTGGCGCCACCCATATTAAGGTCCTCGCCACCGGGGTTTCGAAAAGTTGTCAGGGCCATTTGATGCCGGGCCTCGCTTGAAGTGACGCGATTCTCTTCAAAGCTTTGTTCACCTTTATAGGGGCCAAAGCCGGGCACATAATCATGCTTTTTGCCTGCAAGTTTAAGGGCCTTCATGGCAAAGAAAGTCACACTTTCAGGTAAGCTTTGAGTTTTAATTTCCATCATAGGACTACTGAGGGTGAGGCCCACGACTGGGAGGTTGTACTTGGCGAGAGCACCAAGAGCGATAGCTGCGCCCATGGAGTGACCGATAATGGCGACTTTCTTACCTTCATTCTTATCTTTGTCCTTGTTATCAGCAATTGCGAGATCCCAAAAGGTTTTAAAGTCGACTAAGTAGTCGTCATAATTTTCGACGTATCCCTTGTCTGTTTTATTGGAGAGTCGCTCGGAGAAACCCTGGCCTCGAGGATCCCAGAGGTAGTAATCGCAACCGAGGTCCTTAAGGTCATAAGCAAGTTCTGCGTACTTTCTTGTGGGCTCAGTTCTTCCTGGCATCATAATGAGCGTGCAATTTCCCTCTTGGGTGATCTCTTTATAATGAACTTTCTTTTGCGCGACACCCTCATAGAAGTGGCTTGTCCCTTGATCATAGAAGCTTAAGACCTCAGGCAACTTTTCAAGGAGTTGGTTTTCAGGGACAGCAAAGAGAGGGCTGCAAAGAAGAAAGAGAGAAAGAAGGAGTTTCATGGGGATTCCTTAAAAGAGTACTCTTAAAAGGTTACCATCAAAGGTTTTGCACTTCCAATCCTAGGCAACGGGAAAGCCTTTCAATGAAGACATCATACTTGAAGGGCTTAGTCAGAATATGTTTTGCCCCTAAAAAGATGGCCTTTTTAACGATGGAGCTATTGAGATTTCCTGAAATAATCAGGACAGGGATATTCTTAGTTTTGGCCTTGCTCCTAAGCTCTTTAAAAACCTCAAGTCCATTGCGACGAGGGAGGACAATATCGACGATGATCAGACCAAATTCCTGATTGTTAATTTTACGGATGGCCTCGGCCCCATCAGCGGCACCCACTAAACTTTCGCAATCAAAATTGGCTTTTCTCAAATAGGTCCCTATAAGGTCACGAATCTTTTCCTCATCATCAACGATGAGAATGGATTTGCCGTTGAGAAATTTATTAAGAACTTCACCGAGTTTCATAACTCTATTTTAAGGGCAGGTGATGATTTCATCATAAAGACAAGGCTAAGTGCTTGTTTCGCAAATTATAAGAAAGCCTGATCAAGAACTTAGGGGCCGAAGCACACAGAAAGTGGGCAAAAAATTGAGAAATATTCACAAAGTGTAATGAAGTTCATTTAGTCAAAAAATTGTTAATTCTTAATCTAAGTTATGAAAAAGGTTAGGTTTTAGTATTTAGCGCTGACTCTCTTAATATTCAAAAGAGGACGGGGTTTACCCTAGTGAGTATGAAAATCTTGAAAACGAAACAATTATTGCCGATTCTTCTCTTTTGCTTTTTGGGCAGCGGATACCAAGCAAAGAATCCCCTGTCCATGTTAACGGGTAAAAAGAAGATTAAGACCCCGGAGTACATTTCATTGTACGCTTCTTCTTCGGAATCGAAGGAAGTCCCCGTTCGGGGGATTGTAGGGATTCCTCGTTACGTTCTCTTAACAAGAGGCTTCTTCTTAAGAAGACCCGTTGAGGCGCGCTTGGTTTATGACAATCAAATGGCCTGTACTTTTAAGGCGCGGAGAAGTTTTGGTCTCCTTATAAAGTACTACTTTGATGAGTGTAGTGATGGCTCTCGTCCAGGAGATCGCATTAGTGTTAATGAGAGTGTTGCCCTTGAGGTGGAGAGTCGCTCCAATGTCACGATGAAGGCGGTCGTCAAAGTTTATGAATTTATTCGCGATGGAATCAAACTTCCCAATATTGGTGCCCAGGCCGGGCAGTTTTTAAAGTTTGATGGTGAGTATTGGGTGGCCTCAGAGGGGCTTCCCGATGGTCAAGAGCAAGGACAAGTCCTGATTTGGGATGGCACCGGATGGATGCCCACTGAAATTGAAGGACTTCAAGGTGAAGCCGGTGAGCAAGGGCCACAGGGTGAGGCTGGGCCCCAAGGGGAAGTCGGTCCTCAAGGTCCTGCTGGTGCTCAGGGGGAAGTCGGTCCTCAGGGTCCTGCTGGTGCTCAGGGTGAAGTCGGTCCTCAAGGTCCTGCTGGCCCACAAGGGGTTGCTGGTCCTGTCGGTCCAAAAGGAGATACGGGGGCTCAAGGTGATGTAGGCCCTCAAGGTCCTGCTGGTCCAAAAGGGGATACGGGAGCTCAAGGTGTTGCAGGTCCTCAGGGTCCGGTTGGTCCTCAAGGTGTTGCGGGTCCTCAAGGTCCGGTTGGTCCTCAAGGTGAAGTCGGTCCTCAAGGTCCTGCTGGTCCAAAAGGGGACACGGGAGCTCAAGGTGTTGCGGGTCCTCAAGGTCCGGTCGGTCCTCAAGGCCCTGTTGGACCACAAGGTGAGAAGGGTGAAAAAGGTGACGACGCCACAGTGAGCCTGATCGCAGGAGCTGGGATTGTTGCTGGAGATAATATCGATGGAACGATCAGTTCTGTTGGGACCATTGCCGTTGATGTGGGAACTGGCGCAGGTCAGATACCAAGACTTGATAGCAATGGAAAACTTCCTGAAGCAGTTCTCCCTGATAGTGCGGGGTCGGGTTCAGGTGTTGGCGAAATTAAAGTCGCCTTTATTAAAGATGTAAGACCAAGTGGTACTCACGGTGGTGGATGTACCGCAGGGACTTGGCACCAAAGAGAGCTTAATACGATTGAAGGGGAGAGTTCTCTTGTGACTCTCGCGGCTAATCAATTCACCTTACAGCCTGGTGAATACCTGGTTGAAGTTATTGCTCCAACCTACCTCGATAATGTCCATAAGGCCGTGCTCTTTGATGTGAACGCCGGTGCGATTGCAAAGGTTGGTTCTACCGGACGAACCCATACAAGCTATGGAGGTATGAATTCAAGTTTCATTGAAGGTCACATTACCCTCAGTGCAGCGACGACCTTTGAAATTCAGCACCGCTGTACCAGTACCAGAGATATTGTGGGCTTTGGTGTGGCCGCGAATTTTGGAGTTGATGAAGTCTATACTCAAGTGAAGGTTACCCGAGTGAAGTAGTTTTATAGGGGATTCTTCTCGTCAAATAACATTCGATTTTTTAGAATCAAAGGGTGAGAGTCACCCTTTGTTTTTTTCTTATTCTCTTTTTAAATGCCTGCGGCGTCGATGTCGGCGATGGCAGTGATGGTGCCTGCACCGATGAGACCTTTTCATCGGCAAGGCGAAACTACAACTGTCAGTCTCTCACTCTTTCTGGAAATTTAGCCTCACTCTTTAGTGGCGTTGGCGGCAGCTCTGTGATCATCAAAGTCATTGACTCTGTAAATATCGACGGATCTCTTGGGGCCAATGGCGCTGATGCCGGCACATCTTTGGCGACAGGACTCTCTGGTGCTCTTGGTGGTGCTGGTGGTGGCCAAGGTGGAGACTGCGTTTTTGACTCAGCCTGTGGGGCAAGCGCCAATGATAATAATGGCCGTGGTGACGGTGGTGGTGTCGGAGGACGCGCGGGAGATGATCCCACTTTCTTCTCCGCGGCTTCCGGTGGTGGTGGTTCTGGCGGAAGTTTTGGTACTGTTGGCTCTAACGGTGCCACAGGCTCAGGTGATGGTGGCACAACCCCCGGTCCAGGCGGAGTTGCTCCAGGAGTTTATGGACTCACAAACACTTGGGACATTGCCTTTGTTGGAGGTTCCGGTGGTGGTTCTGGTGGTTATGGTGTCTTTAGTGGTGCTTCCCAAAGTGCCGGCGGTGCTGGCGGTGGTGGCGGTGGTGCGCTTCGTATTGTCGCTGGAGGGGATATAACGATTAGAGGAACCCTTACGGCTAATGGAGGAGCCGGTGGCGCGCCGGAGACAGAGCTCGACTTCTCTGATGGAGGCTGTGGCGGCGGCGGCTCTGGAGGCGCTATCTGGTTACAGGCCAAAGGAAATATTACGATCAATGGCACTGTCAGTGCCAGTGGTGGTCTCGGTGATAATTGCACGAGCGCTAACGAAGACGGAGGAGCGGGTGGCAACGGAGGGGTTGGTCGGATCAGACTTGATGATGCCGATGGGGCGATTACTGTTACAGGCTCTGTAAGCCCAGCGGCCGACGTTTCAGTCATTGGAAATGTTGAAGCCCTTCTCACTGAAAAAAGAGAATATGATGGAGACCTCAGTTGTGGCTCCCTTGCTTTTGTGGACGATAATCAGGGACCGCCTAGTGGCCCACCTCTTCAGTTTTTGATGTCCTTTCTTTTAGGGCTTCTTCTCTGCCTCGTCGTTAGAAAATCAAAAACCAACTAAGACCAATTTGAGAGCGGCTCACCTCTTTATCAAAGAGGGGTGTGGTTGCTGTAACCTTGAGATAATCAAAGAAGAGGGAGAGGTCAAAGTCCATGCTCGCCCAACTAAAGAGGGAGTAACGATAGTTCATGCCCATGGCCATTCCTTGGCCGAGGCTGAGGTTTAAATTGAGAGAACTCTTCTTGTTGATATCGAGCTGATGGTCAGAGGCCAAAAAGAAAATTCCCGCTTCTGTAGTGCTAAAGCTAGAACTTGGTAATTCATTAAAGAGAGTTTGGCGTTGGTACTCGACTCCATAGCGGGTGGTGAGGCGGCGTGAAAAGAGAGTGGTGTAAAACTCATAGAGAAATTGCGCCTTCATTTGAGAGTAGTCATTTTCATTAAAGGCCTGGGCCATAGCGATTTCCATGGTCACCATAAAAGGAATATCAATGGGGGTTCCCTTCCAGCTCAGACCGAGGTGAAGTGCAGTAAAGCCACTCGCGTTGATGGTGGCATTGGGGTTTTCCTGAGAGTAACTGGTTTGACTGGTTCTTTGGATGAATTCAAATTGACCAAAGGCGAGCTCTCTTTGAGTGCTCTCTCTCTTGGGGGGAAGATTGAAACTTATTCTTCTGCGCTTACTCTTATGTTTTGGCCCTTTAATGCGCCAATAGGTACTTTTCTTTTGCAATTTTTGAGCTAAGGGTCTTGAGCGGATTTTTATTTGTGTTGCCCCTTCAGCAAGAGGAATTTTTAAAAGGGGCTCACTAAAGTCAAGGGTATGACTAAATTCAATGTGCCCTTTTTCTTTGGTGCTGTTTTCAAAGCGAAACTCGATAAACTCATCGCTAATTTCATCACGGTGGGCAGGACTTAGAAGGCGAAGAGGTTCTGGTTTTGGTTGAGGAGGGGCAATAAGGTTGATCTCGCCCCGATTAGAGAACTCACCTAGGCGATCCCAGTAATCAATAATAGCGACACGATAAGTGTAGCGACCAGGCACAGCTTCCTTCCATGTGTACTGAGGTTCACTGAGGTCCTCTTCCACTAAAACACGATTAGATCCAACTTTAAAAATTTGCAGGCGATACTTCTTAGCGAGGCGCTCTTTTGGCCAGCTGATTTGGGCCTCATAGTTATTTTCATTCTCGGCATGAACTTGACTGACCAAGGATTTGAAAAGGGTGAAGAGAAGGTTCATTCGTCCCGGAAGGAAGGATGATTTTATTCTCTTTAACTTAATATTTTGCCTTTCTTTAAGTTTTAAAGGTTTTGGAGGAGGAGCGGCCTTTATTTGAATTCTTGTAGGGCGACCAAGATTAAGGCGACCACTCTTATCTTCGTAGCGCACTAGCCAGTAATAAGTTCCTGCTTGGGGTAACACAACTGAAGCGCGATGGTCTTTAGTCTTAAGAAGAGTCACTTCTTCTTTGAATTGGGGGTCTTTTGAAACTGTTAACTGATAGCTCTGATGGGCAAGGGGTGCGCGGGCCCAAGAGAAATCTACTTCTTGGCCGGGCTTTTCAAGCTCGATCACAAGACCTTCGGAGGGGAAGCTTTCGATTCCCTCTTTAAAGGAGACTTTTATTTTTTGGGGTGGACTAAGGGGACTTTCAAAGGGGTCTTGGAGGGCGCGCACTGCAATTTCTTTTTCCCCAGGTTCACGAAGGGTGAGCTCAAGGTGATTTTCATGGGCCTCTCTAATTTGCTCATTTATTTTGACTTCATAGTGCTCATTGACTCCTTCCTTATAAGGCCTATTTTGAGCGCTCCATTTTAGGGTGAGTGAATGGGGGCCATCGCCATAGAAGAGGTATTCATCTTGAAGTTTTGTTAAGAGGGGGGCGTTGAGAAGAGGTGCCTTTTTAAGGGTAAATGGGGTTGTGCTCTTAAAGCGCTCTTCCTTTTTTTGAGAGGGGCGCACTGTCAGTTGGTATTCTCCCGCCGCCAGAGCGAGGTTGAGGAGGATCTTCTTTTGGGTCATCCCTTCAGAGGGGACGAGGCTTTGAGAGTTAAGAAGTTGCCCCTTTTGAAAGACACTTATATCGAGTGGATAAGTAAAATGATTTATTGTAACAGGAAGAGGAAGACCTTCAAAAAGGGTGTCACTTGGGATTAAGATTTCGGCCAAGGGAAGAATGTTGACCTTAAAATCAAGGATGGCACTCTTGGTGCCTTGGTCACTTTCAAGCCAAATCTGATACTGACCAGATTCTTTGGGGATAAAGGCAATGGTTTTCTTTTTTTCACTTTGAATTCTTTGGCGAATCTTCTTCTTCGTTTTTAGATTGATGACGTTAAAGAGAGGAAGAGACACAGAGTCGTCTATTTGATGCCACTTGAGAGTTAGTTTTTCGCCCTTTAAAAAATTTCTCTTATCCTGCCACGATTTCTCAAGGCGATAGGGAAGTTTCGTTATTTTTAATGGAGTACTCGATTCTTGAGGTAAAGAAATGCGAGATTCTTTGACCACTTGATTTTCGATCTCAATTTCACCTTTAAGTACTGTGATGTCGGTCTTATCAAGAGATTTAGAAATTTGAACCTGTGAATTCTTTCCTGACAGGCTCACTGTCTTCTTGCCAAGAACTAGGGTCAGTGGAAAGTCTCCCTCTTTGAGACTTGCCGTGAGGCTCCCTTTTTTAAGAATAAGGGTGTTGCTTTCTTTGTTACGTGAAATTTCAATAAGGGATAAGGGACTGAGAGTTAATTGGTTACCATCATCAAATTCAATTTGAGCTCTTGAGTCCTCATGGGTGTAGAGCTTATCTCCTAGAAAGAGGCCTAGTCCTTGACTCGCATTCTTCCAGGTATAAAGACTCTTTTGCTTATGTTTAACGACCTCCTCACTTTGCGTAATTGTCGCCACGGCTTTTTCAGTAAGGGCCTGGCTAAAGAGTGGGCTGTCTTTGAAATAGAGAAAATAAAGACTAATTATAATGAGGATGAGGGCAAGCGCTGTTAAGAACCAATCACCTAAGGGATTTGGTCTTGCAAAAGAATTTATCCGAGTCGCGGTGTCGGTCTTTATAAAGAGCATCCTTGCTAAAGTAGTTAAATTCACGAAAGTGGTTTAAAATTATTTTATCAGACTCTCAACCAAAGGGCATTACCATATGGGCGGTATTTCTTTTCCTCTCAAGTGGAAAATTATTTCGTCTAATATCATCTTGCTGTTTCTCACAGTCTTTTTGATTATTCGTTTTGCGGCAGATCTCTTTAACGAAGATAAGTCAGCAACTCTCTATGAGGCAACCTTAAATACGGGCTCAAGCTTTAAATCTCAAGTGGCCTTGGCCATAAAGGCCAATCAGCAAAGTCTAGAGCTGATGAGTGATGTCATTCAAAGAAAGGTGATTTCAAAGGAAGAGAGAAAGATTCTTTTAAAGAATATTTTTCAAAAAAATGAAAGACTCATTAGCTTTTCGGTTTGGGATAGAGAGAGCAAAGGCCTAGTGGTTTATCTTGAAAATGATGTCTACCGCAATCAAAATGAACTCCCCAAGGAGAAGTGGTTAAGAGCAGATGAGGGGCAGTGGCAAAGCTCTGCGATAGGATTTTCACGAGTGGGTGAAAACTTTCTCTATAGAGAACTTAAAAGAGATGAGCGCTACACTTTTATTGGGCGCTTTCACCTTGAAGGCCTTGTTAACGCCAAAAAAAGTGGATTTAGCTATCACTCCTTCGTGGCCTTTAATTCCTCTGTGCTGGCAGCACCCGAGACTTTTAAAGAATTTAAGAAAAAGGACCTCTCTCAAAATTGGCTTGAGCAATCCCACGACAAAGTGACGCGAAAGACCTTTAGTTCGGGGGCCTATCTTACCTACAGTTCAAGATTGCTTCCTGAGCTTGCCGTTGTGACTCTCGTCGATGAAGGTCTGATCTATCAAGCGAGCTCCTTTCTTCGTGACCAGAGCCTTTACTTTGGAGGCTTAATTCTCGGTCTGACCATCTTGATGGGGATATTCTTATCGCGAAGAATGACAAAAGATCTTGCGAGTCTTCATGAGGCCAGCCTTGCTTATGCTCAAGGACAATTTGACTCGCAATGGGAAGTGAAAAGTCATGATGAAATTGGCTCCCTCGCAAAGACCTTTAAAAAAATGGGGCAGGACATTCTTGATTATATCGAAGAGATGAAAGATAAGGCACGCCTTGAAAAAGAGGTTGAGGTCGCAAAGCTTGTGCAGGAGTCTTTTATTCCAAGCGAGAGTTATCGTTTTGGCAATTATGCTTTAAGTTCTTACTATGAGCCGGCCAGTGAGTGTGGCGGTGATTGGTGGGGTGTTTATCAAAGAGGCCAATGGGTCAGTTTGGTTGTTGCCGATGCCACTGGTCACGGGGTGCCCGCCGCCCTTCTAACAGCAACTGCTAGTGGTTGTATGCACAATCTTGAATACCGCTTAAGGGGCGAGGGGAAGGACTATTATCTTCCCTCTGTCATTCTTAAGAATATTAATTACTCCATGGCAAAGATGGAGAGTAAAATTCATATGACGGCCTTTGCTCTGGTTTTTAATAAAGAGACAGGAGAAGCTCATTATTGTAATGCTAGCCATAATCCGCCCTTTCTCTTACGTGAGGCGTTCACAGGCCAAGTTGATAAGAGTAAGGTCGAGCCTCTTATGAATAATATTGGCAAGAGGTTAGGGGAAGACCTTGAGAGTGATTATCTTGATAATCAAGTTCAGCTCAATAAAGATGACCTCCTTGTGCTCTTTTCTGATGGTCTCCTTGAAGAAACCAATGAAGAGGGCAAAGAATTTGGCCAGCGCCGCTTCTTAAAAATTCTTATAGAGTATGCTCAAACCCATTTAGCAAAGAAGGGAATGGATCCCCTTGCAGATGAGGTTCTCACTGCCCTTCGTGAGTTCACAGGTAAGACCCAGTGGAGTGATGACCTTACCTTTATTAGCCTTGGTCAAGAAAAGGATCTTTTCTACGATGAAGAAACGGCTCTCGTTCCTCATATGAGCAATGACGAAGCCTACGGCACTCTCTTCGCTCAAAAGAAGTTAAAGACAATTGTCGCCAGTGGCGATGATCTCGTTGAAGTGCAATTTCTTAAGGAGAATGGTCTTACCTTTGAAAATCTAGGGTTTGAAGAAAAGGCTAAGGAGATCATTTATTCCACCCAGTCAGCAAAGGAAATCTTTAATGGTCTTCTCAATAAACTCGATATTGAAGGCTATTTCAAAAGTCCTTTAGAACAGTTAGAGATTGTTCTTTCTGAACTAACTTCTAATGCTCTCTATCATCAAAAAGAGGAGACCTCCTCACAAGATCGCTCTGGTGGGATTGCAAGTGAAGAGGGAGTTGAAGTTTCCGTTGGGCAAGGTGCTGATGGACTAGGCATTATTGTGGAAGATAAAGCGGGGTTGCTTGATTATGATATTCTAAGAAACGCTCTCATTCGTGCCTACACCAGCCGTGAACCAGAGGTTAAAGAAGGGGGAGCTGGTCTTGGTCTTTTGATGCTCTTTGAAAATACCAATAAGGTCTTTATCAAGAGAGAAAGAGGAAAGAGCACGAAGATATGCGCTCTTATTGAAAAAGAGCGCCGCTATAAGAACTTTAAAAGTAAAATGACTAAATTTTCATATTGGGAGAATTAACGTGAGTAAATTTCAAATCGACCTCACACTAAACGCAGGTCAGGCCATTGTTTCCCTTGAGGGCGTCATGGATGAAGATATGGTCCTTGAAAAGGTGCAAGGGCTTAATGAGGAAACTCTCATTTTTGATTTTGATAAGGTGACGAGCATTAACTCTTGTGGCATCAGAGATTGGATTACCTTTATCAGTTCAAAGGCAACGGATTCAAAGATTGTTTATCGAAAGTGTCCCAAAGTCATCATTGAGCAACTTAATATGGTTAAGGGTTTTCTTCCTGAAGGAGCGCAAATTGAATCCTTCTACGCGCCTTTCTTTTGTGAGAGCTGTGAGAATGAAGAGATGGTGCTCTTAAGTCCAAATCATATCAAAGGGCGCAAAGCACCAACAAACCTTCCTTGCAGTCAGTGCAAGACAGAGGGGATTGAGTTTGACGCCCTTGAGTCCCAGTATTTTCACTTCCTACCAGAGGCTTAAATGACAATCCTAAGCACTGATGAGTTAGACCTTCTCTTTTCACCTGCCTTCACTCTTAGCGAAGAGTTAAAGGTCCAATACTTTAATCCAGCCTTGAGTACTCTCTTACAGCTTCCCCCGCGAAAAATTAAAGAGCAAAAGGTGAAAGAACTCTTTCCTCTTGATGAAAGGTTTTGGAATGACCTTAAAGAGAGGACTCAAGAACAAGGGAGTGCCATTAGTGAGGAAATTGATTTTAGTATTGGAAGTGAAAATTATACTTTCGTCTTTAGGTTGAAAAAAGTTGATAGTCTTATCCTTTGCGTCTCCAATGACCTTAGTGTTGAAAAAAGTCTGCATGGAAAATACCGCGAACAGCTTGAGCTTCTTAAGAAATCTCATCAACAAGTTGTCCAAGCAGATAAAGTACGAGCACTCGGAGAACTTACAGCGGGTATTAGTCACGAAATCAATAATCCTCTGACGGTTGCAAGTGGAAATAACGAGCTTCTTGGGTTTGCCCTTGAAACCGAGGACTTAAATGAGCAAAGAGAAATTCTCACTCAATGTCACGGCAATATCGATGAGGCCTTAACTCGCATTCAAACCATTATTGCGGGCATGAAAGGTTTTCTTCATCAGGATTCTCAGGGAGAGGATAAGAAAGAATATATTGAACTTAAGAGCGTGATTGATAATTCTCTTAAACTTACTCAAGGGACACTTGATAGCGCGAGCATCAAAAGCGTTGTCAATATTCCAGAGGGCGGTCACGTTGTTCTTGGTAATCAGACACGACTTGAGCAGATTGTAATTAATCTTATTCAAAATGCGACGGACTCCATGCGAGATGCTGGCGTCCTGAACCCAACCCTGAAAATTGACCTTAAAAGAAATCCCGAAAAGCATCAGATCAGTTTAAATATCAGTGACAATGGGCCCGGTGTTAGCACCGAGGTGAAGGATCAAATTTTTGAAAACTTCTTTACGACTAAAGAGATGGGTAAAGGAACGGGACTTGGCCTAAGTCTGTGCCAAAAAATTGCTGAAGATCATCAAGGAAGCTTAAGGCTTATTGATAAAGAAGGGGGAGCCCATTTTGAATTATGCCTTCCCATTATTGAAGTGAGCTCCTTTGCAAGCAATGATGAGATTTTCTCAAAGCTTAATGACATTCACGGCAAGAAAATTCTAGTTGTGGATAACGATGTGACCATTTTAAATCTTTGCCAAAAGTTCATGGAGTCGACGAGCTTCATTTTCATCGGTTCGACCGGGGGTGAAGAAGCTCTTGAGGTGCTTAATAAGTACGATGTTGACGCTGTTATTACAGATCTTAATATGCCGGGAATCGATGGCAGTACCTTTGTAAAACACTTAAGACAAAGTTATGGCCCTGTGCCTGTTTTCTATTTAAGTGACACAAGTGGAATGGATCAGTATAAGAAAGACAAAGAGGCGCTTAATCTCTCAGGCATGCTTGTGAAACCTTTTAAGTCTAGTGAGCTCGTGAGCCTTCTTGAGGAAGCATTTAAAGGTTAGTTGAAAGTGGCCAATAAAATTTTACTTATTGATGATGACCCTAAGATTTGTGACTTGGTGGGAGCTTTCTTAAAGCTTGGGACTAAGGGCATCGAATTGATTACGGCCTGTGATACCTCGCAGGGTCTCTTTAAATTAGAAAACGATGAATTTGATTTAATTATTGTTGATAAGAACCTTCCTACGCGCAGCGGCTTAGATCTTATTGAGCAGCTGAGAAAGAGCTTTAAGTATAACCGTATAAAAATAATCCTCTTGTCTGGCAGTCTCACTAGCGCGGATGTGTCTTTTAGCGTGCAAAATAAGGTGAGTGATATTATTGTGAAGCCCTTTAAATACGTCCAATTTATGGAGAAGCTTAAGAAGCATCTCGATACCTAAAAGGGTACGCATGAAAACGAAATTTTCTGAACTTAGAAGGCTGTGGAGCTACGCAGGCCACTTGCATGGTGAAATCAAACTCGCTTCTCTCTACTCCATTCTTAATAAAATCTTTGATCTTGCTCCTCCTATTTTAATTGGGATGGCCGTGGATATCGTGGTTAAGAAAGAAGAGAGTCTTCTCTCTCAAGTGGGTCTTCATAGTGTCATGGAGCAACTCGGTGTTCTCGCTTTTTTAACCTTTCTTGTGTGGGCCTTAGAGTCTTTCTTTGAGTACCTCTTTCAGGTGAAGTGGAGAAATATTGCTCAGGGCATGCAGCATGGTTTACGTGTTGATGGCTATTCTCATTTGCAAGAACTTGAACTTTCCTACTTTGAAGATAAATCCACAGGAAATCTTATTTCCATTCTTAATGATGACGTTAATCAGTTAGAGCGCTTCCTTGATGGGGGGGCCAATAGTATTTTACAAGTGTGCACGACAATTGTTGTGATTGGCGGCATCTTCTTTAGTCTCAATCCCGTCGTGGCCCTCTTCTCTTTCTTACCTGTGCCTTTAATCCTTATTGGCTCTTTCTATTATCAAAAGAAAATTGAGCCTCGTTACAATGAAGTCAGAAATGAAGCGGGTCTTCTCAGTGGGCTTTTAAGCAATAATATTCAAGGCATGGCGACGATTAAGAGTTACACGGCCGAAAACTTAGAGAGGGAGAGGCTTACGGGACAGAGTCTGCGCTACTCTAAAGCCAACTCTCATGCCATTACTTTGAGTTCGAGCTACAGTCCCTTGATTAGAATGGTCATTCTTATGGGCTTTCTCTTTACTCTCGTCCTTGGGGGTTACTACACGACAACGGGAGAGCTTGAAGTGGGCTCTTATAGTGTCCTGGTTTTTATGACCCAAAGACTGCTTTGGCCTCTGACTGCTCTTGGGGCGACTTTTGATCTCTATCAGAGAGCGATGGCCTCAACTCGCAGAATTTTTAAATTGATTGATACCAAGAGAAAAATTACTGAGGGAAAATATAAAAGTGATTCTGATATCGAAGAAATTACTTATAAGGCAGTGAGTTTTAGTTATGATGAAACAAAGACCCTCAGTAATATTGACTTCACCATTAAAAAAGGAAGTTCCATCGGACTTGTTGGGCCAACAGGAAGTGGTAAGAGTACTCTCGTGAAACTTCTTTTGCGCTTCTATGATGTCAATGACGGTGAAGTTCTCTTTGATGGGCGCAATATTAAAGAGTGGCAATTTCACTCCATGCGCGAAAAGTTTAGTTATGTCGGCCAAGACGTCTACCTCTTTAATGGAACCGTCGCAGAAAATATCGGCTTTGGTAAACCAGAGGCGACATTAGCCGATATTGAAAATGCGGCCCTCAAAGCATCAGTTCATGACTTTATTCTTGATCTTCCCCAAGGCTATCAAACCATGATCGGCGAGCGTGGCCAAAAACTCTCGGGAGGCCAGCGCCAACGGTTAAGCCTCGCTAGGGCGATCCTTAAGAATGCCCCCATTTTTATTTTTGATGAGGCTACCAGTGCCGTTGATAATGAGACGGAAGCGGTTATTCAAAGGTCTCTTGAAGAGCTTACTAAGACTAAGACCGCCATTATTATTGCTCATCGCCTTAGTACAGTCGTTAATGCTGATAAGATTGTTGTGCTTGATAAGGGGAGTATTGTTGAAGAGGGGACTCATGATGAGCTTCTCAGCAAGCATGGACTCTATGAGAAACTATGGCACGTACAAACAGGAAGAAACTGACCCCCTTAAATGGACCTAGATCGCATTGAAGATCCGAGGCCTTCGAATCCCCTCAATAATCTGATTATGATAAATCGCATAGATCGCTAAAA
>CATLOT010000022.1 GCA_950054155.1 uncultured Bacteriovoracaceae bacterium
CCATACTTCGAGCGATCGCCACTCTTTGCTTTTCACCACCGCTGAGCTGATTGGGAAAATGATCCAGGCGATGACCAAGGCCCACATCATCAAGGGCTTTTTGAGCCGCTTGCTTCACCTCAAAAGCATTGAGCTTGCCATGAATTTCAAGAGGAAGACTCACATTTTCAAGTGCCGTTAGGTGTGGCAAAAGGTGAAATTGTTGAAAAATTATTCCTATTTTTTGACCACGAAGGACAGTTAACTCATCTTCTGTCAGAGCACTTAAGCTTTGGCCCTCTAACTTCATTTCACCACTATCTGGGGCTTCAATTCCAGCGAGTAAACTTAAAAGAGTGGATTTTCCACTTCCTGACTGACCAAGTATCGCGACGACTTCTCCTTTTTCCAAAGAGAAATCTACCCCTTTAAGGACTTCAATTAAGCGCTCCCCTTGAGTAAAACCTTTCGTCAGTCTCTTTATCTCTAACATTATTCTTCCTTTAAGAGGTTCATGAGGTGATCGGCCACAAGCTTGCCCATTTTTTTATGACCTTTCTCATTAGGATGGATTCCATCTTCTTGATTAAATTCAGTTTCTCCGGCAACACCTTTTAAAAGAAAAGGGAGATAAGCCGTTTTGTACTTTTCACTTAAATCTTTATACATCGCCTTAAATTCCCGACCATAATCAGGACCGTAATTAGGAGGGACCAACATACCGGCGATAACTACTTTCACACCTTTTTCTTGAGCAAGCTCAATCGCCGAAGCGAGATTCTTCTTACTCTCCTCAACTTTGATCCCCCTAAGGCCATCATTAGCCCCAAGGGCAAGAAAGAGAAGTTGAGGTTTTCCTTTTAAAAACCATTTTAACCGCGACAAAGCTGACGCTGTCGTTGAACCACTCACTGAGCCATTAAGAACTTCAATCTTGTGCCCTTCTTTTTCAAGAAATGTCTTTGCTTGATAAGGATAAGCCAATTCTTTTTTAACTCCATAGCCTTCAGTTAAGCTGTCCCCTAAAAAGAGAACTTTAGTGATGGGAGGAGAATCTTTGGCAAGGCCAGAGAATGTCAGGCAAAGGGCGATAAGAATGAGTTTTTTCATACCTTTAGTATACGGAATTTAAAGGCAAGAGGACACCCTCATTTGTTAAGCTTTGGTAAATTTAGCTCTCTCACTAAAGAAGAAAAGGTTTTGATCTTCTCTCTCCCCTCCTCTTTTCCATAGACAAGTTTAGAGTAGAGAAAGATAACATTAGACAATTCATCTCTATAACTCGGAAAAGCTTCACATGCTTTCTCTAACAGCCTTAAGGGCCCTTCATTATCTCTGACCTCAATACCAGCGCGAGCTAATTTCTTTCGTAACAAAACATAGTGCCTTGCAACTTCACTCTTTTCTTCCCGGTCACGCCGCAAGATAAGGAGAAGTGGAATCAAAAGAATCAAACACCCACCGATACAAAGGGCTAATAACTTCCAGGGCCAAGAACGATTAGTCTTTCCAAGGAAAGTGAATATACTTTTTTGTCTATCAAGATCAAATCCGACAAACTCGCGATTCGCTTCGTAGTAGAGCATATCAATCGCAAAGAAGAGGCCTTGCCAAAATTCGCTGCTGCGTTTTTCTAGATAGACATCCATTGAGACGCCTATCTTCTCTTCTTCATTAACAAGAAAACTTTGAGCGCCATAACGAATACGATCGGGCGAGACCCATCCCGTGGGATCAAAACGAACCCAACCTTTTCTTTCATCCCAAGCCTCAACCCAAGCATGAGCATCCCTTCCTTTAACAAGGTAATACTGGCCGAGGGGATTATACTCTCCACCGTGAAAGCCGACGACAACTCTTGAAGGAATCCCCATCAATCTTAAAAAGAGGGCATAGCTAGAAGAGAAATGCTCGCAAAAACCAAGTCTCGTATCAAAGAAGAACTGATCTAAGGGCGCTTTTGCAGAGAGCCTTCCAGGTTTCAAGGTATAGGTAAATTTCTTTTCACCTAAGTAGCGCTGAAAGATCAAAGAGGCTTGCCGTAATTCTATTTGCTGGTCTTTTTTAAGGTCTTCAACCCATTTAAAAAATCGCGGAGCCGCCTCCCGTTTAGGTACCTGTAAGAAGTGGTTTCTTACTTGATCGTTCAAACGCGTTTTAACAGAGCGGCCCGTTTGAGCTTTATAGCTGATCTTTTTGTTGCTATAGGGAAAGAACTTAATCGTTGCTCCTCCCATTTTTAAGGGATGGCCACGGCTCCCCAGTTTTAATCCCATAGAGTTTTCTAATAAGAAGAGAGGACTATTCATAAATTTATCGTAACTGACTTCATAGCTGTACTTTACAGGCTTTACCACTTCCATTTGACTACCACCGGGAGGGCGAATTCGACTCCATTTAAAGCCATCCGTCTTAGAGAGAATAGCCCCTCGCCAGTAGAGTTCAAAGTATGTCGGAGTCTTATCGTTGTGAAACTTTGCACGAAAGTAAGGGATATTACTATTGACGACCTCTTCAAGCTCTCCTGGACGAAGCTCATCACTAAAGCCCGTAATACTTTCTTTTTTAATGGTATTAAAAAAGAGGTTTCCAAGAGGAAGACGAGGAAAGGCAAAAAAGAGAATTAAGGCAAGAGGGAGGGAATAGAGAAAAATTTTAAAAAAGACAATCTTTCGCCTCTTTTCCCACTTCCTTTCCTTCTTTTGAAAGTGGAAGAGAAAAAAGAAAAGGATTAAGGTAAAAATTAGCACAAAGAAAACCATATAGAGGTCATCAACGGTGAGAACATGCCCAATTAAGGCAAGCTCACAAATAAGAAAGAAAAGATAAAAGTCCCTCTTTTCCTTGATCTCAAAGAGCTTCAAGCTCGCCATCAAGCTCAAGACAGCAACACCTGGCTCTAAGCCCCAAAGGGTTTGATACTCTTGAAAAATAAGGGCCAGACCACTTCCTAAGAGACCAATGAGAATCACTTTAGAAAGGAGTCTCTTCTTAATAACTTGAAAAATTGACAGTAAGACATTGAGAAAGAAGAGACCGTTTAAAAGAGCTGAAACTTGATTTAAGAAGGGAAGATAAGAGAGAACAAAGAAAATAAGACAGGCCTCAAAGAGGCTTAAGCGTGAGAGAACTCCCTTCATAGGATAATCTCTCTCTTAGGCTTATCAAAGAGGGCCAAGCGTTTAAGAGAATTCCTTTTAAAAGCTCCCCCCCTACCAAAGAGTGGCGCCTCATCTTCCAAAATGAGGGCATAGGTGCCCCCTCTTGCTTCTGCTTGCTCAATCATTCCTGCGAGCCTTCGGATCTTCTCCTCACGAGTGCCCTTAACCTCTTTTAAGTCAAAGAGATAAAGGCCATCCGATTGTTCAATAAACTTCTTAAGGAGAATTCCTCTGCCTCGAGAGTAAGCCCGCCAATCGATGGAGCGCAAAGGCATTCCCTCCTGATAAGCAAAGTGGCCAAAGAACTCCTCTGCTCCAAGTTCAACTTTATTAAAGCTTCTCCCCCGCTCATAGCTTGGGTAGGTTGGGGCCTCTAATTGAATGGAGTTATCTACTTTTGGATAAATGAAGAAATCAAAAGAGGTTCTCCAGAATTTCCACACCCGAAAGAGCCCAAAGGGAAAGAGAGAGTATAATTTAAGGCGCTCACCATGATAATGACCCCTACTTAATCGGCTTTTAGAGACTAGCACTGCTTTCGTTTCCCCTGGGGCAAGGGTCACTTCTTCACACTCATCTCCATAGAGAAGAGAGGCTCCAATATCAAAACGATCTTTACGCGTGTTATTCTTAAGGGTCACACGAAAGGTCATGGCTTCCCCTTCGTGTTTATCGGCCTCACTTCTCACCGTAAGAACTTCAACTCCAGCAAGGTTGAAGTTAGTAAAATGAGCACTCACAAAGACGAGTGAGACAAAAATAAAGGTCGTCGTAAAAGCCAGGCTATGGCCATAGGACAGGCTTATAAGGAAGAGGACAAAAATAATGATAATGAAGTAAATTCCATAAGCTGTTGGAAAGATAAATAAGCGATTATGAGACTTACCTAGCTTTTTCTTAAATGCCGTTACCAAGGACTTCATCACACCACTTCCCTCTTTAAAGAGGGACCTTAACTTTAGCGATCATATTCTTAATAAGGCCTTGTCCATAGAGAACACCTTTCCCTCCCCCGATACGATGGCCAAGTATATAAGGAGCTATTTTTTGAACATCTTCAGGAACCACGTGATCTCTATCTTCAATAAAAGCAAGTGACTTTGCCCCTAGCACCAAGTCCTTACTCGCTCGAGGGCTTAAGTATGCCCCCTCCTCAAAATCACTTCGTCCAAACTCCAGAAGATCGAGCAGGTAATCAAGTAACTTATCACTGACATGTATATTATGGATCTGATCTCTTATTTCACTGAGTTCACTCGCATTGAGAATAGGCTCAAGTTCCTCAATAAGGGAGCGTGTTTCTCTTTGCTGTAAGATTTTCTTTTCATATTCTCTAGAGGGAAAGTCGAGATGAAGACTCATAAAGAAGCGATCCAGCTGACTCTCTGGCAATTGAAAGGTCCCCACCTGAAAGAATGGGTTTTGCGTACCAACAATGAGAAATGGATACTCCAAGGGAAACTCTTGTCCTTCGACTGTCACCTTTCTCTCCTCCATCACTTGCAAGAGAGCACTTTGCGTTTTTGGCGTGGCACGATTAAGCTCATCGGCAAGAATCATTTGGCCAAAGATTGGTCCCTTTTTAAAGGTAAAGTCCTCACTTTCCTTGCGGTAAATCATGGTTCCCAAGATATCACCGGGAAGAAGGTCATTCGTAAATTGGATTCGATTCAATTCCATCCCTAAGAGACGACTCAGAAGGTACACGAGAGTGGTCTTACCGACCCCTGGAACGTCCTCAATAAGCAAGTGCCCTCCCGCAAAAAGAGAAGCGAGCGCGAGTCGAATTTCTTCTTCTTTCCCCAATAAGACCTGACTCGCTTGATTTAAAATTTGTGAGCACTTCGTTTCCATACCGTTCCTTGGCAAACACTTACTTCTTACTGTTTTAAGATTCCTAGAGTATAACTTAAAGACTCACTCATTTCACTCAAGGGGCATAAGTAATGACTAGTATCTATGACTTTTCAGTAAGAACAATCGACTCCACCGAGGTCTCATTAAAAGAGTATGAAGGTAAGGTAATTCTCGTGGTTAATGTCGCCAGTAAATGTGGATTCACTCCTCAGTACACAGGCCTAGAAGAACTCTATAAGAAATATAAAGACCAAGGCTTCACTATACTTGCCTTTCCCTGCAACCAGTTTGGACGCCAAGAACCAGGAGATGCTGAAGAAATCAAGTCATTTTGTAGCCTCACCTATGATGTGACCTTCCCCCTCTTTAGTAAAGTAGACGTCAATGGAAAGGACGAAGAGCCCCTTTTTAAGCACCTTAAGAAAGAGGCACCAGGTCTTCTTGGCAGCAAGGCCATTAAGTGGAATTTCACTAAATTTCTCATTGGTAAAAAGGGAGAGGTCATCAAGCGCTATGCTCCAAAAGATAAGCCCGAGGATCTTAATCAGGATATAGCGAAGGCACTATCCTCTTGAAATTGTTTTCTTGTTCCAAAGATGGCCTGAGATTATAATGGAAGAGAACTAAAAACTATTGAAGAGGAGATCTCGTGAAAGCTTCCGAGTTTATGACTAAGAATGTTTACACTTGTAATGAAAACCAAACCGTAGAAGATGCGGCAACCCTTATGGGTGAGCACGGAATTAGTGTTGTTCCTATCGTTGATGATCAAGGTAAGCTAACGGGAATCATCACTGAAAGTGACTTCATCTCTCGCAATAAGAATATTCCCCATGCAATGGCCTCCCTGCGCCTTCTCTTTGGAAAGAGCTTCCACTCAACTGATGTTGAGCAAGTCTACAAGGAATCAAAAGAGAAGAAATTAAGCGAGGTTATGACTAAGAATCCAAAAACAGTATCCCAAGATGCCACGCTTGATGAAGTGGTGACCTTTATGTCTGAAAAGAACCTTAAAAGGCTACCCGTCTTAGAAAATGAAAAAGTCGTTGGTATCATTACAAGACACAATATCATCAATGCCTTTAATAAATTAAAATAAGCTTATAGGGCAGAGTCCGCTCTGCCCTTTTCCCTCTAAAGCGCCTTTAGATACTTATCAAAATCCGCCATGCTCTCCACAAATTGTCCCGATCCCGTCAAAAGAGTTTTATCCACATGACTATTGCCCCCTACGATAAGTTTAACTTTAGGGAGTTTACGAAGTACTGAATTTATATAGGTATTCACAAACCCAATAGGCTTCGTCTCAGGGGCTATCGTAGAGCCAAGTAAAATTGTATTCACCTCTAAAGAATGAACGGCATCAATGAGACTCTCAAGGGGAAGGTTGGGCCCTAAGTAGAAATAAGGGACGTTATAGTGGCGGCAAAGAAGGGCCCCCATAAGAATCCCAAACTCATGAAAGTCCCCTTCTGGAGCACTAATGACAATCCTTGCATTCTTTGTACTCTTCGATGTTTGATTATTATAAAGTAAGTGGCCGATATGAAATTTTAAGATTGCAGAGAGTGCGTGCTCTTGGGAAATATTTAACTTTCCCTCGTGCACGGCCATCCCAACCTTCGTCAATAAAGGCGAAATGATATCTAAGGCAAAGTCGCGCGGATTCAAGAGAAGCTTGAGCTTACTAATTTCATGAGAAATCACATCGAGCTTGTAACACTCCAAAGCGAGATAGAGGTTTTGTAAACTCTGAGTGGTGTTCACCGGCTCTTTTACAAGAGAGAGCTCATCACCAGAGGTGACAGAGTTCGCTTTCTTTCCAAGTTTCTCAAGAAGAACGCGAAGCTCACTTCTTGGTAATCCCGCAATCTTTCCAATGGTGTGGCCAAGCGTACAGAGCTCTGAGAGAAGTGTGAGTTTATCAATATCATCATCACTATACTCACGACGCCCATTGTGACTTCTTTGAGGAACAACCGCTTGATAGCGCTTTTCCCAGGCCCTAATGGTGTGAATTCCCACTCCCGAAATTTTAGATGCGAGTTGTATGCTGTATTGTCCTTGTGAACTTTCTTTTGTCATCGTATTGCCCCTTTTCTCAATAATAGAGGTTTTGACGACTATGTACAAGTGTTGTCTAGGTTATTCATTTCTCCCTTCTAACCTCTTTCATTTGGGTCATGACTCAATAAAAGATACAATAATCTCATGAAAATACTTATCACCGGAGGTACTGGTTTCGTCGGCCAGAGACTCGTAAAAAAATTGTATCAAAGTGGTCATGAGGCGGTGATCACTACCCGTAACGCTCAAAGGGCCCGAGCTAAGGAAGACACCCAAGCTCACTTTGTTGAGTGGGATTATAAGAACGAGGACTTCCCCTCTGGCGCTCTTGAAGGCATTGATGGAATCATCAACCTGATGGGAGAGAATATTTCTAACAAGCGCTGGAGTGACTCGCAAAAAAAGAAAATTTACGACTCTCGTGTGCTTGCAACTAAGAAACTTGTCGAGGCCTGTGAAACGACTCTTTCTGAACCTCTTGATTTTTTCATCTCTGGCTCTGCCATTGGGATCTATCCCGCCAATACCGATGAAACTCTCGTGGAAACCAGCCCTACAGCAAGTGGTTTTCTTCCTGACGTCTGTAAGGACTGGGAGGCTGAAGCCCTTAAAATAACCAAAACAAAGAGAACTGTCATATGCCGAACAGGCGTCGTTCTTGGTCCGGAATCAGGGGCACTCTCTAAGCTCCTTCCCCTTTTTAAGCTCGGAGCAGGTGGTCCGATAGGTTCAGGTAAAATGGTCATGAGCTGGATTCACGTAGAGGACTTAGTAAAGGCCCTTATTACCTTTAGTGAGGGAGAGAAGTTTCAAGGCATCTACAATCTCGTTGCTCCTAACCCTGTCCCCAATAAAGAATTCACGAAGGCCCTCGCCAAAGCAGTTCATAGACCAGCGATTTTTCCGGCACCGCCCTTTATGCTGAAACTCGTCTTTGGGGAGATGAGTTCTATCATTCTTGACTCCCAGACGATCATCCCACAAAAGCTCAACGAAGAGGGCTTTCAGTTTGATCACCCTGAAATTTATGAGGCCCTTCAAGACCTCACCTAACACCCTATTAAAAGGTTCTTCTTAAACCTCTAAACCGCCACAAATCTTTGGTATTGATGGCGGTGAGGTATTTTAACTATAATAGTTCATCCCCGCGGCACGTCTGTTATCAACTCCGTCTTCAAGGAGCTCTCTGGTTTTATAACTAGGATCTCCTTATGAAAGACGTTGGAGAGGAGAAACAGATGAGAGCATATCCTTTGATATCCTTTTTACCAGTACTACTTTTGGTGGGAAGCTGTGCAGGTCCAACCAATCCCTTTGGCAATGAAGGGCTCACCCTTCCGCCCAAGATTGGTCACAGTGATCTGCCTATTTCGATAAGATCTGTTAGCAGTGTCACGGAGGACTTTAACGTAGACCCGGTCTCAATTCATTTCTCCCCCAAGAAAATGAACTTCCACCAAACACGAGACTTTAAAGTTCATATTCATGATCCCAATGGAGTGGGTCCCCTTTCGCTTATAAAGTTTTATTACAATAAAAGAGACCTCACTTCCCAGTGGATGAATAAGGCTAAAGTGACTAAAGATACGCATTCAAAAAATGTCACTATCGCTTTTAGTGGTCTTAAACTTCCCGCCAGCCGTGATCATGATATCATTGTTAAATATCAACACGGTCATAATCATCACTTTTCTCTAGCAAAATACGAAAGCCCCGACTGTTCGATGACATCTCTAGACCCTCTCGGAGAGCTCACGCCCTTCTCTAAAGGAATCACTCGTCAATATGAACCCCTCATTGAGGGACTAAGTAGCCAGGAGGGTGTCAATCCAAGCATGGTAGCAGGCCTTATTGCCCAAGAGTCTGCCTTTAATCCCAGGGCGGTCTCCTTTGCCAAGGCCATCGGCCTCACTCAAGTCACGAGTGGTGCTTCACAGGAGATCGTCTCAAACTTTGAGCATTTCCCCGTTTACCCTGAGATTCAAGAAATTCCAGTTCCTCTTATTAAGACCCTCATTCTTTCAGGAAAACTCAATCAACAAAATGAATGGCGCCTTCATCCTCGCTACTCAATCCTTGGTGGCATCCACTATCTCAAAAGACTTGAAGACTATTGGTTTCGCGGTGAAACTCAAAAAATCATCCATACCGTTTTTCCGGGCCGAGGTGATGAGGTTCTAGATGACATCATTCTTGCCAGTTACAATAGTGGTCCCTTTCGTGTCAAAAAATCCTTGAAAGCAAGAGGTAAAGATTGGCTCAATGCCCATGATCTCACTGAAGCGAAGAAATACGTCAAGAAGGTGAAAAGCTACTGCTACCACTTTGCGGCTAATCATCAATAACAAGGCTAAGGTTTATGAAAACGAAACCCATTATTTTTAATTTCCTCTTTGTGTTCTTTACGTTCATAGCCGTGAGTTTACCTTTGCAGGTGGCCTTTCTCTATGAGCATAGTCTGACCTCTTTTTCAGAATGGGCCTCAATAGCGATGAAGCTCTCTCCTCTTAACTGGATGGTCCTCACTCTGTGCCTTATTAATGGCTATCTTTGTTACCAAACCAACCCTTTTATAAAGTACCCCACCCCCGCCAGTATTCTTCTCGTGGGGGTGAATAATTTCGTTGTCGGGGCATGGGGAGTGGACTACCACTTTGTCCTAACTTGGGTAGCGACACTGGTCTACACTCTCTTTAGCTACAGCTTTGTCTATGCCCATGGCCTTGAAGCAATAGAGCATCCTGAAAAACAATGGTGGAAAATTCCGACTCGCTACCAACGCTCCTTTCCCGTGTGGGTAGAATGGCAGGGAAAGAGAAAGCTCCTGGCCAAAACTTTTGATATTTCAAAGTCTGGTGCCTATATCGCCGCTTTGGCCAATAGTAAAAACCTACTGCCTAGTGACCTCAAAATCGGAGAGCATATCAAAGTTCTTATTGGCACCGATAGTGGGGAGCTTGAACTTCAGGCGACCTTGGTGCGCAAAGAGAAAGAGTCTCTAGGTCACTATCCCGCGGGCCTTGGTGTTCACTTTAACAATCTCAGCTTTGCTCAGTCGCAAAAGCTAAGACGCCTGCTTCATGTGGCCCATTAATGGACTTTTGATAGACAAAGCCTAGGCAATAAAAGGCGAGCTCTGGTAGCATTGAATGAACTCTACCAAAGGATGCCTCTTGTCAAAAGCTCTCGTCTGGTTGCGTCGCGATCTTCGCCTCTATGACCACCATGCCCTCTCTGCTGCCCTTAAAGATCATGATGAGGTCTACCTATGCTTTGTCTTTGATAAACTCATTCTCGACAAGCTTCCAAAGGAAGACAAGCGCCTTACCTTCATCCATCAAGGCCTGGAAGAGATCTCACAAGATCTCAGTAAACATCAAAGCGACATCCATATCCTCCATGGAGACCCTACTGAAGAAGTACCCAAGCTCTTTAAAAAGCTAAAGTGTGATGCCCTCTATCTTAATCGGGATTACGAACCTTACGCTCAAAAAAGAGATGAGAGTGTTCATAAGGAGATCAAAAAGCTTGGGGGAAGCTGCAAAATTTTTAAAGATATTGTCTTCTACGAAAAGGGTGAAATTTTAAACAAACAAGGTGAAGTCTATAAAGTCTTTACTCCCTACAAGAAGGCCTGGCTTGAAAAATTTAACGACACCTATGGTGGCGTCGTCCCTCAGTTTAAAGTTAATTTAAAAAATCTCGCAAAGGTCACAGATCTTAAAAAGTCGATAAAAGATCATGACTGGCATAAGACTCTTGGTTTTAAAGAAGACCCTGCCCTTCTCACGGGTGGAGTAAAAGAGGCTAAGAAACATCTCAAAGAATTCAAAAAAGTTATTGATGATTATGAAAAGGCACGTGACTTTCCGGCCATGAAGGGAACATCTCATCTCAGTCCCTATATCCGCTTTGGAATGATCAGCATTAGAGAGCTCTTAAAAGTAGGGATTGAGGGAGGTCATAAAGTGTGGACCAGTGAACTCATATGGCGTGAGTTCTATCAAATGATCCTCTCCCAATTTCCCCACGTTGAGAAAAAATCCTATCGCCCTGAATACGACAATATAAAGTGGCGTGGTAAAAAGAAAGAATTTGAAGCCTGGAAGGAAGGTATGACAGGTTTTCCTCTCATTGATGCCTCCATGCGCTGCTTTAAAGAAACGGGTATGATGCATAACCGTCTTCGTATGGTTGTCGCGAGTTTTCTTTGCAAGACCCTCCTTGTGGACTGGAAAAAAGGAGAAGAGTACTTTGCCCAAAAGCTACTCGACTTTGATCTTGCGGCCAACAACGGCGGCTGGCAGTGGTGCTCCTCAAGTGGCACAGATGCCCAGCCCTACTTTCGTATCTTCAATCCCACCACTCAAAGTGAAAAGTTTGACCCTGATGCAGAGTTTATTAAAGAGTGGTGTCCAGAACTTAAGGGCTTTTCTAAGAAGAAAATTCACGCTCCTTGGAACGCTGACATGATCGAACAAAGCGAAGCCTCTTGCACGATTGGCGAAGACTATCCCTGTCCCGTGGTGGATTATAAAGAGAAACGTCATGAAGCGCTTGAAATGTATAAAGAGGGCTTAAAATAGTTTTCCAAGCCCCAAGATAATACCTAAATAAAGGCTCACTGAAAGCATATCGCAAAATGAAGTGACCAAAGGGCCTGAGGCAATGGCGGGGTCAACTCCCGCCTTCTTAAAGCCAATGGGAATCAACATGCCAAAGAGGGCTGCTGCACTCATTGAAACCACAAGTGTGGTGCCGACTCGGGTTCCCACCACCATATCACCATAGAGAAGCACAATAAGAAGATAAGTGGTCGCCCCTGCCATAAGCCCCATAATGAGCCCAACTGAAAACTCTCTCATAAGAGGGAGCCTAAATTGACCAAACTCATTGGCACCAAGAGCAAAACTTCTGGTGATAATCATCGCTGTTTGGGTTCCAACATTACCCGTCGTATTCATAATAAGGGGAACAAAAGAAGCAAAAATAATGGCATTCGTTACTTTGCCCTCAAAGAAGGTCAAGATATACCCAGTTACAAAGGAAGCACTAATAGAGAAAATTAGCCACGGGAAACGACCAAGGGCCAACTTAACACGATTGGGGTTAACATCCCCAATAGACTCTTCAGAAGACACACCAACATAAGCAAGAATATCTTCACTCGCCTCTTCTTCAACGACGTCTTGGATGTCATCAAAAGTAATTTGACCTAAAAGAATTCCATCTTTATCGACAACCGGGAGAAAGTTAAGGTCATACTTACTAAAGGTTTGCGCGACTTCCTCTTGATCCTCTTCTGGATTCACATAGTACTTAAGTGGCTTCATTATTGTCGCAATCGACTCGGCCATACTAGCAAGAATCAAATCATCCAGATGCACAATTCCAAGAAGCTTTCTCTCCTCATCAACAAGAAAAGAATTAAAAACTTTACCGAGTGCTCGCTTTTGACGACGAATAGACTCAACAGCTTCTTTACAGGTCATGCCCTCTCTCAGCAAACACACCTCTGTCTGCATAATAGAACCAGCTGACTCCTCGGGGTAACTGAGAATTTTTTGAATCTGCCTTACCTTTTCAAGTCGAGGTAAGAGTGTGTCCATTTGCGACTCGGGTAGCATCTTTAAGAGATAAGCAGCATCATCAGTCTCAAGAAGGTTGAAAACATTGAGGATTCTCTCATCACTTAGAGTGCCAATAATTTCATCAAAGAGGCTCTTCTCAAACAAAGAAAAAATCTCTGCAAGTTCCTCATCATCTAAACTCTCTAGAATAGTTTGATAATGCTCTTCTCCAATAATATAAAAGAGATCAACGACCTCAAGAGGGTCGAGAAAATTGAGGTAGGCCTGAATATTTTCCTGTTGGCCACTTTCAAATATTTCTTTTAGATCAATTGCTTTCACTTACATTAAGTTTGTCACTTTTTAGGGTGATTTACCACAGGAAGAATAGACCGATCACCGAGTGTTTGCCTCTGCAGCATAAACTTAAAGAACCCTATACAACATAAATTTAATGTAGTTTTGGCCATCACTAAAATGAGAGATGGGATGATCTGGCCCTTGAACACCCACATCAAGAAGTTGCAGCTCAAAGAAGGTATCACTAAATGCACTCTTAACTGTTTGATCAAGCTCCTCAAGGGAAACCCCATGGGTGCACGAGCCTATCGCCAATAAACTTCCCTTATGGACGAGCTGACTAAGAGAGCGGTGAAGCTTTTGATAACCTCCCAACGCCTTTGATTTATTCTTTAGTGACTTTGAAAATGCGGGTGGATCACTAATCACCACATCATAGGTCTGATCTTGATTCTTGAGCCAATCAAAGACATTGGCGCGCTCAAAACGACCGCGCTCTTGCCAGCCATTTAGCTTTAGATTGCCCTCTACACACTCCGTAAGATTACCTTGATCAATAAAAGTCATCTCTTGAACCCCGGCCTTAAGAGCATTGAGCCCCCAAGAGCCTCCATAGCAAAAGAGATCCACGCCACTCTTATACTCGCTCGTCGAGTCCTCAATCCACTGGGCAAGTTTTCTACGATTCACACGATGATCATAGTAATAACCAATCTTTTGAAGAATATCTTTCGGAACTCGATAAGCAATACCATTTTCGGCCACTTCCAACTCTGGAATTTCTTCACGATCATAGAGAGGAAGCCCCTCCCCTTTGCGGTACTCTTCATTATCAAGAAAGTAGGCATCTTTTGAGCGCTGCTTCTGAAGGGTTTCCTTAATAAGAGCACGATAGGTATCCATTCCCGCCGTATTGATTTGGATGAGAATACAATTACTATACTCATCAACGATCACCCCAGGCAGCCCATCACTATCACCAAAAACGAGACGCTTTCCCTCACTGAGGGACTTGAACCCCTCTCTTTTTTTCAGGGCCCCTTTAAGACAATTTTCGATATACTCTTCGGGAGTTGGTATTTCCTTACCAAGGGGACATAGAATTCTTATGGGAGCACTTTGTGAGTTCATAGGATTGGCAAGACCAAGAAGGCGCTGGCTTTCCCCTTCTGCTTCAACGACAACCCACTGTCCAGGAATACAGCCTGTAAGACCCTCAACAACCTCTCTCTCATAAAACTCACGACGTCCTATAAAAGAGCGACCTCCCTTCTTCAATTTAACCTTAACTTGTCTCAAACAAACTTCTCCCGTAAAAATAGTACTAGGTGTTTATTTTAAAAGGAAAAGTCATGTCTGACCACACCCCGAATTGGGAAAGTCTCCGCCAATACTACCCTCTCCTTGAGAAAGGAGTTTATCTCAAAAGTGCGAGTATTGCGGCCATGCACAAGGATGTTCTTGATGAAATCACGAAATGGAATCTCTTTATGGCCCAAAGTGCCGGCAGCCATGAAGAAAAGTACTTTGAGCTCCTGATGGATGTGCATCACTCTATTGCAACCTTCTTAGGTTGTGATCAAGAAGATGTCACTCTCCTAGAAAACACCTCTCATAATATGAATATCCTGGCGATGATGCTCGCGGATGAGAAGAGGCTCGGAAAGAATGAGATTGTCGCTGTTAGTGATGAATTTCCCTCCAATATCCTCCCCTTTTATCATCATGGCTTTAAGGTCAACCAAGTCAAAACCGATGGCGGTGAATTCAGCGCAGAAGACCTTTTTGAAAGAGTCAATAATAAGACAGCGGCCGTGGTTTGCAGTGTTGTCCAATTTTCAAGTGGTCAATATACAGACCCTCTCCTTCTTTCAAAGCTTGCCAAGGAAAAAGGAGTTCACCTCTTTTTAAATACCACCCAAGCACTCGGAACTCTTCCCTTTAGCTTAAAGGATTTGCAAGTCTCAGCACTCACCTCCAGTTGTCACAAATGGCTCGGAGCTGGCATAGGGGCAAGCCTCTTTTATATGAGTAAAGAATTTAGAAGAAAACGCCCCTATCCTCTGGCGGGATGGTGCTCTGTAGCGGAGCCTTTTGAGATGAAAAATGAAAAGCCTCAACCTCGTGAGGATGTGATGGCCCTTCAATTAGGCTCGCTTCCCTTTGCCGTTCTCGCCGGTGTAGCCAAGGCATGCGAGGTCATAAGCTCAATTGGTTTGGCGCCAATTCAGAAACGACTTCAAGGCCATACCCACACCTTACGAACATTACTCAAAGAGAAAGGACTTAAGCCCTTAGGAAATGGTCAAAGTGGAATCACGACTTTTGCCCTCTACGAAGACCCTGTTCAAACTCAAGAATTTGTCGATGACCTCAAAAAGAAAAATATCCATGTAAATTGTAGAAGAGGACTCATCAGAGTGAGTCCTCATTTTTACAACACTGAAGAAGAGATTAAGACGTTTATGGAGTCCCTAATTCTCAAAGCGTAGGCGATAACCTACCCCTCTTACGGTCTCAATCAGACCATCATAGAGCTTCTGACGAATTTGGAGCACGTGAGTGTCCACTGTACGAGTCGAGGGATAATTTTCATAACCCCAAACCTTATTAAGAATCTCTTCGCGGCTAAAAGCACGGTTTGGAGATTCAGCAAGTAATACGAGAAACTCATACTCCATTTTCGTAAATTCAGTAACAGTGCCTTTATAAGAGACTTCTCTTCGCTCTCTATCAATCACGATATCACCGAGATTAATTTTAACATCTTCTCCATCAAGAGGAGCTCCTCGCTCAGATTGATGACGAATCTGAACACGAATTCGCGCCGCAAGCTCTCTTGGTTCAAAGGGTTTGGTCAAATAATCATCCGCACCACTTTCAAGGCCTACGACTTTATCAATCACTTCGGTACGAGCTGTTAGCATAATCACCTGTATTTTATTACCGGCGCCTCTTAATTCACGAAGGTAATCAATCCCCTGACCATCGGGTAGCATCCAATCGAGAATCATCAGACCAAAGTCATCCAAATTCTCTGCTCTCGCGGCAGCAATATTAGGACAGAGAGTGACATCATAACCCTCATCTCTTAAAAAACTTTTTAGGGTCGCCCCTAGGCTTTCATCATCTTCAACAACGACAATTTTGGGATTGGCCATTTCTTAACCTCGCTTAATGGTTCTCTTTGTGGAAACAGAGAGAGGAATCGTTAATGTAAGTGTAGTGGGATTAAGAGTCATCTTGAGACCCACTCCCATTTCACGACAAACTTTTTTCACAATATTCATACCAAGCCCAGTTCCAGTGGACTTGTTACCTTTCATAAATTCTTGGCTCATAATACCAAGACTTTCAAACTCACACTTCCCTTGATCTTCAACTTCAAGGACAATCGAATTTTTCATTTTATTTAAACGAATGCTGACCGGGGGTGCTCCATGAGTGATCGCATTTTCGACAATATTCTTTATACAAATCCCAAGCCAATAGGTATCAACTTCAACCGTTACGTCTTCCTCTAGCCTTTCCAAGTGAAAACATCCTGGATGACTCTCTTCAAAAGGCTCAATAATTTGTTCTACAAACTCATTAAAGTGCGAAACCATTTCAAAGTTTAGGTTAAGAAGCTTCTTATTCTGTTCGGCCTTGAGGTAATTTCGAGAAGTTTCCGTAAGCCTTCTCAGGCGGTGAACCTCACTACTTAGGCGCAAATAGACTTCTTCCATCTCTTCATCAAATTGAGAATATTTCTTTCCCATCTTTTCAAGCAGTAGAGTCAAGCTCGTAATGGGTGTTCTAAATTCATGGGTCAGCACTCGTAGGGCTAAGCGTCTTTTTTCATCTTCTAAGCGCTGAGCGCGAATTTTAACAAGTAAGAGGCGCACAACCACGAGGATAATCAAAATCATCCCGACAAAGAACGCAAGGGTTGAAGTATTAGCTAACTTAAAAATATGCTTAACGTTGTAATCCCAGCACAGACTTCCATCTTTATAGAAGCAACCTCGCCCAGGTTGGTAATTGTGTAAAATAAAGGGGCTATCCTTTAAAAAGGCATCAAGCTCTTCACGGGTGTAGATGCGGTATTCAAGGATGTTAAAAATCTTGGGATAACTCAAGCGAGCGAAGAGATACTCTTTTGTTAGAATCGTTCCCTTCCCTCGAACGAGATCCCCAAGGGATCCCGAGCCTACACTCTGAAGAATTTCAAACACCCCTTTTAAGGGGCCATAGGTCTGGCGGATTTGAGAGAGTTCTCTCACATGAAAGAAAGGTAAATGGGCCATGACCCACGAGCGGCTGTCGTAATTATTCTTTCCAAGTTTAAAAGCAAGATAAGCAAAACTATGACCAGAAGGATGTAAGAAGGGAGCTTCAACAAAGAAGGAGCGTGGCAGCTTTGAGCGGCGCCCACAGCGAAACTCTTCCCAAATCCAAACCTTTTCAAAATTATTACGATTTAAAAGTCCTTTAAAAGAAAAGTTACAGTCTTTGGTGCTAGAAAAACGATTACTTTTAAACTGACTGCTCCCTTCTAAAACCACACTAGGATCAAGGAGCTTAAACTGATCATCAGAGAAGTAGAGACTATTGAAGTTGATAATGTAAATGGGATCACCTTCAACTTGAAACTCCTGCTTAATCTTATTGATTTCAAGAATGTCAGAAGGCGTTGCACGATAGGAGCCTTGGATAAAGAGCGCTATATAGCCTGTCGTGAAGGCCATCACCACCGCTGTAAAAATCAAGACCATATATAGACGCATAAAAGAATTCTCCCGCCTCTTAATATAGCAAGAGTCAGACGTCTTTTGTCATATGTTTGTGAAATTAAAGCCCATATTAAGTAAAAATATTGAGTTCTTAGACCCAATTTCCTCTGTGCGTTACCAAGCAAAATACCAAAAGGGCCATACAAAGAGAGTCTTCTCCCCTATGATATGGGCTTCAAAAGCCCATCTCAATTTAGGAGCCATTCATGTCTACAGGACCACTCATTCTCGGTATTGACCTCGAGGGAATTAACAAAGACCTCGTTCACAAGGGTGTCGACATTAAAACAGACAGAGTTATTGAGATCGGTGCTGTGCTTTGGGATTGGCAACTTGGACAACCTGTTAAAATCTTCAGTGAACTCATTGATGAAGTTGACCGTCTTCCTATCTCACAAGAAGTTGAAGACCTTACGGGAATTAATGACAATTGCCTAGAGAAATGGGGCGCTAAAGGTGCTGCGATTAAAGAAATTCTCGAGTCTCTAAAAGAGCTCATGGCCAAGGCTGACTACTTCATGGCCCACAATGGAACGGGTTACGACATCCCGATGTTAAGAGCAATGTTTGACCGCCACAGTGTCGAGATGCCTGAAAAAGTGTGGATCGATACCATGACTGATATCGAATATCCTCGCCAAATGAAAGGTCGCTCCATGGCCCTGCTTGAGCACTCTCATGGCTTCATTAACCCTTTCCCCCACCGCGCTGTCACTGATGTTTTGGCCATGCTTAAAATCGCCGCTCAGTACGATGGAAAACGTATGATTAAAATGGCCGAAAGCCCAAGAGTTACGCTCGTCGCCTCTTTAAAGGCACCAAATTGGAAAGATCCTGCAGCGGTGTCTGAGTTCAATGAAGTAAAGAACAAAGTTGCAAAGTCTCGCTTCAAATGGAATCCCTCGACAAAGCAGTGGACTAAGGAAATTCATAAAATTCTCATCGATGAAGGAAAAATAAACTACGACTTTGAATACTTTATTAAAGAGTAGTCTTTAGAAAGTGATGAAGAGAGGCCGCGAGTTTCTTAACATCCACATCACTTGGCAAATGAAGAAAGGTACAAGGTGTTTCTAAGCCTTTTACCTTAAGGCGGTTGAGCCCCTCAAAGAATGTCTGATTACAGACATAAGTTCCCGCACTAAAGCTTACCCTACTTTTCAACTGATCATTATTGAAATGGTCACTCAATCCTTCAACATTAAATGTACTCATGAGAGCAAGAGGAGCCCCCTCAATCAGAGGTCGTCCCACGTGAAAGTCCACACCCTCATTGTCCTTACGCTCTGGACTATAGACCCAGTTGAGAGCTATTTTTTCTGGAGTGATTTCATTTCGAGATGCAGCGAGCCCACAAAAGATAAGTGCATCAGCATCTTCTATGGGCCCTAATTCAGAAACCTTGCCGGGGATCTTTGAAAAAACAACCGGCAAGAGAGTTGTTTGATAATCAATTTCTTCTTTAAAAGAGGTCATCTCACGGATCAAAGCTTCAGAGGGGTTTTCACGATGAGTGTGAAAGGCCCCAAAGCCCGTGATGATGACCTTCTTCACTTAGCTTCTTGTATTATTAAGAAGTCTTTCAGCATCAAGACGACCTGATGTTGAAACATCATCAAGACTACCATTTCTTACAGCAGTTGCTTCAAGACGCTCTCTTACTTCTGCTGGGGTGAGGTTAGGATACTCTGCTTTAAGAAGACCTAAGGCTCCTGCAGCAAGAGGACACGCCATTGATGTACCGCTCATTTTGCTATAACGATCATTGGGAACTGTCGACATGATATTTGAACCAGGGGCAAAGATATGAACTGTCTTCTTCCCATAGTTAGAAAAACTTGAGCGCTTCCCTGATCCATCATGGGCACCTACAGAGATCACGTTTTCAACTTCATAGTTAGCAGGATAAGTATCGCGAGAGTCATTATTTGCTCTAGAGTTACCAGCAGCTGCTACAAAGAGGATTCCAGCATCATTTGCAGCTTTAATAGAGTCAAGAAGTGCTTGAGAAAATTCTCCGCCACCCCAAGAGTTACTCATGATATCAACACCAACTTTCACGGCGTAATCAATTGACTTGATGGCATGCTCAGTCTCACCACTTCCAGAATCAGAGAGAAACTTAATCGCAACCATTTTCACGTTATTCATGACACCACGGACGCCATTTCTGTCGTGGATCGCACCGATATTACCAGCACAGTGAGTACCGTGACTGTGACCATCTTGTGGGTCACCATCGTCATTCGCGAAATCATATCCATGAACGTCATCAACATAACCATTACCGTCATCGTCAACGCCCTCAATACCATTGGCCTCTAACTCATTGACCCACATATTCCCACGAAGATCTTTGTGAGTGTAGTCAACACCTGTATCGATAACGGCGATCTTTACTTCTTTACTCCCTTGAGTAATTTTCCAAGCCGCTTCAGCGTTGATATCTTCACCTGCTTTACCACGGCTGAACCAACCACCTGAGTTACGACCGGTGTTCTTAAGACCCCACTGATCAGAGTACTTAGCGTCAAGAATTTCTTCTTTATTCATTTTGATCGGTGAGATTGTATAGGTACGACTAGGCTCGATATATTCAATCGCTGGATCTTGAGCAAGTAGCTCGAGAGACTTTTGGTTAAGACCAGTTGCCTTCACAGTATAAAAAGAACCAATAGAAACATTGAGGTCCTTCACATCAGAAACTGACTTTTGGTTAAAGAAGCTCACTGACTTAGGACTAACTCCTGTCTTAAGTTTAACAATGTACTTCTGTGCTGGGGCTGCTGAGAGAGAAGTAGCCGAAAGAAGGGCCATTCCCAAAACGAGTTTTTTCATATTCATCTTCCTTGATGCATGTTAATATTGCCGTTGTTTATTATTGTGACGATACTCATAATCATACGGCAATAAAATATTTGTTCTTACGGCGAGATGTAAGCCTTTATTACAAGAGAGCTTTAGTCGGGTAACGTTATACTTCCATCGGAAACTGAGAATTATATGGATCATAATCCCTCACCAAACTTCGAAAAAGAAACCATTGAAAAAGGCAGTGAGAGCGCAAAGAAGAGAGAGAATCCTCTTCTCAACCTTGGTTTTAACCTCATCATACCCACCGTTATCATGATGAAGTTTAGCGGTGATCAACACCTTGGCCAAGTCTATGGTCTCGTCACGGCCCTGGCTTTTCCTCTCCTCTATGGTCTTTACGATCTTCTTGGTGCAGGAAAGGTAAATGTCTTCTCCCTCTTAGGCCTTCTCAGCATTCTCTTAACGGGAGGCATCGGTCTTATGGAAGTCGATAAGACTTGGATGATTGTAAAAGAAACAGGCTTTCCTCTTGTTCTTGGCTGTTTTGTCTTCATCAGTGAAAAAACCCAAAAACCTCTCATTCGCCAAATCCTTGATCAGGTTATTGACCTTGAAAAAATTCAAGAGGTCTACAATGAAAATGGAATCGGTGGGCGCTTTAAGGAGCGCATGAGAAAATCAACTTACCTTTTAGGGAGTACCTTCTTTATTTCGGCACTTCTTAATTTTCTTTTGGCCTACACTATTTTAGAAGGACAGCCAGGCAGTGAAGAATTTGTGGCGTCCCTTGGAAAGATGACCGGGCTTTCTTTTCCCGTTATCGCCCTACCAATGATGATTATGGTGGGCTTCATTCTCTTTAATCTTTTTAATGGAATAAAAAAGGAAACTAATGCTGAGATAGAGACCTTCTTTCGTCAGTAGGTATCCAAGGAGTTGTGGCAATGAAGTATCGAAAAATTGGCAATCATGATATTTCAGTTATCTGTCTGGGCACAATGACCTGGGGAGACCAAAATAGTGAGAAAGAAGCTCACGAACAACTCGACTACGCTTTTGAAAGAGGCGTCAACTTTATCGATACTGCTGAAATGTATCCCGTTCCTCCAAAGCCAGAGACCTACACCTTAACTGAGCAGTATATTGGCCGTTGGGACAAGCTTAAAAGTAAACGTGATCAAATCTTCTTAGCGACTAAGATTGCAGGCCCCATGTCCGGGGGTTATATTCGCGGGGGCAATAACTTTAAGAAAGAACAAATTATTGAAGCTTGTGAAAAGTCCCTTCAAAGACTAAATGTCGATTGCATTGACCTCTATCAACTCCACTGGCCCGAGAGAACAACAAATTACTTTGGTCAACTTGGGATTGAATCCCTTCCTTTAGAGGAAGAATTCACACCCTTTCTTGAGCGCCTTCAAGCTCTGCAAAAATTGAAAGACCAAGGTAAAATCAAAGAGTTCGGTCTCTCCAATGAAACTCCATGGGGAGTTATGAAGTATTTAGAAGTCGCACAATCTGAAGGTCTTCTCAAGCCTCAAACAATTCAAAACCCTTACAGTCTCCTTAATAGAAGTTTTGAAGTGGGTAATGCCGAGGTCTCCTTAAGAGAAAATATTGGTCTGCTTGCTTACTCACCTCTGGGCTTTGGTGTTCTTACCGGTAAATACCTAGAGGGCAAGAGACCCGCGAATGCGAGACTAACTCTCTATGAGCGCTTTAGCCGCTACAATTCCCCCGAGGGAGTTCGGGCAACAGAGCGCTACTGTAAATTAGCGCAGGATCATGGTCTCTCCCCAGCACAAATGGCCTTAAGCTTTGTGAATGAGAGAAGCTTTGTCACAAGTAATATCATCGGGGCAACAACCATGGATCAGCTCAAAGAAAATATCGACAGTATTAATGTTGAACTCTCAAGCGAAGTCCTTGAAGAGATCAACAAAATCCATCAGGTACTTAGCAATCCAAGTCCGTAAAGCTTTGTTTTTTTGAAAATGTGTTATGATTTATCAAGGGCTTAAAATTGGCATTAAGCTCTGGGGCTACCTTTTCCGAAAAGGTTAATGAGAAAGGATTCTCAATCCACGAACCCAAGGAAGAAATTATGTCACTGGTCAACAAACTTCTTAGAAAAACCCAATCGTCACCACCTCAGTTTGAGCGTGAGTTCTTTGAAAATACTAACCGTAGTGATCATCCCCTACGCTTGGCCAGACACACTTACCAACAACTGAGTGAAACAAGTAAGGGCCAAGAGGAAATGTACCTCTTTATGGTTGAGGACATTCTCTATTCAAGTCTCTATGCCACTTTTTATGAGCAATTGCTCTTTACCATAAAAGAAAACCCAGCGCTTGCGACTCCTCTGATTGAAGCCTTTGAAAAGGACCATGATGAAAGAGAGAGGATAATCGCTGAGATGACGGAGTACCACCTCAATTACATCATCAATGAAGGCCATTGCGACGGTTGCCCAGTATGTGAAAACCATTCGGACGTCGATGAAATCGTAAAGATCTTCCACAGCGGTGATTTTGAATTCTTTAAGGACCTCTATCTTGGAATGCAAACCATTCAATTTGCCATGGAAGAGCTCATCTTTGACCTTAGTCCGGAAAGAGAGGAATGGTACCAAGACTATACTGCTGAAAATATTTTAAAATTTCGTCAAAATATAATCGATCACGTTGAAAAGAGCGCAAACTAAGAATCTTTCTTAGTTTGGCGCTTTATCATCATCGATAACCTGATCAGCAATAAGCCTGCTTATTTGATTCTTGATATTTGCCGGCATCTCAGGGTTTTGAATCACAGAACCCTGATACTTTGCAAAGGCCTCTACAATTTCTTGATAAGCATCTCTGGCATCTTCTGGAGCATCTTCATAATTAAAGAGCCTCTCTCTTAAAACATCCGCCTGATCCTTACTGATAATGCCATCTTCATCCAGAATCAGAAGACCATTATTAAGGGCCACATCACGAATAAAGCGCTTAAGGTCCTCTTCAGCTTTTTCCTTTGCCATCGTGCTCATGGCCTGCTGTGCAATTTGTGTTTTCTTACCTGAAGCAAAGAACTCACGCAGCTTATAAAAGTCACGAATATAGTCACGCACTCTCTCCATAAGCTCTTCATCTTCAAGCATATTATAGCTGGGATCAAGTTGCTCTCTTATCCCCTCTTTCACCATGACTTGATCATTTAAGAGAGTGAGGAGACAAGCATTTTCAATCGACCATGCTCTCGCCTCTTGAGCACATTCCTTTTCAGCATTGGTAAAACCAACAGGGGCTTCTGGGTAAAAGATTTTATTAGTGCTTCTTCCAATATCTCTCATTACAGCTTTCATATCTTCAACCAGACCACGCGCTCCAATGCGATCAGAAGCTGAAGTCACAAGAAGCCCTGTTCCTCCAAATGTACCAGTAAAAAGACCAAGAGGAGCGAGGGTTCTCAACATACTAGGAAGCTTCTCCTTAGCTAAGGTTGTCGCTTCTTTTGAATACTTTCCTCCACGACTTCTCAGAATATTCCCTGTAATAAGGGCGCGCCTCTCAGCTTTTAACTCTAATTTATTAAAGGCATTAACAGCGTCTTGTCTTGGCAGAAGCTCAGGACTTTTTCTCAAAAGCTCGTTGAGCTGAAAAATATAACCATTTTGTCTATCCGTTAGATTGGCATACTTCCCTGTTTGCGGATCAACATCCTTTCCGACCTTAATGAGGCCATCGCGAACTAAACTCAGCTCTCTATAAAGTCGCGCCTGATCATCTAGTTCAGTGAAAATATCACTCTTTCTTAAAATCTCATCTTTTAAGTCAAAAGAGAACGCACGACGATGGGCCTTCTTCGTATCCCCTACAAAGCTTATGAAGTCCTCGTAGTTACTAAAGTCTTCTCTAAGCGTAACAACCTTCTCTACGCCGTCATCCCCTTTACTGACGACCTTATAATGAAGAGCGATAGAATCATTAACTGTTCGCTCTACTTTATAGCCATCAGGCATTTCGGGAAGATCGGGATACTCACCACTTCTTGAATCTTTGACGAAATGCTTTCTCCTTAATTTTGAGCCATAGACTTTATTCGCTTCTAGGATCTCTCTCGAGTTTCGGCCATTTCTAACAGCATCTTTTACTCTCTCGGGATAATTTCTATAAGTTTTTATTTTGCTTTGAAGATCACCAAAAGCAAGGTCACGGTCAACGGCTTTACCCTTTGTATCTGTCAGAATACGAAGCATGGGAGCAAAGTCCCCATCGTCTTTAAGAAGAACTTTAGGAATATCCGTATTTCCAGTTACTCTTTGTAGAGTATCGTTAACCTTTGTGCGGATTCCTTCAGTAGGAACCATACGCTCATGACGATTCATAATTAGAGAGTAATAATTTTCAACATCCTCATCAGCTGATGCTGTTTCTCTCACCTTGTTATTTTCAGCGACCTTACCTCGTTGTAACCAACGGGGAAGCTTCACAAAACGCATTCCTGCCCCAACACTAGTCATGGTAAGGTCCATACCGATATTGGAAATTATATCGGTACGACTATCTTTCGCTTTAGCGAGTTCAGAGAGATCTCTCCACCCCATATGAAAAGCAGTCTTTTGCTGATGATATGTAGGATTATGCTTTAAGAAGTCATTAACCTCAGCTCCCGTTAAGGCGGCTCCGCCAGCACTCACAAGCCATGTTCCCGCAATGGCCCCAACCCCCGTAAAAGGAGCTGTTAACCACAAGGCTGCACCTAATCCCATTGATGCCATACCACCAATACGGGCCCAATTCATCTGGCCCACTTCTTTAGGTGGTCTCTCTCTCCAAGCATGACAATGCCAAGCCTGAAGTCCAATAAGTTCCTCTTTTTTCTCCTGAGGAGTCATTTCATTATTCTTAAAAATATCTTCAGCAAGACCGGCAATAAGCTGATTATTAAAATGTAAATTCTTGCCGTTTTCTTGGCAGTTAGTGAGCATTGAATCTTGAATGTCATTCGTAAACTCTTCACTCGCTTTCTTTACTTCTTCTTTAATACTTTGCTCATTTTGGGCAAGATGACGTCTCTTATAACTACTCATTTCGTCTTTTAACTCGCCTCCATACACTTTTAAATAATCGGAAAAGTCGTCTAATTGCTCAGGCTTTTCAATGCTCTTCATGAGAGATGATTTTACAGAAGGAGGAATCTCTCCCACCATTTCATTGGCAAGATCTGAAGTTGTGAGTTGAGAGTTAAACCAGTCAAAGACTGAGAAATTATTCTTCGTAGTAAAAAGAAGAGGATCAGAAATCGACATTTGCTGAAGAGAGTTGAGGTACTTTGTTTTTTCTTCTTCATATCTTAGAGTGAGTGCCTTTTCATGCTCCTCTCTCTCATCTTTAGAAAGTCCTCTCGTATTCTTTTTGATCTGCTCTAATTCATGTTCGTACTCATCTTCTTTATCTTTCACTGTCTCTAACAGACAGTGGGCCAAAATTGATTTATCAAAAGAGGTATCAATAAACTCAGAAGTTTTATTTTTGTTTATTTTCTTCTCCTCTTCTCTCTCTTTATAGAGTTTGTCCGCCAGATCTGGCTCTAGCCTTCTTAGGCAACTGACAAGCTTTGGTTTAAACTCTTCTCCACTTGATCCGGCCAGACCTTCAAAGAGATTTGAGCGCTTCATCAGATTTTTAAGAGCAAATGTTGTCGCTCTTCTTCGATAATTTGAAGACTTCTCAACGATGAAATTATCATTCACCTTATTCCAAGAAGTCAGAAGGTCTTCAACATGAATATTGATTTCCGTTTGATCAACACAACTTGAGCTAACGAGGTCTTGATTGCCAAAGGCTGAGCCATCGTCTCTTGTGGCATGGCCATCTCGAATAGAATAAACATTATCGAATGCCTCACAGTGGTCAGGTTTATTAAATGCGTGGGCATTTGCCTGAATAAGCAAGGCCAAAATAGGCAAGATAGCTTTCATGTTAGTCCTTATAGGTTCACCGTAGAACTTATCGGACTAAAACAGTAAAGCTTTAGATGCAAACAAAAAAAGCCCCCTAGAAGGAGGCCTTAACTATCTGATTTTAAATTAAATCTAGCTAGATTTTTCTGCGTGAGCTGTCGTTCTTTCTCTTGCTCTTCGCATTTCTCTTGGCTGCAGCCTTGAGTTTTTCTTTTTTCTTGATTGAAGGCTTCTTATACTCCTTACGAGCACGGTATTCTTTAGTAACACCGAATGCCTCACACATTCTCTTGAACTTTCTAATTGCCCTTTCGGCACCTTTAGGATCAATTTCTACAACAACATTTGAGTGACCACTCATGAACAATCTCCTTAAGTGTTTATAATCAGGGCATAGCCTTGTCTTTTGTGGTGACGTCTAATCTAACACAATTCGGTGTAATTGCAACCCTAAGATTAGCCCTGTAGTTTTTCCTAGCACTTAGCGCCATTTTTAATAGCGCATGAGTCCTGATCCCCATGTGAAACCAGAGCCAAAAGCGGCCATGCCCACAAGCATCCCCTTTTCTAACTTGCCGGCCTTGACGGCATCTCTCATACCTAGTGGAATGGTAGCTGCCGTGGTGTTGCCATAGTCTTGAATGGTGTTAAAGACCTTTTCTGCAGGAATTCCCATCATCTCACCAACCTTATCGTTTATCCTGAGGTTAGCCTGATGAAAGAGGAAAAGATCCACATCATCGACAGTGACATTATTCTTCTTAAGGGTATTCGTTAGTGACTCAGCCATTCTCTTTACGGCATGCATAAAGACCTGGCGTCCATTCATAAAAGGATAGTGAAGCTTCTCTTCAAGCATCGCAGGACTTAGTCTGTGGTCAGGCCCATTTCCTGTACCAGGAGCAGCAACCCAAAGTTCTTTAGCATGTTGACCGTCAGCGTGAAGATCATAAGCAATAATATGAGATTCAGTATCTGCACCTGCTTCCTTACGAGATAGAATCGTCGCCCCAGCTCCGTCACCAAAGAGAACAGCAACATTGCGCCCTTCAGGAGTGCGGTCCAAACCTTTGGAATGAACTTCAGCTCCGACAAGGAGAACATTCTTATAAACGCCAGACTTAATAAAACTATCGGCCATCGAAAGACCGTAGAGATAGCCTGTGCATTGCTGGCGAATATCAAAAGCAGGAATTCCCTCTAGCCCAAGCTTCGCTTGTAAGAAACACCCCGAACCCGGAAAGTCATGGTCAGGACTAAGAGTCGCGAAAATAATACAGTCGATATCCTCTTTCTTAAGTCCTGCTGAAGAGAGGGCTTCCTCACTTGCCTTAAGAGCGAGATCAGATGTGGCAACACCACCTTCTACCCAGTGGCGCTTCACGATGCCCGTTCTTTGCTGAATCCATTCATCAGAAGTATCTAGAGACTCTTCAAGATCAAAGTTCGTTAGAGAACGCTCTGGCACATAAGCACCAACACCACTAATATAGGATTGCCACATACTTTATTTCCTTGGTTTTCAAATTGTTTCCTTAAGTCTAGCCTCTTCATAAGCTAAATTACAAATCTATGACGCTATTATACACTCCAAGGAGGAAGAATGCTTAGTATCACTTCATTTTATGCCGGTTGTTTAGGAATTCTTTATTTAGGCCTAAGTTTTAATGTTATTCGTAATCGCTGGAAGTTTCGCCAAAGCTTAGGAAGTGGAAGTGAGGCCCAACTTGAAAAATCAATCCGCATTCATGGAAACTTTTCTGAATACGTTCCTCTCATCGTCATTATGATGGCCCTTTTAGAGCTCAATAAAGAGAGTGTTAATCTTCTTCATTCATTTGGTATTATGCTCATTGTGGGAAGGCTTCTCCATGCTTATGGAATTGCGATTAAAAAAGTCCCCAATCCCTACCGCATTATTGGTATGTCTCTGACTTTTATTTGCATGATTGGTTCAAGTATTAAGCTTATTTTCTCAGCTCTTAATAACGGATTCTAAAAGCAAGAAAAATCACACTCTAATGCATGGCCAGGAGTTGCTCTTAACATTAGGTTAAAATGAGCCCTCTGGCCTTGTATCCCCTCTAACTTTGCCTGAACCGAGCACTTTCCTTGTACTCCTTGCATACGCTCAAGCCTACAATAGGAAAACCTTTCTTTAGTAAGCTCTGTTTTAAGCGAAGAGCCCGTACCCTTCAGCCTATAGCTGCGTTTTTCACTTAGTGGCTGTTCAACACTTGAAATCGAAATCCAAGAATTCCGCTCGCAACGAAAAAGGTTGTCCTCTTTAAAAAAGTAAACAATCACATTTTCATTTGAGGTATCACACACACTTTCTTCTTTTGAGGAGGCCCAAAAAATTGCTCCCCCTTCGACGGCCAGTCGTGCTTGGGTTGAAACTTGTCCAATCTCTACCTTTTCTCCACCAAAGAAAGCAAATTCACTTTCCTCTCTGACTCCCTTTGCCCAAGGACCAGTAATTCGTCCTCCACCTCCCTCACTATGAAGGCCTGGGCTTGATTCACACTCCACAATTCTTCCCAGTTCATTGGCAGTAATTCTCAAAGGAAACTCTCCAGTATAACTTTGAACTCCACCTTTTTCCTTAAACTTAATTTTTACTAGGTTGTAATCATTTAAGTTTTCAAAACCACTTTGATCCCCAAAAATTTCAATAGAACTGATGTGGACATTTCCCTGGCCATATACCTTTGCGACGCTACTAAAGTCCTCACTTGTTTCATATTCAGCCATTGTTTGACCACTTACACTCTCAATTTTGTTGATGGAAGGCACTTCATCATAGACGACGCTCTTGCCACCAAAAGTGGACTTACAAGAAAGTGGATCACTTAATAAGCTTTTCATTTCATCCAAAACAACCATACTCTCAAAGAGAAAGGAGGAACTTTTGCCAAGCTTGGTTTGGGATTCAAAAATCTTAAATCCAGAAAGAATAATGAGACCAAGTAAACCTAAACTTACAAATACCTGGACTAATGAAAAGCCTCTATTCATCAAAAAACCTCTCATCCTCGAGAGCTACCTCTCCCCTCTGAGTACACAACATCCATTTTGCCCTCCGAGGACTATAATAAAGAACACCTCGTGAAGTTGGACTACATTGACCAAGAGGACTCGTCACAAATAGCCCTCCTTCAATATTCAATTTCCCCTTAAGGTTTTGGGCTTTTAGGTTGACAAAACCTGAGTCAAAAACCAAAGCATCCCCTACCTGACGCCATACACTCTTTCCCTCCGTAAAAGGCACTAATGAACAGTCTGTGATAACGCCATTGGTATCCTTCGTAAAAATACGAATCGTTCTCGTCATACTTTCTTTAAGATTCGATCTCTTAAAATGAACGGACAAATAGGTACGGTCACTTCTCACAGGCATATCACGAAGCTGAGGATTAAGTTCAAAACCCTCGAGTTCCAGACCAGTTTCACTAATATCTGCTCCTTGACCCCTTTCAGTGCTAAAGGACTCTTCAATTGAACTGGTTCCATCGATAAAATTAACAATATTATTGAGCTTTGTGATTTCCCCGAGAGGAGTTATTCGCGAAAACCCAGCAAGGTTCTCTCGACATCCTACACCCATTAAAATATTTCTCATTTTATGAACAAGAGAGGTTACTTCAATATTTTGATTTACCTTAATAACCATTCTCTTTTGTCTCATCATCATTTGATAACAGAAGAAAACGACTATCCCTAAGAAGGCTACTGACAAAAGAAGCTCGATAGAAGAAACACGACCCTTATTGGACACAGGCTACCTCACAGATATTCTTTGTCGCTAAAGCATTTGTATAAGCCGTAATTTTGTACTCACTTATGACACTCTTGCTAAGCCGCTCCACTTTACATCCATCTCCTAAATTTCGTCTTTCTTGAGATTTAAGATAACAATAGCGGTGACCCAAGGTTTTACGACTCTTACTTCCGTTTTGGCCAAGAGTTACTTCATAGATTTTAGGTTTTTGAAATTGAATGGGATTAAGACCAAAAGCCACCCATCTCCCTTGTCGGCAAAATCTCAACTCGCCTTTTATATTCTTAAGTACTCCTTCCTCGAGGTCATGACAAGGCCTCATATCTTCGCGCTCTAAAAATAGCTCACCTGCTACTTGAAGTTGACCAGACGACTGAATTTTTTCGCCCACTCGTAATTTGAGATTACTCAGCTTTATTGACTTATCTTTTATTTTCCAAAATTTATCACTAGCAGTTTTTTGATTTAAAAGTCCTGAATGACATGACAGTATCCGACCATTACGATCTTCAACAAAGAGAATAGGAACCTTTTTAACCAGTTTCCTCTTATCTCGTTTAATTTGCATTTTAACAAGAAGATGACTCATTCCCTTTTTCAGGTTTTCAGAAATATGAGCCTGTGAAAGTTCATAGGAAAGTATTTCTAACTTTGAATCAAAATAAGAATGAGATCCCTTCTCACTCACGGGAAAATGAAGATGATTGATTTTTTCTCCACTTTTCTTTTTTGATTTTCGTTTGATCACATCAAAAGTTCCGGCACTCGGACTCAAGCCTTTTAAAGTTAAAGAACAGCTTTCAGGTTGTGATAGCAAAGACTCGATTTCTTGAGTTAAATACTCTCCAAGATAATTCTCTGCGGTCTTAAATGCTAAGTTTTTTTGATCCTCTGCCAAACGAAGCCCAACCAAGGCAAGACCTGCAATAGCCGTCGAGGCCATCAAAACTTGAATTAGACTTAAACCAGACTCATTTAAGTGTCTTGAAATTAATTTTTTCATCAACTCTATTATAGATTAAAATAAATTTATGAAAACACTCCATATAATATTAATGACAACTCTTCTTCTCTCCTCCTGTGCAACAAAGAAGGAGATTAAACCTTATAGACCAAGTTACAGCCAAGAAACTGAGAATGAGTTTCAATCCATCGAAAATGACAGAAAGGAAGTACTTGAGCGATACCGAAGGTTAAGAGAAAAAGACTGGGAGAACTATAAGCGCCAAGGCCGAAGAAAAGTCCGTCACTATCAAAGCCCAACAAAGAAAGCCTACAGAAAGGCGACTAGAAAAGTCGTAACATCAAAACCAGTACCTCCAAAACCTCCTCTGCCCGAAGAGATCATCAAAGAAATGAAAATTGAAATGCGCCAATATCAAAATTATTTCTGTATGGAGCAGAGAAAATCAAATCGCTTTAGTGGTAAAGCTGACTGCCAGGCCTTTACTGAAAATATTTTAAATCAATGTGAAGAAAAACACCCCGTAATTAGAGACCGTAAAATCATCAAATGTATTCAAAAGGGATTAAGATAATATGGAAAGACTTCTTTTTGAATGTCCTGTCGCAAGTGATGTAGAAGCAGTTAAGAATGGCTTTAATCTTGACCTCTTTAAAGAATTGGCACCTCCCCTTATTCAATTTAAAGTTGACCGCTTTGATGGCTGCTCCCCTGGTGACGAGGTCCATATCAGGGTTGGTCTTGGGGTCATGGTGAAATGGATTAGTGAGATCACAGAAGAAGTAAGTAATGCTGATCAAGAATGGTACTTCATCGATGAGGGCGTTAAGATGCCCTTTCCGTTAGTTAAATGGAAGCATATTCACCGCGTGGTTAAATCAGATCAGGGATCAACGATCATAGACGATATAAACTTCAGCTGCGGTAACAGCATTACCGACAAAATCATGCGGCCAATCCTAAAAAAACAGTTTAGTGGAAGAGCAGCAATTTATAAAAAAGTTTTTGGTAGCCCTTAAACTCACAATTATTTTCCACTTTCTTCTTTGAACTTTTCACTTATGTGTTAAGATAATTTAAGAAAACAATAATTCATTTTTTGAGGCAACACACTCGGTTCCATAAGAAAAAGGATTTTACTTGTGGAATCATTTCAGCCTATTTCAAGATAATCTAAAAGCCAAAAAAAAGAGGGTTGAAGAAGCCTAAGGCTTCCTCAACCCTTTTCCTACCAGGAGGACGAATCCATGGTGGAAATCATTACGAGGCAATTTCAATTCTTCGTGAACTCAGTTGTTCAACTTTTCTGATCTTAAGATAAAGCACTCCATCTTTAAAATCAGCTGTGACATCATCGCGACTAGCATTCTTTGGTAACTGCAACGAGCGATGAAATTTACCGTAGGTCTTCTCCGTGAAGAAAGACCCAACTTGCTCAGACTGACTCTGCTTCTTTCTCTCCCCTTTTACTTCAAGACGATCTTCAACAACATCAATCTGAAGATCCTCTACTGTAAAACCAGGCAGATCAAAACTAACCCCATAGTATTCCTCATCCTCGTAAACTTCCACCGGGGGGATAAAATCTGCATGTCCAGATTTTACAGGTCCTTCGAAAAAACCTTGGGTTAACTCATTAAAAGCGCGATCAAAGTCGCTCCATGTATTTGAAATTGGGCGTACTGCAAATCTCATTTTTATTCTCCTTAAATTTAAAATTCTTGTGGCACGAGAGCTTTGTGATCCTTAAATTTTTGCCACTCTTTACGGATTTTCACGGACATACCTTCTTTAGCCTTTTTCAGTGCTTCTGAGAGGTCATGGCCTTTTTTCTTAACAACAAACCACTTCTTTCCTGCCTTCACTTTGAGAAGAGCATCGAAATCGTGATCATTGTTTTGATGGGCATTTACCACCACTTCCTTAACGTGAGGGAAATGCTTTTTGAAATAGATTTTCACCCAGTTATAAGATGGTTTTCTGTGTTTTGACATACCTTCCTCCTTCGTGGACTGGTTATCTCTTACAACCTAAGATGGCAGTAAAAAGGCCAGCGTCAAGGCTGGCCAATGTCAAAACTCTGTAAAGTTGAAGTGAAGTTATCTGTTGAAGTTTTTATTGCGAGGAGGTCGGCCTTTTTGATGACCTCGACCTGAAGATTCCTCACTGAAGTCCTTGGTCTTTCCAAAGTATCTTCTAAACATTCCTTTCTTTGAAACATCTGATTGTTGAGTCACGCGAAACTTATCATCAATCATTAATTTATCAACACAACCAAGACAGATCCATTCAGCTTCTGTTGTTGGCATACGATGCTTGTAACGTTCCACATCAGGATGAATAAGATTGCAATGCTCACAAAAGTTACGTGTGGTTTGATGTTTCTCAGCTTGCTTTCTCTCGCGCCCTTTCGCCGATTCACGATGATTTTCCATTTTATTGGAACGAAAACCTGCCTGCATTAATTGGTCTTTTAAACTCTTACCCATAACAACCTCGTTAAAAATGAATGGGCTTATCTTAGCAAATTTTACGGAAATTGAGAATAACCTCTAGCGCATGGTTAAGGTTGATTTTTTATCATTAAGCTCGTAAAGCTCAAGCCTTAATTCGAGATAATCCACATACTTAACAGAAGGTCCCTCTTTAACTCCTTTTGACCTCAACTCAGAGCGCATGAGGCGGATCGCATCTCGCATGGAGCGCGACATATCAGAGCCAATAATTTGATTATTCTTTTCAAACGCTGAGATCGTATCAAGGGCGTCTTTCTTGCGAGTACTTCCCGTAATCCCACCAATATCCCTTCTTAAAGCAGACGAAGACCACTCTCTATTGAGTGAGAAGGGTTTATCCACACCTCGCGCTTCGCCGGTGAGTGCCCTGATCTCTCTTCCAACGGCTGCTTGACGTCCCTTTATCCTCCCTAAGAGCACCGTACTTTCGGAGAGAGTTCCAATTTGTTCCATAAGCTCTTTATCTTCATGACTATAAGCATTTCCACTTCGCCTGTCATAAATCTCACGGGTTTCACTAATAGCCCTTTTCTCACCAGGCGTAAGAGTTAAACTCTCCCCCTTCATGAGGCCCTCTATATTTGCTTCGGCCATCTCCCTTTCAAATTTTCGAAGAGGACTAAATTGTCTCATAAGGTTGTCTTGTTCATTGATAGCGGCTTGCATTTCAGTGATTGAAAGTTCACGACTATCAAGTTGTTTTTGCAACTCCTGATAACGTCTTCTTGCCTCACCCATAACAGCATCACTTGCCATTTCATCCACAGCAACCTTAGCTCTTCCCTCAGTACCAATCCCTGAAAAGCGCTCGCTTTCAAGGAGGATATCTCTATCTCCTAAGTTGATATCATAATTCCCCTCCTTCACTTGAAGGCTTTTCATGGGAACATCTTTTGTTAGAGTTCTTCCATCTGGTGTTTGAAAGCGAATCTTGACGACATCGCGAGTATCATGAGCCCCCACATAACCAATAACATCAGCCTCCATATATTCCTTTGTCAGAGGATGCTGGTAGCGTACGGGAACGGGGTGAACTGCACTCGCCTCTTTAAAGTCAGCTAAGAAGTTATCGTAAGGATTTTGACTCGAGCGTGGCTTAAAGGGCTTACGTAGCATTTCACTAAAGGCTGCACGATCAGCATCAGTAATGGGACGCTCTTCTAAAACATCGGGCTGTAGCTCTGGCTCTTTTTGGACAGGTAAGGGTACAACTTCATCGGCTTCGCTAACAACTCTTGAAGAGGAGAGGCTAACAGGCTGTTGCATTAATTCTTTAAACTCATCACTTTCTGTAAATACTCTCGTTTCTTCATCAAACTTAAGTCTTTCATAACGCTTTCTCGCCATTTCAATTTCAGCAGGTGTCGAGCGAGAGCTTCCTGCAAGCCCCTCATACTCCAAGCGGGCTTCCTCAACCTCTTGCGCTCTTAACTGATCAAGATCGACGGGCTCCTCTTGGACACGAGGCCTTAAAGGCTGCTTTAAAATCGCTGCTAATTCAGGATCTTTGAGAAGATCATCTAGGCTTGCATTATCTCCACAAGCAAATAGTCCCCAAGAAAAAAAGCTAAGAAAAAGAATTAGGGCAATCTGCATGATCCCCCCTGATAAGATTTAGAAATAAGTTTATCGATGAAGGTTTTTTGCTCATTTTTAGAAAGTTTTGCCAATTGGGTGAGCATCCCTTGAGATGTTTCAAGACTTGAGTTTTGCAGAAGGTGAACGATATGACTAACTTCATCGTCTTTTAAATCTCTTCTTCCAAGTACGGAAGCGAGAACCTTTTTTTGATCATCACTTGAGCTTGTTAAAAGCCTTGAAAATTTTTGCTGGTCACTAATCAGTTCGGTAACATTACTCCCCTTACGGGCGCTCAGTGCTTGACGCACACGCCTCAAAGCAAGACGCCCACCAGATAACGCCGTATCTCCTCCAGAGAAGACAAGCCCTGCAAGGGCAACCGTAAAGTTGCGATCACTATCGAGATACCCCTTACATAAGCTTTGATCCCCGCCCATACAAGCATTACTTAGCGCCATATCACGGGCATTCGTAAGGGTGTCAAAAATGCTAAGAGTATCAACACGAGTAAAGGCGAGATTAGAGACCCTTAAGCCTTTACTGAGCATACTGCCGCCTTTGGCGACCATGCCACCAACACCAGTAAACATAGAGACAGCTGCAGCAACCTCAAGAATTTGAGTGACATTGCGCTGGTTGCGAAGAGTTTTAAAAGAATCACAAAAACTCTGCATGGCACCCGGAGTATTGATGAGAGTCTTCATGCCAAGCTTTGGGTTGGCCATCAATAAAAGAGCAACATCAACTTCATCGCTATTACCGAGACTTGTGACAATATTGGCTCCATCACCAAAGAGATTAAGGGCTTCTTTAAAGCGACTTTCATCACTCGTATTATAGACTCTTCTTCCCATGTGATTAATAAAACCCTGCATCCCTTCTAGTGCCTTGACATGTTTTTCTTTTATTCCGTTTTCTGTATAGGGCCCAAGAAAACTACGCGTTTCTAGATTTTGGCTATTGCGCGGTTTGATATTACTATGAGGGTCTTCGCCCAGATTACCTAGAGTGAGAATGACGTTCTTTCCTGAGTAAGCAAGATCCTCAAGCCTTCCCTCATCAAAATCTTCACGTCCTAGCGGTTTTCCAAATCGATCAAGGTTAGGCCTTCCCGCAACACCTGGGCTTACACTATGACAGCGAGCTTGCCCCTGAAAGCCTAACTCTTCAAAGGGCTTATCCATTCCTTCCTTTCTTTCAATAAAGCCAGAGATCCCCTCTCTAAGAGCTGCTCCTTCAAGTTTATCAAAGTAATCAGCGGCTTCTTGCTGTAATTCACTAAGCTTTTGGCTGCGCTCAAGACACTGAGCAAGAGCACTCTTACTCTTTTCTGGATCAAGGTCTGTTTGAAAAATATGAGGTTGGTCTTGATCGTTAGAACTATAGACTTCTGTCCACTGATCTGAGAGCGCCATCTGCGCCCTGTCACCGTAGACTTCTTTATAGAGGTCAGAAATAGGACCAAGAACCTTATCAGACTTCTCACTATAGGTGGGAGCACTGGCCTGCCCCTTAATTTCTGTAGGTCTCATGTCAGAAGGTAGTAAAGGAAAGATATCCTCTCCACTCCCCTTAAATCTATCCTCTGTATCACTGAAAAGACCGACAGCATTTTGATAATTTCTGATGAGATCACCAACTCCCTCATCAAAAAGCTTCTTTCTCATTTGAGCGGGGTTAATTTGAGTTTGGCTTTCTTGAACTTCTAAGATTCGATCAAGATTTCCCATTAACTCATCAACCTTAGGCTCACCAAAATACTGATCAAGGCAACTTGTCTGCATGAAACCCGTAAACAATGAGTCGATACTCTTGTTGATCACCTCATGACCTGTATCCACACAAGACTTAAGGCCTTGAACCATTTGACTGGCCTTGAGGATCTGAGCAAATTCTCGTTTTAAGACAGGATCATAGCTTTGAAGATTACTCTTATGACCCTCATAAAGGGAAACCAGTTGATCATGAAGGTCTTTAGAATAGCCCTGGACCTTGACTTCATTTTTAAAGCTTTCAAGCTCCACAAGGAGTTCCGCTTCACCAACAGCGGCAAACAGACGAAAAGAGAATACAAGCCCCAAGAAAAAGAAGAGAATCGACTTTGGCATAACTCTTTTCTTTTCGGTAAAGAAGACTAAAATACAAAGGGAAATTTTTGAGAAACTGTATGTCTTTTTAAAAACTTAGGAGTTTCATTGAAAGAATATACTTTAATTAAACACCAAGAAGAAGATGGCCAGCAGCTCTTTATTTTAATGCCCCTCTCCCCCACGACTCCAGCCTATGGGCTACTCTTTAAAGAGAGTGCTAAAGCCCATGAATATAAGTTAGCCCTTGGACTTGGGACCTTCCCCACTCTTAAACAGGCCCCTCATAACTATCAGCTTATTACTGATGTCAAATTTAATGAAATTGATCTCTATGAGATTATTGTAGAGCGCGATAATTCAAATGACACAATGGCGCCCAATTGCTGTAAAAGTGGTTGTGATGGATGCCCATGGACAATCGAGCAGATAAGACTTGGAAAACTCTAAAGAGCAGTGTCAAAATGGCCACAATGTAAACATGCCTTGAAATAAATTCAATTTCCCTCCCCTCAATTTAAAAAATTGGTAAATTCCTCCAAACCCTCAAAACCCTACGGAGAGAAACTATGAGATTACCACTTTTTGCGGCCTTTTGTGCCCTCATTATGGGAAGTACTCTAGCGAGAACAGTCTTCCTCAAACAAGCAACACCTGTTTTCCAAGTTGATAGCTATGGTGACGTTGAAGAAAAGGGAACTTTTCTTGCTGGCACAGAAGTTGTTCTTTATGGAGACAGAGTTAAGATTGCGGGAATCGGCCGCGCCATCCTTATTAAGAGAATCGTAAGACCTGACCTCATCGATTCAAGATACCGTCACAGCCTTGCCCTAGAGATCAACAGAACCTCTCATTATAATGAATTTTTGATGAGAGAATCAGATCTTGAAGCTCGTGGCCAAAGAACCCGTGTCGCTCCTATTCGTACACAACCTATTCGTCGCGACCCTGTTCCTTCAAGAAGAGACGTTATTGTTTCAAGAAGACAAAACTTTGATGCCTATGAAGTCTGTTATGAAACCCCAAGAAGACGTGTGGTCACAATGAATGAGTCGCAAAGACAACGTGGTAACCGTAATATCGGTGGAGGTCTTCTCGGTGTAATTGGTGGCCAGGTTATTGGTGGTATCACTGGTAACGATAACCTCGGAGATTTTATCTCTGCTGTTGGTGCTGGATTCGCGGCTGTTGGCGCGGTTCAGGTTGCAACTTCTTCAGAAGTTTTCTACACCGATTACGATGTCGACTGTCGCTCTTACTACCAGCCAAGAGGAAGAAGAACATTCACTCGTCGTGGTCAAAGCTGTACAACAACTCATTACTACAGCAGTAGCTGGAACCATGAAGCTGAGTACTACGAAACTGTTTGTGGTCGTGGTAGCCGCTCTAGTAGATTCATCTCGTTTGAGAGATCACACGAGATTTACCCATACTAAGATTTGACGATAAGGCCATCCAAGTGATGGCCTTTTTTTTGCCTCATTTCTGGGTCAGCAACATTGCTAAATGACTAATTATTGGATTGTCCCAGCTCATCACCCTTTTAGCTAACCCCCTTATTTTTTATCAGAGCAAAAAAGACCTTAGACTAAGGGGAATCGATTAGAGATTTCTAACCTTAAGGAGGTTGAACGCCATGATAACTCTAACTGAGATGTTCAAATTCCTATCTATTGGTGAGGTTGGACCTCCGAGTAGCTAAGACATTCAATTTTTCAAAATATGATCCCATGCGGATCTTACGAAATAAAGCAAGGCCTTTGGTTGATAGTGGTTCACTTCCTCACCCAAGGCCCTTTTTTTTTGCCCATCCTTACAGGGGACTCACTTCATTGTTTAAATTTCTGATAGCGCCCTTTCAATTCCTCAAATTCATCTTTAATAACCAAGAGCTTCACATAACTTTCAATAGAATCATCATCAATATTTATTTTATAGTGAGTCGAGATAACAGTCGGTTCTCCCCCGTCATCCCAAAGTTCTTTTTTAAAGTCATAGATCGGATAGGCCGTCTCCGGTGTCGTTGGAGTCGTTTTTATTGACTCAAGCTCTTCCCACTCATGAGAGATAAAGAGTTTAAAATGGGGCGCACAGAAAGTGTGACCGTCATGCTCTTTGAGGCAGTCCTCACAAAAAAGCTCCTGACAAATCGCACACATGCCATGAGCATGATCCTGTGGGTGATTCACGCAGTAACTGGCATGATCTTGCGTCGCTCGATACTTTTTAAGAGGAGGTGCATCCTCTTGCTCTTGACGGCTATGAGACTTCTCTTTGAGAACTTTATTAAAGAGATAGATAATAACAGCGGCAAAGAGCACAGTTACAATGAGTAAAGCAGCAACTAATATAATAACGACATTTTCGGACATTTCGCACTCCAGTGCTTATTATTGTCGCCCAAAAGGCCGTATCACTCAATAGAAGCATTGCGAAAACAAGAAAATTCAACTAAGTTTTTAATTCATCCCAAAGAAAAGAAGCGAGGAATATCATGGGGCTAGTCGTCTATAACACTCTTAGTAAAACCAAGGAACCCTTCAAAACAATTGAAGAGGGAAAGGTTCGGATGTACGTGTGCGGCCCCACCGTTTATGACTACCTTCATATTGGCAACTTTCGCGGGGCAATCTTTTTTAACTTGGTAAGAAACTGGCTAGAAAAGTCCGGTAATGAAGTGACCTACGTCTATAACTACACCGATGTTGATGACAAGATCATTAAAAGAGCAAACGCTGAGGGTGTTGAAAGTAGTGAGATCTCTGAAACCTTTATTAAAGCTTTTGAAGAGGATTATTCCCGTCTAAGACTAAGACCTCATAGTAAGAATCCTCGGGTAACAGAACATATTGATGACATCATCACTCTCGTTGAAGGACTCATCGCCAATGAAAAGGCCTATGTCATTGAAGGCGAAGTTTTCTTTGCTATCGATAACTTTGAAACCTATGGCAACCTTTCCGGAAAAAATCTAGATGATCTCGAAGTCGGTCAACGAGTTGAAGTTGATCAAAGAAAGAGAAACCCGATGGACTTTGTTCTTTGGAAGCCTGCAAAACCAGGGGAGCCTTCATGGGATAGTCCTTGGGGGAAAGGACGCCCTGGTTGGCATATTGAATGCTCTGCCATGATTCGTGCCCTTCTTGGTGAATCCATCGATATTCACGGCGGTGGTATTGATCTCATCTTCCCTCACCACGAGAATGAAATTGCCCAAGGTGAGGGCTGCACAGGTAAGAAGTACTGTAATTATTGGATGCACAATAACTTCATCAATCTCAAAGACCAAAAGATGAGCAAGTCTCTTGGAAATGTCATCACTGCAAGAAGTTTCATGGATAAATACCATCCAGAAATTCTTAAATACGTTATGCTCTCAGCCCACTACCGCTCAATGCTAAACGTAAATGAAGAAAAGATAGATCAGGCCGTCTCTGGTCTTGCACGCGTCTATAAAGCTTTAAGAGAGGCGAAGGAATTCGCTGATGCCTCAGAGCTCACTGGTGGTGCTCCCTACAAAGCTCTCAAGCAAATCATGGACACTGCTGATGCCCGTATTAAAAAAGCCCTCAACGATGACTTCAATACCGGCGAGATGATGGCGAATATCTTTGAAGTAGTGAGAGTTTTCAATGCGCAAAATATTGCCAAGAAAAAGAAAGACCCCAATGCCCTCGCAAGTGCAAAGGCTTTCACCGAATGGGTTTCTTCATGGGCCCACGTCAGTGCTCTCTTTTTAGAAGACCCAACTGAATTTCTCAAAACTCTTGATGAAATTCTCATTGTGGAAAAAGGAATTGAAAAATCCACAGTAGAGGCCTTAATTAAAGAACGTGATGAAGCCCGCGCGGCCAGGGACTGGAGTAAGTCAGATGAGGCCCGTGATAAACTCCTCGAAATGGGCATTGAAATCATGGACTCTCCAGCGGGAACCACATGGGAAGTGAAGAAGTGACAAAATCTCTTAAAATAGACATTCATAATCACATTCTTCCTAGTAAGGTTCCTCCTTTTAAGGAGGAATTCGGCTATGGGGGCTTTATTGAGCTCCACCCCAAAGAGAATGGTTACGCAGATATGGTTCGCGACGATGGCAAATTCTTTCGTGCCGTTGAACCTAATTGCATGGATATTGAAGTTCGCCTTGAAGAGATGGACCGCTTTGGTGTTGATATTCAGGTTCTTTCAACAGTCCCCGTTATGTTTAGTGAATGGGCTAAACCTGAGCACACGTTGAGAGTTAATCATTTTTTAAATGAGGATATTGCCGAGAAAGTCTCCCGCTACCCCAAGCGCTTCATTGGACTTGGTACCATTCCTCTCAATGACCCTGAGCTGGGCTGTAGAGAATTAGAAGTCTGTATTAATGATCTAAAGCTTCCTGGCGTTCAAATTGGCAGCCACTACGGAAGCCTTAATCTCTCCGATAAAAGTCTCTTCCCTTTCTATGAAGAGGCCGAAAAGCTGGGTGCTGCTATTCTTGTGCATCCCTGGGATATGATGGGTAAGGACACTATGCCTGACTATTGGCTCCCATGGTTAGTAGGTATGCCGGCAGAGACGACGAGGGCCATTTGCTCTATGATCTTTGGTGGAGTCTTTGAAAAGTTTCCTAAGCTTCGCGTCTGTTTTGCTCACGGTGGAGGCTCTTTCGCCTACACCCTAGGGCGTATTGAGCACGGCTTTAACGTCAGACCTGATCTGTGCCAAGTCGATAATCCTATCAATCCACGTGAGTATCTTGGAAAGTTCTACGTCGACTCTATCAATCATGACCCTAAAGCCCTTCAATATAATATTGATATCCTTGGCGTGAACTCTATCATGCTGGGAACTGATTATCCCTTCCCTTTAGGTGAACTTGAACCCGGTAAGCTTATTGAAGAAGGAATGCCTCATCTTAGTGCGAGCGATAAGGAAAGACTCCTTAGCGGCAGTGCTCTTGAGTGGCTTAATCTTCCTAAAGAAAAGTTTCTATGAAAAAAGCAGAACGAGCAGCTCACATCGATAAAAGACTTGAAGAACTCTACCCCGTTGTTCCCGTCCCTCTCGATCACAAAGACCCCTATACTCTCCTCATTGCCGTCCTTCTTTCGGCCCAGTGTACAGATATTCGAGTCAACCAAGTAACACCTCACCTCTTTAAAAAAGCCGATAACCCAAAAAGTATGGTGAAACTTTCTGTTCAAGAAATTGAAGATATTATCCGCCCCTGTGGACTAGCACCACGAAAAGCGAAAGCGATTTGGACCTTATCGCAAATGCTCCTTGATCATCACAACGGAGAAGTCCCCAATGACCTTGTAGAGCTTGAAAAACTACCAGGGGTTGGCCACAAAACGGCAAGTGTAGTCGTCAGTCAGGCCTTTGGTGTTCCGGCCTTTCCCGTCGACACTCATATCCATCGACTCTGCCAACGCTGGGGTCTAACTAATGGCAAGAATGTTGTTCAAACTGAGAATGACTGTAAAAAACTCTTCCCCAAGGAAAGGTGGAATAAGCTCCATCTGCAAATTATTTTCTATGGTCGTGAATACTGTACCGCGAGAGGCTGTGATGGTACGAAGTGCCCACTTTGTACAGAGGTTTACCCGAATAGAAAAAATCCAAAAGTTGTCAAAAAACCATAAGAAAATGCCCCTCTAAAAAGGGGCTCTCTCACTATTCTGTCTCGAGATTAGATTTTCTTTGAGCGCGTCTTGCAGCACGCTTAGCCTTAATTTCGGCCCTCTTTGCTTTTCGCTCTTCTTGTCTCGCTTGTCTTCTCGCTTGCCTTTCTTCACGCTTCTGTTTTCTCTGCTCCATGCGTTCTTCTTTTTTTTCAAGATGCTCTTCCTTATTTTGTTCACGACGTGCTTGTCGTTCAGCTCTTCGCGCTTTTCGCGCCTCTTTGCGAGAGGCTTGATCTGAGTCTTCAGCCTGAAGAGGAAAAAATGAAATAAAGAGAGATAAAAGAGTAAGGCATTTGAGGGTTCTTTTCATGAATTAAACTCCATAATAGGTTTTCTTAAATTTTAGAGCTAATCTTCCAAAACCCCTAACTAAAAAAAAAGCCTCCCGAAGGAGGCTTAATAGACTATTTTAAACAGGTAACCTTAAGAGAGTCGACTCTATCCAGATACCTATGGTCATCAAAGAAACTATCCGCACTGATATCCCCTCTAAAGTCTCTAAGTCCTTCATTATCATAGAGAGTCACCTTGGCATTGGCACCCACTTCAATCATATTGATGTCATGCTCAATATCCGCACCGAGCGCGGCATCGATATCATAGATCGCGGAATTACCGACCATATTTAAAATGGCAAAATCATGACTCTTATCCATATGAAGGCGAGCATAACAACCATTGGCAGCATTCCTCTCTCCTAATGAAAAGTCACTTCCTGCTTCACTCCAGTAGAGATGTCCTTTAGAAAAACCGAGTACACTAGTGGCCAAAACAAATAATGCACCTACTGTTAATTTCTTCATAAAACTTCCTTTTGTTAGTGGTTTAAATAGCAACAAAGCTATTTTTCTAAAAAAAGATTAAGAGTGATCCCCCTCAAAGACTTTTTCCAAACGTTAAGAGAATGTGTAATTATTTAAACAAATTCACTCTAGAGTTCAGAGGAAATAAAGGGTTAGATCCCATAGAATTTAACTATCAAACAATAGCTTTTTAATAATTTAAAAAATCATCAAAAGAACCAATAATAGGTAAAGACAAGAGGAGGTCGCATGACGACAACAGAAAGAAAATTACCAGAAGTATATGACATCGCCGTCATCGGTGCCGGTGCTGCAGGAATGATGGCCGCCTTAAGAGGTGTACTTAATAATGACACTGTTCTTCTCTTTGGAGGAACCTCAAAAGATAAGAAGAAATCTCGCGCCCAATGGGTAGGAAAGGTAGACAATATCCCAGGTTTTTCAATTTACAAAAAAGGGATTCTTGATCCCAATAAAGAAACTCTCAACTTTATCAAAGAGAGTGAGTTTTCAGAGAATCTTTTCCACCACCCAAGCACAGGGGTTGAGGACATCATTAAAGAAGATGGCCACTTTACGATTAAAGCCTCCAAAGAAGAGTCTTTCAAAGCAAAGTATGTCATCCTCGCGACAGGTGTTATGGATGTTCAACCTAAAATAGAAGGGACAATTAATACCATCTTTCCCTATGCTAACGTTCAAAGTGTCGATTATTGCATCCGTTGTGATGGCCACCATGTCAAAAATAAGGAAACGGCTATTATTGGAAATGATGGCGAGAGTGCTGCCTGGATCGCAGTGCTGCTCCATGAGCGCTACAATCCACCCCACATTACTGTTATCACCGACGGCCATGAGCCCAATTACAGTGACGACCTCAAGAAACTACTTGAACTCTATAAAATCCAAGTCATTACCAAAGGACTTGACGGTATTAGAGGCGATGAAAAGACAGGTAAACTAGAGGGCTTCTATTTTTGCGATGGCACTTTTCAACCTGTCGATTTCGCCTTCATAAGCTTAGGTATGCTCGTTTATAACGAACTCGCGAGTAAGATGAAAGCGGCAACCGATGAAAGAGGCTTCGTGACAACAAGTGAGAAAGGAGAAAGCTCAATTGACGGTCTCTATGTTGCTGGAGATTTAAGAGCCAATACAAAAAAACAAATCTACACAGCATGGGACACAGCGGTCGATGCTGCAGACGATATCAACACAAGGCTTCGTCGTGAAAAACGCCAAGCCCTATTAAGTCAAAACTAATTAATCCATAAGGAGGATTTTATGAGTAATAAATTAGAAAATATTGAAGGACAAAATGTTCCTCAAGTGAAGTTTCAGGTAAGAGAAAATGACCAGTGGCAAACATGGACAACAGATGACCTTTTTAAAGGTAAGAAAGTTGTTCTCTTTGCTCTTCCGGGAGCTTTCACCCCTACCTGTAGTTCAACCCACCTTCCGCGCTATAATGATTTAGCAGGTGAGTTCAAAAAAGCTGGTGTCGATGATGTGATTTGCTTAAGTGTTAATGACACCTTTGTCATGAATGCTTGGAAAGAGGGACAGGAAGCTGAAAATGTGACCTTTCTTCCCGATGGTAATGGTGAGTTTACAAGTGGCATGGGAATGCTCGTGGACAAAAAAGATCTTGGTTTTGGCCCAAGAACTTGGCGTTACAGTATGCTTGTAAACGACGGTAAAATTGAAAAGATGTTCATCGAACCCGACGTTCCAGGTGACCCCTTTGAAGTGAGTGATGCCGATACCATGCTAGACTACCTCGCACCAAATTCAGCGCGCCCTAAAGAGATCACCATCTTTAGTAAGCCAGGGTGCCCTCACTGCCACCGAGCAAAAGAGCTTCTTAAAAGCAAAGATCTAAAATACACTGAAATTAAAGGTGTAAGAACATCAACTTTAAGAAGTTTAGGGGGAGCAGGTACGTATCCTCTCATTTTCATCGATGGCGACCTTATTGGTGGCGCCGATGAATTAGAAAAGACATCTCTTTAAGATATCAGGAGGGGCCAGCCCCCTCCTTTTTAATTTCCTGGTAGAGGTCAAAGACCTTGCGGTCACTCTCTCTTAGTCTTTTATTCATATTTTGTAAGAAGGCCCAAAAGACTTTTAATCCAATTCGTGACTCTTTTTTAAGAAGGGGAAAGAGTTCGTCTCTATGGATTTGCAGAAGCTTACTTGGGACTTTGGTTTTAATGGTCGCGGACCTTTTGGCCTTATCAATAAGGGCCATTTCTCCAAAGAATTGTCCAGCCTTCAATTGGTTGACCTCATTTTGATCATAAATAACGGCGAGCTCTCCTCTTAAGATCACGAACATATCATCACCCATCTCACCCTCACTAATAACAGTTTGTGAGGCCTTAAGATCAAGGACATGAACACATTCAAGAACCTTTGCCATTTCTTTATAATTAAGGCTCGAAAAGAGTGGAATTTTTTGAAGAGTTTGAATTTTAGAGTCAACTGTAACTTGGGAGGGATGGGCAGGCGGCGCCTCTTTATTTCCAAACTGGAGGGCAATACAAGTTATATTATCTTTTCCCCCACTTTTATTAGCGTGATCAATAAAATTCTGAGAAAGGTTTTCTATCGATGACTTTTCATAAAGACCGATGATTTTTTGAGAATCAAGATAATCGTGAAGACCATCAGAGCAAAGAAAGACACTATCGCCTTCCATTGTCTCAAAGAAAGCAGTGTCGCCAACGACAGCTTTTTGAATCCCAAGGGCCTTGGTAATAACATTGCCTTGAGGATGGTTGTGAGCATCTTCTTTTGAAATCATTCCAGAGCGGATCATTTCATTCACGAGTGAATGATCCTCCGTCATCTGCTTCACTTTTCCTTTTCTTATCAAGTAGGCCCGACTGTCGCCGACATGCGCGCAAAAAATCCCCTGAGGCACGACGACGGCCATAACTAGAGTTGTTCCCATGCCCTTTTTTTCAGGTTCTCGTAACGAGCGATTAAAGATCGCTTCATTGGCTCTTTGAGTTGCACTCTCAAGAAGAGTCCTCATCTTGACTCGCCCCTCTTTAGAGAGCTTTTTCTGGCAAGATTTAATAAAAGATGCCTGCTCTTTTAAAAAATTCATTATTTCCTGACAGGCCATCTCAGAGGCGACTTCACCAGCCGCGTGTCCTCCCATTCCATCACAAACAATGTAGATCCCAAGCGCTTCATCAAGAAGATAATAATCTTCATTGTGATCTCTTTTAACGCCCGTATTAGTGAGATGAGAAACTTTATACATATTTTACAAAGGACTTAGCAGAAAGAACAAAAACACCTTCTCGCTCTTTTTTGTGGATAAAATCTATAATTTGTCTCTGGGCCTTATCAATCGCTGAGGGTGGTTTAGGCTCATTCAGTTTTGCGAGAAATTCATCTCTCATATTCTCTGTGACATCACCTAAGAGATCATAGATGAGTTCTTTAGTAGAAAGGCGCAGAGCTGCCGCAAGAAGGTCTTGATTAACCTCCATCCAAAAGCGTTGTTTCATCTCGCTAGTAAGATACCTTAGGCGGTAAAGGTTTTCGGTATTTTCTAGGAGGTGATTAGCGAGAGGCTTATTTTCCTCTCCAATTTTACGAATCGCTCTTAGCTGTTCCGTATCACTCATTCCATTAAACCCATCAACCTCTAAGCCTTTAGTTCTCTTTTGAGTCCTCTCGACAATACTTTTAACAGATTTAAAGGAAACGGACTCAATGGCCTCATCAAACTCAATTCCAACTCGAATATTTTGAGTTTGGTTCGTCCGCTCTTTTAGTCCTTCTTTTTCTTCAAATCTAACTTTAGAGCGAACAACACCTGAGCAATCACCCTCAAGTTCCTGATCTGTAATATGAGTCACCAGAACAATATCCCCTTCCTCAATGTCTTTAAGCTCCTGAGTTGTGCCAACAAAGGAAAGTCCAGCTGTTGAGAGGTCGATAAGGTTGAGGGTGTGGCGTTGCTGATCTTCACCTTGACCATAGGTAAAGCTGACACTTTTAAAGTCTTGATAACGAAAGCGAAAGCGCTCAATGCGACGGCGCTCTTTGACCATCAATTCACTAGGTGTTTTAAAAGAAAGCTCTCCCGTATCGAATTTAAATTTATCACGCTTAAAAATAAAATCTAATTTAGGACAGTGAATATAGAGCTCTTCATTAAAGTTAAGACTTCCCTCTTCAACACGATCAAGAATTTGCACGGTACAATTGCTTTCTCCAACCTCAGTGAAAAAAGCTTTGTATTGAAACATCTGCTGGGTTGAGTGCTGCCACAACGTCAGCTCAAATTTGGAATCCAATGCCTTATCAAGAGCTTCCTTGATTTTTACATGAGAAAAGAGACTCCACATTTTCATTATTCAACCTTTAGATATTCGTTACTCTCTTATTTTAGTCATAAGACCAATCAGAGCAAGCCCCGGAAGCGCAAGGACACTTCCCATAAAGAAGAAAGGCACATAGCCGAGTGATTCAACAAGGTATCCAGCCCCACTCCCAAAAAGCGTTTTCCCAAGAGCTGCAAGGGAGGCAAAGAGAGCGTATTGGGTAGCTGTGTACTTTTTATTTGTCATCGTTGCCATAAAAGCAATTAAGGCCGTCGTTCCAAGGCCACTTGAGAAGTCTTCAAAACCAATCACCAAGGCGAGTCCCTTCCACGTTCCCTTAAGAGCTTCCGTCGTTAAAAGAGCAAAGAGTGAGGTTGAAATACACTGGAGTAAACCAAAGGTAAAAAGACACGGGGTTACTCCAAAGCGATAAATGGCCATGGAGCCCACACCAAGTCCCGCCATCGTTGAAAAGAAACCAATAAACTTGGTTACCTCTGCTATAGTCTTATTCGTGTAGCCCATATCAACGTAGAAAGTACCCAGCATGGTACCAACGAGAGCATCACCAAATTTAAAAAAGAAGATAAAGGCCAAAATGATAAGAGCGCTTTTTAAGCCACTCCTCTCAATAAATTCAAGGAAAGGATCGATCACCGCCTCTCTTAGAGACTCAGGGGACTTTTCTTTGACCTCTGGCTCATCGGCAATGAAGGTAAAGGATGTACAAAAGAGCATGATAACAGCGAGAACTTGAAAGACCTGACTAAGCTCAAGCCCTAAAGTTTCAGGACTCGCGAGCCAAAGACCAAAGCCACTCGTCACCAACATGGCGACCCTATAACCATAGACATATAAAGAGGAGCCAATACCTATTTCTTCGTCAGGAAGAATTTCTCTTCTATAAGCATCGATGACCACATCCTGAGTGGCACCAAAGATGGCAATGGCAAGAGTCACCAAGGCCACCAAGCTCATCGAACTCACGGGATCACACAGACCTAAACTAAACATGCTGAGGGCCAGGCCTAGTTGGGTAATCAAAAGCCACGAGCGCCTGCGCCCCATTTTTGAGGGGGTGACCCCATCCAAAAGAGGCCCAGCAAGAAAATTAAGAGAATAAGGAAGGGCAACAATCCCCATCAGGCCTATAGTCCCCAAATCAACGCCCTCACGCCTCGCCCAGATCTTTACGACACTAAAGACGATCATTATGGGTAAACCCGCTGAGAAGCCAAAGAGGAGGTTGATCCACATCCTTTTTGCGCTCATTGCAGTCTTAAATTCTCGAACTCTCTGTGCAACCTTCATAAACTCCCTAGTTTATAGGATAAGCCCTGTAATTTTTTCAGAACAGCACTTTCATAAATAACTTTCATCTTCTTACTTTTGAGAATGACTCCTCCATTAAGAAATGTAAGTTTCTAACCTTTTCTTACTTTTTTGCTCAGGTTTAAGGGCCATATGGACTCCACCACCAAGTTAAATCCCCAATAAGAGAGGTCTAATCCTAATAATTTTAACAATATTGGTGTCAAAGTGAACCCTGAAACAACTACTAGCGTCAATCGATAACCTTGTTAGATTGTCAATTTTAGGTTAGCAATTTGTTTTGAAAATTTTGACGAGATGACATTACTGCATTGAGTCTGACGATTTAATGACTATATAAACACACTACTTTGGGGACATTTATGGATTTAAAAATCGCTCTTACCCTCATGGCCGTAGCACCAAGTGCACTTTTAGCACAAACGTCTACAGCTGATTTATCGGACCTCGGTACTACTGAGACGACAACAACAGGTGAAGCATCTGCTGACAGTCGTTACGAAAAGGTTGAAGTAACTGGATCATACATTAAGCGTGTTGATCTTGAAGGTGCTCAATCAGTTCAAACTCTAGACAGAGACTACCTTGATAAGACGGGATACAACTCAGTTGGGGACGTTATGCGTGACCTTACTGCTTCTTCTTTCGGTGGCGCTCGTGAATCATCTGGTTCTGCTACTGCTGGTACAGCAACAGTATCTCTAAGAGGTCTTGGAGCTAACAGAACTCTTATCCTTCTTAATGGTCGTCGTATGGCCAAAGACGGGATCGGAGCTGCAACTGACCTTAACCTTATCCCTATGGCAGCAGTTGAAAGAATTGACGTTCTTAAAACTGGTGGTTCAGCAACTTACGGTTCTGATGCTGTTGGTGGTGTTGTAAACGTCATCACTCGTAAGAACTTTGTTGGTGCTGAAATCAACATGAGACAAGAAATCACTGAACTAGAAGGCGGTAACCGTACAACTATCTCTGGTGTTTATGGAACGGCTGGATCAAAAGGTTCTATCATGGGATCAATCCAGTACCGTAAAAACGAAGTGATCTTTGACCGTGATCGTGAGTTCTCTGAAGAAGGTTCTTCAGTAAACGCTCCCATCCCTTCTATTCTTTACAATGGTGGACTAAATGCAGTTCAAGGTTGTAGCGATATTAGAGATGACGGTGCTTGTAACTATAACTTCGCTGATTTCTCAACTGGTCTTCCAGAAATTGAGCAATTCAATGCCCTCACAAATGCCTCATACAATATTGATTCAATGACAGAACTTCACGCCCAAGTTTCTGCCACTAGAAAAGAAACAACTTGGAACTACGCTCCTGGTGTTGTTGCCTTCCGTTCATCTGATAACTTCACTGCTCCAAGAAATATCACTCTTGCTGACGGAACAGTTATTCCTGCTGGAACTCAACTTAACTACGTTGGTTGGCGTTCAGAAGCTCTTGGTACTCGTGACACTGAAGTAACAACAAACTCTGTTGCTGTTAACGCTGGTATTAAGCGCTACATTGGTGACTCTTGGGAAGCTGACTTCACAGTTGGTACAGAGAGAATTAAAAGAGAGGAAGATTCTGTAAATGGTTACGCTCTTAAAGACGGCCTTACAGCTCTTATCCAAAATGGTTCATGTGACATTTTTGGTGGAGACCTTTCTGGATGTAACGATCCTTCAATCAAGTACAACCCTTTCCAAGAAACAACATCACGTATCGATACTTACGAGTTGAGAACAAACGGTGAACTCTTTGACCTTCCTGCTGGTCCTCTTTCTGCGGCCCTTGGTGGACAGGTTATGTACGAGACATATGCTGTTAACGCTGATGAGCAATCAGTTCTTGGTAACGTAACTGGTGGTGGTACTGCTTCTCCAGGTTCTGGTACACGTCACGTGACTGCGATCTTTGGTGAACTTGCTATTCCAATTACTGACAAACTAGAGTCACAAGTTTCTGGTCGTTACGACAAGTACTCTGACTTTGGTGATACTTTCAACCCACAAGTTAACTTCCGCTATAAGCCAATCCCAGAGCTTCTTTTCAGAGCTTCTGCCGGTACAGGGTTTAAAGCTCCAGACATGCAAGATCTTTATGCAGCTCAAGGATTTGGTTACCCAACATTCATCGACCAATTTGCTTGTGCTAACGGTGGTTCTTGTCGTCCTGAGCAGTGGGAAACATTCTCTGGTGGTAACAGAAACCTAACTGAAGAGACTTCTGAGTCTTGGAATATCGGTATGGTTGCTGAGCCTTCAAAAATGTTCAGTGTTGCTGTTGATTACTACTCAATCAAACTTGAAAACACAGTTGGTACTGACCTTGAGGCCATTACTCAAGCTGAACTTCAAGGTGTAGACATCAGTCAATATGGTGTTCAGACAAACAGAGATGCCTCTTCTGGTCGTCTTCTTACTCTAACAGCACCTACTCTTAACCTTGCAACGACTGAGGTTCAAGGGATCGACCTTAACCTTAGATTTAGCTCTCAGCCACGTGCATGGGGTGACCTAATCGTAACAAATAACACGTCTTACATGACGAAGTATGACATTACGAAGTTCCCAGGTCTTGCTCCTGAAAGCGTACTAGACAACGATCCAGGTGCTCCTCAGTGGAGAAACAACCTCAACGTTGACTACGGTGTAAACGAAAAACTACGTATTGCAACATCATTCAGAACAATCGGATCTAACTTCAAATCGGACCCAACAGCCGGTAAGACTCCAGTGTTCACCCAAATTGATATGCAAGCTAGTTTAGCTATTCCTTCTTGGGGATCAAAAGTTTCTCTTGGTGTTGTTAACCTTCTTAACGACTTCCCAGAGCTAGACGAGACGTCACAATCTAGTAAATTGAACGCTTCTCTCTACGACCCTATTGGCAGAAGGTTCTTCGCAGCTTACACTCAGTCATTCTAAAATAAACATAATTAGGGAGTACTTCGTATGTTTTCTAAGACCATTCCCTTCCTAATGATTATTTCTGTCGCCAGTTACTCAGCAACTGGCGACGTTGCTAAAAAAGTCGTTAAGGAAGACCAAGTAACACTAAAGATGGCGCAAGCTTCACAAAAGAAGATTGACGCTGTCTCAGACAAGACCCAAGAACTTCTTCAGAAGTATCGTCAAACTCTTAAGCAGATTGAAAACGCAAAAGTTTACAATGCTCAGCTTAGAGAGATCATTAAGACACAAGAAGAAGAAAAAGTTTCCATTAAAAACCAAATTGAGAACCTTAAAGATACTGCAAAAGGTATCGTTCCTCTCATGGTTGACATGGTCAAAAACATCAAGACTTTCGTAGAGCTTGATATGCCCTTCCTTCCCAAAGAAAGAGCAAAGCGTGTAGCTGACCTTGACAAGCTTCTTACGCGTGCAGATGTATCAACGTCTGAGAAATTTCGTCGTATCCTTGAAGCTTATCAAGTAGAGAGTGAATACGGTCGTACAATTGAGTCTTACCGCGATGTCTTCACAAAAGACGGTAAAGAAATGACTGTTGATTATCTTCAGGTTGGTCGTGTTGCCCTTATCTATCAAACACTTGATGGAAAAGAGACAGGTGCATGGGACCACAACAATAAGAAGTGGATTGAGCTAGGTAGTGAATACAAGAAGAGTATTCAAGAAGGTATTAAGATGGCTAAGAAGCAAATTGCTCCTCAGCTTGTTAAACTCCCTATCCCTGCTCCGACTCAAGGAGGGACACTCTAATGAAACTAACAACAATCGCTATCCTCTCGACTCTTATTGGTTCATCTTATGCTCAAGTGCCAAAAACACTTGATGCTCTCCTTAACCAAGTAAGAAAAGAAAGAGTTGAAAAAAAGAAAGAACTTAACGAGCGTGAAAGACGCTTTGTTAACGAAAAGAATAAGCAACAAAAGCTTCTTCTCGACGCTCAAAAAGAGCTTAGAAGACAAGAAGCTATTACAAAGAAACTTCAAACGACATTTAATGCAAATGAGAAGGTTCTTGGTAAGCTAGAAGAAGACCTCACAATTGCTAAGGGTAACCTTGGTGAGATGTTCGGTGTTGTTAAGCAAGTTGCTGGAGATTTCAAAGGACAATTTGAAAACTCTAATATCAGTGCTCAATACCCTGGTCGTGAGGCCTTCATGGGTGAGCTTGCTGAAACTAAGAAACTTCCTGGTATCGATGAGCTCAACAAGCTTTGGTACGAAATGCAACGTGAGATGACTGAGTCTGGAAAGATTGTTCAGTTCAAAGCCTCTGTTGTTAAGCCTGATGGTAACAAGGCTGAAACAACCGTTACTCGTGTTGGTGCTTTCAACCTTACTGCTGACGGTAACTACCTCAACTACCAAGCTTCAACGAACCAAATCATCGAACTTCCTCGTCAACCTCAAGGTAAATACCTTTCTATGATTGATGATCTTGAAAGCGCGAAAGAAGGATTTGAGAACTTTGGTCTTGACCCTTCTCGTGGAACAATCCTCGGTATGCTTGTCCAAGCGCCAAGTCTTGGAGAGCGTGTACAGCAAGGTGGACTTGTTGGTTATGTGATCCTTGCACTTCTTTGCCTAGGACTTGTGATGGTAGCTGAAAGACTTGTTGTTCTTAATAAAGAAGGCAAGAAAATTAAAGCTCAACTCGACAACCCTGTTGCAGGAGATGACAACCCAGTTGCTCAGCTTGTTAAAGCCTTTGAAGAGAATAAAGGAAAAGACCTTGAAACTCTTGAGCTTAAACTCGATGAAACTATCCTCAAAACAGCTCCAGTACTTGAGCGTGGAATCCCCACAATCAAGATCCTTTCTGCAGTAGCACCTCTTTTAGGTCTTCTCGGTACGGTTACTGGTATGATTGCAACATTCCAATCAATTACTCTCTTTGGTACAGGTGATCCAAAGCTAATGGCCGGTGGTATTTCAACTGCCCTCATTACGACAGTTCTTGGTCTTGTTTGTGCTATTCCACTCCTTCTTCTTCACAATCTTGTGGCGTCTAAATCAAAAGGACTCCTTCAGATTCTTGAAGAACAAGCTGCTGGTCTTCTTTCAAAAAGAGTTGATGGGAGTGCTAACGCATGATCTTTGGACTGTTCGAAACTGTTAGCGATTTTCTAGCTACAGGTGGAGACGTTTTAAAGTTTATCTTTTTTACGACTTTTCTCCTTTGGCTACTGATTTTAGAGAGGATTCTTTTTTATAAGTTTCGTCTTCCTTCAGTAGTTGCAGAAAAAGTAACAGCATGGAATAGCAGAAATGATAAAAGTTCTTGGTTTGCTCACAGAATCCGCGAATGCGAAATTTCTGAGCTTAACCAAGAGCTTAATTCTAATATCGGTACAATTAAGACTCTTGTAAGTTTATGTCCCCTACTAGGTCTTCTTGGTACCGTTACAGGGATGATCGCTGTATTTGACGTTATGGCCCTCACCGGGACTGGTAACGCTCGTCTTATGGCGTCTGGTATCTCCATGGCAACAATTCCTACTATGGCCGGAATGGTTGCTGCCCTCTCGGGCCTTTACTTTGGAAACCTCTTCGATGGAAGAGCGAAGAAAGAACTCGCCAAAGCTGAAGATCAAATGGAATTAGATTTTTAATTAATTGAGGTAAATATGAGAAAGAAAAGACTATCACAAGGAAGCGAGGACACGGGAGTTGACTTAACTCCAATGCTCGACGTCGTTTTCATCATGTTGATTTTCTTTATTGTAACCACCAGTTTCGTAAAAGAATCTGGGGTTGAATTCAACCGCCCAAGTGCAGCGACAGCCCAGAAGAAAGACAAGGCGAGTATCTTTGTTGGTATTAACGCAAATAACGAAGTTATGATCGAAAAACGTATCATTGACGTTCGTTCCGTTCGTGCCAATATCGAGAGACTTCACGCTGAGTCACCAGAAGGTGCTATCGTTGTTCAAGCTGATGAGTCAGCTAAGACTGGTGTTCTTGTTAAAGTTGTGGATCAAATTCGCGCCGCTGGTGTGAAGGATGTTTCAGTAGCAGCGACTCCCGGAGGGAATTAAGAATGGTTTTGAGAAAATCGAGCCATATCTACGCAGGTGCTGTCCTTCTTGGTGGTCCCGTAACTTTTTGTCTCTTTCTCCTTATGGCCCACCTCGTGAGCCAGCCAGCTAAGCTTGGAGAGAGTTCAGAGACGACTGTTATTGATTTCTCAAGAACGTCCAACTCTAGTCAACTTCAAACTAAGACACGTCAGCTTCCTAAGGCTCCACCAAAGCCAAAGGAAGCTCCTAAAATGCCAAAGATGGCCGTTTCAAAAGCTACTAACGATGCTCCGGCACCAAAGATGGCAATGAATGTTCCCATGATGGCAACTTCCCTGAGTTTGGGCGATGGTCCCTACCTTGGTGGAAGCACAGGCGCGTCTCAAACGACTGGTGACAGAGCTGTTATGCCTCTAGTACGTATTGAACCCCAATACCCTAGAAAAGCGGCTATGCGTGGTATCGAAGGCTATGTAAGAATTATGTTTGATGTAAATACTGCTGGTGGTGTGGAAAATGTTCAAATCGTTGAATCACGTCCGCCCAGAATCTTTGATCAAGCGACAAAGCGTGCAGTTTTAAAGTGGAAATACCAACCTAAGCTTGTTGATGGGAAACCTGTTCCCATGAAAGGCTTAAGAGTTGAGCTTCCTTTCAAACTGCAGCGATAAGGATATCGTCATGTTTAATAAAGTTTGTTCATTATTTCTCACGGCACTTCTCCTCACGGGTAGTGCTTACGGAAACTATACGGCCAAGCAAATTCAGGAGATCCGAACAAGGGCTCCTGGTCTCACTTCAAAGGGTGTTAATCGCCGTCTTCTTCGTGCACAAGAAATGGTTGTTCGCGATGATAGAAAGGGCGCAATTCAAATTTTAGAAGGAATGACGGCTAAGAGCTACCGTCCTTTTGAAATGGGTAAGATTTGGCAATCCCTTGCCTATGCCTATGCCCAAACGGATCAATTTGATAAAGCCAGAAATGCCTTTAAAAAATCAATCGAAACGAATGCTCTCCCCTACAAAGCCCATCTTCAGTCTCTCTTTGGTCTTGCTCAACTTCGCCTAATGGCCGAAAAGTATAAGCTCGCCGAAGATAGTCTAGGCAAATGGTTTCAACTCACTAAAGAAGAAAGAGCTGATGCCTATGTCTTTAAAGCGACTATTGCTTACCAAAAGGGTGATAAGAAATCTGCACTAACGGCTATTTTAAAGGCCCTTCAGATTGAAAAGAAACCTAAAGAGCAGTGGCTCACTTTTGCTGTTAGTCTTCTCTACGAAAATAATCGTTATAAGGAAGCCTCTGAACTTCTCTACAAACTCGTAGAGATGAATCATGGCAAGAAGATGTACTGGACTCAACTCGCCGGTACTCTCCTCAATAGTGATAAAGATATGGAAGCTCTTGCGGTAATGGATCTTGCACTCATGATGGAACTTCTCGATAAAGAGGGAGAAATCAGAAATATTGTAAGCCTTTACCTCAGTAATGGTCTTCCCTATGAAGGCTCACAACTTCTTGAAAAAGGCATTAAAAAGGGATTTGTTAAAGAGACAAAGAAGAACCTCGAACTCTTTGGCAACTCTCTCATTCAAGCAAAAGAGTATGACAAAGCTTTTGCTCCCTTAAAGAAGGCGGCAAAACTTAGCGATGACGGTAAAATGTATGCTCTGATCGCTCGCCTTTATCTTGAAAAAGAAAACTTTAAGACTGCCGTTCAAAACTTTGACCTAGCTCTTAGCAAAGGAATCAAAAAAGAGAATCGTGGTCAGGTTTACGTTGAGAAAGCAATTGCCCTTACAAGCCTAAAGCGCGTTAAAGAGGCCATTGAAAGTCTAGACCAAGCTGAGAAGTATAAAGAGTCAAAAGAACTCGCTGCTAAGTGGCGCGGTTACGTTAATAACCTCTAAGACTCTCTCGACCACTAAATGAATCAATAAGCACCCATTCCTTGGGTGCTTTTTTTTGCCTAAATTTAAGCTAACTTCTTGAATTTGCTGTCCACCTTTAGAATGGTCATTATTGCCCCCTGCAACATTAACAACGCCCTCTGTTAAAATAAAGACAAGTTATTGCCGAAAGTTTGGGAATATCAAGGAGGTATTCATGGAGCTTCAGCTCACCCCACGTAAAGAAACACGTCTCAATAGTAAGGAAAGACACGGCTATTGGGAAAAAGGCCTAGTTCCCGCAGCGGTTTACGGTCGTTCAATCGATGCCGGCGTTTGTTTTGTTAATGCAAAACATTCTCGTCACTGGCACCGCGGAAGTATGTTTGATGTCAACTGGAATGGACAACCTTTTAAGGCCTCAATTGATGAAATTCAGTGGGAGCCAGTAAGCCACCGTCTTATTCACGTCTCTTTTCATCTCGTTGGAAAGAACGAAAAAACTCATAATACAGTTCCTGTTCGCACTACTGGGCAAGCACCAGGTGAGAAAGAAGGGGGAATGGTTAATATTCAACTTGATTCAATTTCGATTGAAGGTAAAGCTGATGACTTTCCAGAGTACTATGAGATTGATGTCTCTGCCCTTCACATTGGAGAGAAGATCACATTTGCTGACCTCACTCCTCCTCCGGGCTGTCAGTGGTACCACCACGATGAAGACCAAACGGTTGTGACTTGTGCTCACATTAAGGTTCAGCCTGTTGAAGAGCCAGAAGCAGAAGTTTCACCTGCAGATGTTCCTGCCGCTCAGGACACACCTGCTGAGGATGAGCAAAAAGATGCTGCTTAATCTTCAAAAAATTTGCTAGATTATGAGGCCCTCTTCTTAGAGGGCCTTTTTTTTGGAGTTTAATATGAAATGGCTTTCACTACTCGTTCCTGTGATCTGCGGAACTTTCTATCACCTCGGCCAAAAAAAGCTGCGCGCTGACCTAAGTCCCTTCATTCTTTTTTCGATCATCTACTTTATATCGATGGCCTTGATGTTCTTAACAGGCGTGATCCAAAGTAATACGAGTTTCCTCACATCCTTGCGCTCATTAACAGTGGGTGACTGGCGTGACATCGCCCTTATCTCTCTTGGTATCATCGGTATTGAACTAGGGTTTCTCTTCGTTTACCGACTTGGGCTTCCCCTTAACTCATCAGCACTAATCGTGAATGGACTCATGGGTATGAGCCTTCTTCTCATTGGGGTCTTTTTTACGGGAGAGAAAATAAACACCACTCAGTTTATTGGACTGGCGTTCACTATTATAGGAATGGGACTAGTCACCTTTAAAGGGTCGTAATAGCACCTTTTGCAATACCTTCGTATGCTCGCACCATCACGCGCTTGGAAGGTCCCACCTTTTCTTTGACAAGCCTAGCAAAAAGCATTGAAAGATTCTCTACCGTTGATTCATCTTCCATAATAAAAACTTCATTGGCCGCTAACTCACAAGAGAATTCACCTTGTTGAGATGTGTAGCCGATTCGAATAGGTGTAGCAGAGTCGAGGACACCAAAAGGATTCTCATTTTCAAATGCTTCTATTACTTCCTCTTTATTGAGAACATTCTCCCACTTACAAAAGTGAATAGAGTTCTTAAAAAGCTCATTAGCGAGGTAATTCTCAAGATCAGAATCTTGCTTGCCATTAATAAAGACATCAACGGTATTCTTGTGACCATGAAAAAGTCGCTGGCAATTGCCATAATGCTCTTTTAAACCATGGGTATAATGAAAGAGAGCTTTATCCCCTTCAAAGGTCTCATCCTCTAAAGTTATCTTGATCGCCGACACCGTATCGGGCATCTCTTTTAAAATGATCGTTTCAAGATGAGTCGCTATTGTCTCTTTGGAAACATGCTTAAAAGGGAGTTCACAAATCGCCTCACTCGGACACTCATAGCGGATTGGACTGTCGGTAAGGCCATAAGTGTAG
>CATLOT010000023.1 GCA_950054155.1 uncultured Bacteriovoracaceae bacterium
CAATATTGCCGAGTTATGAGAAGACGGAAGTCCTAGAGCATATACAATAGAGTGGAAGCAAAGACGGGTGCAGCTCAATCAATTGGTCCTCCTTTTAAGGAGGTAAAAAGACAACGATCAAGCTGATTACTCCCCTCACACAAAAGGCGCGACTCTTCTTTAAGAGAGCTGGTAAAAGGCACGAAGCGAAAGTCCTTCCCCTTAGTCTGTGAAAAGCCTTTTCTAATCGCTTGCCGCACGACTCTGAGTTTTAAATCCTCACGAGGAAGATCACAAACTTTGACTCCCCAAATTTCTCGGGCGCGCATACCAGTTTCTAGAGCCATTAAGTACACCACATAGACCCAGCGCTTACTTGATCCGATGGGATACTTTTCATTGGCAAAAGCAAGAAAGCTTTGAGCTTCACTCTTATCCCAGAAAGAAATAGTTTCTTGTCTTTTATGAATAAGTCCCATTCTAGAAATAACTTAGCGATTTTGTATTTTCTACAAAAGGTTCGAGGTTTAAATATGGAAAGCCACTACCTTGAACCATGTCACCCTCTTTATAAATGTTTAGCTCTCTATTTTGGTCTGGGCTCAAATAAAAAGTAGTGTTTCTACAATCAATCTCTATGAAATAATCATCTTCTAGTTTAAATTCTTTCACAAATTTACCAATAAAAATCCACTTGCTATTGGCTGGATACATATCCACTTCCCCATTTATCTTCTCATACGAAAAGCTGTTTCGTTCAGCTAGCTGCTTACGTAGATCATCATCAGGATGGAACTTTTTTATTTCTCCACTAAATAACATTAAAGGCACTTCTATGACCTTACCCATGAGTAAAGGCACATGTTCACGTGGCTCATCTTTTAACAGGCCTTCATTGTGAAGGTTATTATCCGTACATCTAAAAATTGCTTCATTCTCAAGGATTTTTACTGTCCAAATATCTCTCTCAAAATGCCCTGGTAAGAAGTCTAAAATTTTCAGTTTTGTGCATTTGAGATCGTTAGTTGAGGTAGTCATTATTTAAGAAGCCTCCAACTTAATACTTAAAGGCCTTAAAGATGAATATAGGTCAACAAGACGATCAATCGTAAAATGCTCTATCCGGTGTAATATGATCTTATTAACAACGGCCTTATCGACACCTAGTCTTCTACTCAGCTCGGCCTGTGATATTTTTTCCTCTTTAAGAAGCTTCACGAACTCTTGGCACAGCTTATATTTTAAAACATCAGAGTAACTAGCTTCTTTGTAATCAATAACGAGAGTTGGCTCAGCATCCTTAAGTTCGTTTAAGATACTTTCAATTTCATTCGCATTTGGAAAGGCCATTTTACTTCACTCCTCTATCTTTAAATGCTGTAATCACGCCGATATAGACCTCTTCAGTCTCAAGCAGCCAAATAAGTCTGTAATTGCGACTCTTTGCAATTATCTGTGAGACAAAATATTCAAAGTTATCACTTTCCTTAACTGAGCTGTAATTTCTTCCATCCAGCAGTCTTACTAAATCTAAAATCAGCTCGTCATTAATATGATCTGAATGCTTATCCACATGCGGATCAATAATAACTTTAATAATCTTCCTATCATTTATGAGAATCGGTGAACTTAAGTCATAACTTCTTCTTTTTTCTTCCATAAAATCCTTCTTAAAACACTAGCATATGTAGATAAATCTGTCTACACACTAGCTTTTGAGAAAAGAGAAAATACCGACCACGAAAATGTGTGCCAAAAGTGTGCCATCAGTATCCGAAAACCATCGAACTCTTCCGAAAATTTACGAACTTGAATGTACAGTTAAATGATTAATATCATTGAGCTTTTCTAATGATTTCTGCGAGTTATTGAATGGCTTAAAAAGAGCTGAATCTGCTTGCCATGCAGAAGGTCGCCTGTTCGAATCAGGTTGCCCGCTCCATTTTTCTCCCCTAAAATCCTTACTCATGATTAAAGATAATGTCATTTTGGTTATCGACCAAAACCTTAATCGTCGTAATAACTTAAGCGCTCGCTTTAGAATGCAAGGCTATGCGGTTGAATTTGTCAGCAGTGGCCTTCAGGCCCTTAATTACCTGGAGGAAAATGTTGAGAATAAATCCAAAGGTTATAAGCTTGTTCTCATAATGGAAGACAGTGAGGATATGCCAGGTCGAGAGATCATGCTTCTTATGAGGGAAATCATTCCTAAAAAATCTGACCTTCCCATTCTCATGGCCAATAAAGACAATGATCCCACGGTTATTATTGAAACCATACAAGAAGGTGCCAACGACTATATCGTTGACCTTCAAAACGAGGGCAAAATCATGAACAAGGTTCTTAAGTTCGCGCCTCTTCCAGAGAAAAAGTAGCGCTACACCTTGGCAAAATGATGCAGAGGTCCTAGAATGCCCTTCATTATCAAATTAAACCAAAAGTTATTTAAGTGAAGATACTCCTTTTCATTCTTATCACTCTCTCTTGCCAAGCCGACGATTCAGGGGTGAATAATATATCTGTTGAGAGTAAAGAAGAGAGAGTGAAAGAGGCCCTTCCCCAAAAAACCGAAGCCCATTATCAAGTGCGCTATGAAACGGTTATTCGCCAACAGATTAAGGCCATAAAAGAACGTGAAGATAAATCTCCTCAAAAGATTTGATAACCTCTCTCTCCTGAAGCTTATGACCTGGTTTTTTGGTCTAAGCTTCATCACTTACTCAGCTTCAAATTTCGTTTTTAATATTTTTGATATTTACTTTCTCCTCTGTCTTCTTTTGTGCTGCCCGCTTCTCTTTACAGGGGGAGAGGATAAATCTCACGGGGACTCATCCCTGAACACTAAAAATGTCCTCTTCTTCACTCTCGTTTATTTCGCCGTGAGGCTCATGAAATTTAACGAAATGAATATTTGGATTGATGAATACTCGCAATATCGTCGATCCCTCTCTCGAGATCTCTATCAATCTGCCTTTGCGGAAAGTCAGCCCCCCTTAGACTATCTCTTTACCTTTCTTTCAGTTCAGTTATTTGGGGCAAAAGCATTTGCCCTAAAAGTTGGACCACTCCTTTGGGGATACCTTTCTCTTTTCGCCCTTTTTTTTATGGGCCAAACTCTAAAGGTCTCTAAGAAGATCAACCTCCTCATGACAACCCTCTACTTGGGTCATCCCCTCATCATTGGCTACCACCTAGAAGGTAGGCCTTACTCGCTTGCTCTCTTCTTGGGCTTTCTTTGCTTCAATGCCCATCTTTCCTTTAAAAAGAATAAGACTTCGCCACTCCACCTGCTAAGCGCCAACATTCTCTTCTTACTCTCAATTGGTCTTCAACCTGTCGTCTTTATCATTTCGACCTTTCTATCTTTCGTTCTTATTCTTCCTCATAAGAAGAGAACTTATACCTTAGTAAACTTTTTTTCACTTCTCCTCGTTATTCCCCTTTATCTGTGGCTTATCTCTAAGAATTCGAATGGCTTCCACGGAGATAACGATACACTCATTTTCAGCTTTAACTTCACTACGCGCTTCTTTGAAGAAGGCCTCCTCTTTTTAAAGGGAAGTCTTCTTTATACTGGAATTTTTGTCATCTCCCTCCTTTATTCAAAACATAAATTCAAGAAAAACCTGCCTTCATTTATTCCTCTCTTCCTCTTTATTCTTCTCAATTTCATCATTTTTAGTACTCTGATAAAATGGAACTTCCACTTACGCTACATTTTACTAGCGACCCCTTTCTTATTTTTCGCTCTCTTTAATCTTCTAAAAGACATTCCGATTGCTGAGAATATTTTCCATACAATAATGTCCTTTCTTGTTGCGACCAATCTTGCAAGAATCCCCATTCCTCTCCACGAGAACTACTACTTCTTTGGTCATAAAGATTGGAAATCTCTTCACCACTACCTTAATCAAAATGTTAGCGAGAATGATGAGATTTTAAGGATCAATTTTGGTCATCCTTTCGATTTTAGAGTTGGTACTCTCATTGGCCGAGATCTCTATGCAAAACCCTCCCTCCTCGATCGGCTAGAACACCGCTCCCTCCTAGAAGGAAAACTCAAGAAGACACTCTCTTACAATCCGAAAATTGATTATTGCCGACCCCAGTCAGGACATCTCTTCATCGTTTACGAAAACACAAGAAACTCTAGTAAGGTGAGAGTGCATGAATCTGATAGTGCCTACCACCAAATCGTTTACAAAGGAGCAGGCTTAACTGTCGCCAAAGTTCCCCTTACAACCAACAAGGCCATCACCTTAAAGTCCTATTTTGAATGGCTTGTTCAGGAATTTGGCTCCGGTATTAATAATTATGCCAGTGTCGAAAGCCTGTACCTCTATGATCAACTCTTCTCTCCTCAACCGAATGAGGATTATAGCTACTTTTTTGAAAGACTATTCTCGACTCCTCCTTTAAGGAAGAGAGGTCAAACTATTAAATCGCTTCTTAAAGCGACACCAAAAACACCTTGTAAATTGTCTAAGTCTTAGACACATTGATTCAGCTGTAAACGATTGCCCCCCTGCAATAGCCTCATTTTAATACTTTAGCCCCTCTTTTTATTGGCATTGATCTTGAAGTTATTACTCACATACGAACTGTTATGGAGGAATTATGAATTATCGTCATCTTGCTGTTGCCACTCTACTCTTTGGAATGGGCTGGTCTACAAACGTCGTCTATGAAGTGCAGACTGGTAAGAATCTATGGCGTGGCCTAGCCTCCGAAGCAGAGACTCAAATTGAAAAAGCTGAAAAGGTTCTCACCGCTGAGAATTTAAAAGAACATATCGATGGCATGGATACGCGTGCTGATCAGATGGTTACCCTTCACAAAGAAGTCAAAGAAGGACTTGAAGATAAAGACGTCGCAAAACTTATCTCAATTAGAGATGAGAAGCTCCCTAAGCTTAAAGAGGTACTTAAGAAACATGAAGAAGATCACGACCTCTTCAAAGCCTTTATGGATCAAGAAATTGCTCAAAGTGAGCAAGACCACATCCTTGAAGATGTTAAAAGGATTGCCTCAATATTAGAAAAAGTTGAAGACATAAAGATAGAGGTTATTTCTGGTGATATCAATGATCTAATGAAAATAGCCCTTGAGGAAAAAGCCTTAGCTCAAGAAAAAACAATCACAGAGCTTAGTGAAAATATTTGTCGTCAAAATAGAGAACTCTCTTCCCTCTCCACGAAGATTGAAGACCTCATAAAGAAACAAGAGAAAGTCTTTGCTCGCGTTGAAAAAGAAGAGGAAGAAAAGAAAAACGCAGAAAAGGAAAATCAAGTTCTCGCTCTCGATCCGGCAATGCTATTTGAAGCCTTTTCTTCTCCATATCAAATGCCTTCGCAAGACTTCTTCAATATGCCTCAGATGACAGGGCTTCAAAGTCAATCTAATCCATTTGGGATTGATATGAATTTCCTCATGATGACAAAAATGCTTTCTCAAACCAGCGGTTTTGGCCCAAGAGCAAGTGTTAACTATGCACCTGTCTACAACCAACAAAGAACATACTATGGCATGCCCAATATGAATTATGATCTTTTCCAGCCTCAAGCAATGAATCAGAGACAAGAGCAAATGCCCCAGCTCCCCAACCAAGGCACCCTCCTTCCTGGATTTAATTTTACGAGAGGAAATGGAAACGCTGGAGAAATTCCACTAGGAATACAATAAGAAAAGGGAATTAAAAATGAAGTCACTCTTAACGATTAGCCTTTTTTCTTTCATCGCAGGAAGTGTTTTCTTAAGCACTTCTAGCGAACAGCCCCTGACCTGTAAGGCAGCAGGAAGGTCTATCTCTTCGGTTGAAAGTCCAGCAGAAAGTGAAGAACTTATCGAGAAGGCCCAACAAGTCTGTGTCCAAGAAGAGAAAATTAATAGTCTTAAGGATGATCTTGACCGCTTAGAAAAAGAGAGGGAGAAGATTCTCGCTACTTTAGAAAAGCTCGACTCGAATACCGAGAAAGAACAAGAGGAAGAGAAGGAAGAAGCTCTCGCCTCTCAGCCACAAATTATTATTATCAATAATTCTTGGCCATCTATGGCAGCCCAACTCAATACAGCACCGACCATAAGTTATGGCTATAGTCCCTTTCATAACTCAAGCTCTGAAAGTCTTTCCCAGTACTTTCAAATGGCGATGGCCCACCGTCTGAACTTTGCGATGAGTGAGAATGATTACTGGCATCCAGAGTGGGACACCAATGGTCACCTTACTAACCCTCAATATGGCTTTGGTAGTGGAACCTGGAATTTTATTGAAAATATGTATAGAGAACCCACTTCTTACAATCAATTCCAGAGTAATTACGTCTACTAAAAGCACAAAGAGGCAATTTTTTCCTTAATAATTCGAAGACCTACCCGATAAAGAATCATGGGCTGACAGAGAACCTCTCAGCACCTGGGCTACAGACCGCCCAAACCCACGAATGAAAGGAAGGAAGGTCTTATGAGTCTTGAAAGAAGGACATCAAAAACAAGTCGATTAATCATCAAGAAATGCCATGTCTGCGGCACTCTCAATGAGGGCTATAAAGAGACAAAGAAGTGCGGAGCTTGTAATAAATCTTTTCTCCCCTCTAATTACTTTGGAAAAGTTCATGCCTTAAATTCAAAGGAATTTGATGAGCTCTTCTCTCACTCTGACGAATTGCATGAAGAGGATCTTATCAAAGGAATTAATGTCCTTTGGTAATGCTTAATCAATAGCTTTTCGACGCGTTACTTTCGTTTTCCTATTCGATCACCCCTCAAGCGTGCTAACGTCATGAGATGACAGAGACAGTAGGAATCAGACAGCAAAAACAGACCTTAAACCCAGTTATTCAAAGATTATTTGAAAAGAAAGGCTGGGGCCCAAAAGAAATTGAAGAATTTTTAAGCTGGGATCTTAAATCGCTCCCTCCCCTTACAGAAATGATGGGAATGCAGGAGTGCTCCGAGAGAATCCTCTCTGCTCTTGAAAATGATGAATTGATTGGTATCTACGGCGACTATGATGTTGACGGCACCACAAGTTGTGCGCTCTTTTATCATTTCTTTCAAATGATCGGTACCAAAGTAGAACTGATTCAACCGAGCCGCTTTGTTGAAGGTTATGGTCTTCATGCAAGTAGCATCGATCTTTCTCTCAATAAAGGTATCAAGCTTCTTATTACTGTAGACTGTGGCATTACTAATAATGAAGCTGCTGATTACGCCAAAGAAAAAGGCCTTGACCTCATTATTACCGACCACCATAAGGATGCACGCGACACCATGCCTGATGCTGTCGCCGTTGTTAATCCCAACCGCAGGGATGAGCCCGAAGATTCTCCCCTAAGACCTCTTGCTGGTGTTGGTGTCGCCTTTGCTGTTTGCTGGGATCTCAAGCGAAGACTTGAAGAGAAAGGTCAGCAATGCCCGTCACTCTATCCCTTACTGCAATTTGTTGCGGTCGGAACAATATGTGATCTGGCCAAACTTACTCCCATGAATATTAAACTTGTTCGTCATGGCCTAAAGCAACTCCCTAAGACTCAATATGCAGGACTCAAGGCTTTTCTCTCGCCAGAAGAGAGAAGACTGACAAGTATTCCTAGTGAAAAGCTCTCCTTTAATATCGGTCCTCTTATTAATTCTAAAGGAAGATTAGACCACCCCGAAAAAGCCCTTAACCTTCTCATCAGCGAAAATAGTTCTGAAGCCTATGAATACTATACTCATCTTGAGTCGAGTAATAAGGAACGTAAATTTATTCAAGCCGAGGTTTTTGCTGAAGCGAAAGAGAAGTTTCTTAAAGGCTTTGATGGATCAGATCCTCTCATTGCCATTGTTTATGATGAAGCCTGGCATGAAGGCGTCATAGGAATTGTGGCAAGTAAACTTGTGGAAAGCTATAAAGTTCCCGCCATTGTTTTCACCGACGCCGAAGAGGAAGGAATAATAAAAGCTTCAGCCCGTGCGGCCGGAGATCTTAATATTTTCTTTTGCCTCAATGAATGCAAAGAATACTTTGTTAAGTTTGGAGGACATAAGGCGGCAGCTGGTTTAAGTATGCCTAAAGAGAATCTTGAGCCCTTTAAAAAGAAAATGAATGAGCTTCTAAAAGAGATCCCCTCTATTGAAAGAACAGCTCAATTTTCTTATGACCTAGACATTGCCCCTCAAGAAATCACACCAAGATTGGTCAAAGAACTAGAGGGCTTAGAACCCTACGGAATGGGCAACGAAAAACCCCTCTTTAGAATGAAGGGAATTAAACTAGCAAACTTTGATGTCTTAAAAGATGTTCATGTGCGATGGACTTTCGCTCCTCTTGACCCCGCGATCAAAATGCCACCGCTCAAGGGAATTAGCTTCAATTACATTGGAGCCTTTGAAAAGACTCATCCCCAGCAGATTTTCACAAAACAAAATCAACAAGGTGAGTTAACGGCTTATTTTACCCTGGGAATTAATCGTTTTAACGGAAATGAGTATATTCAACTCATGGTAGAAAAGTTGGCCCTCGACGATCTGTGAGGGCCATCTCTTATTAGTCGCGAATTACAGTTACTTTTTCCATGACAACTGGAGTTGTAGGACGATCATTAATATCTGTTTCTGTTGCTCCAATCTTTCTCACAGTCTCAATGCCTTCAATCACTTTTCCAAATACAGTGTGACGACCATCAAGGTGAGGAGTCGGCGCTAAAGTAACAAAGAATTGAGAGCCATTTGTTCCAGGACCAGCATTGGCCATAGAAAGAATCCCCTCTCCCTCATGACGAAGTTCGGGAAGACACTCATCAATAAAACGGTATCCTGGTCCACCAGTACCGATTCCCTCAGGACATCCGCCTTGGATAACAAATCCACCGATCACACGATGAAAAACGAGACCATCATAGAAAGGTCCGCCTTTCTTGGTTTCTTGACGACCTTCAGCGAGGTTTACAAAGTTCCATACTGTTTCAGGACATTCTTTTGCATAGAGCTCAGCGGTGAACTCACCAAGATTAGTCTTGAAATGGGCTTTGATTCTGTCGAGATCTTCTTTATGATCATTCTTCTTTACACTTCCTAAACCGAACATAATATTCTCCTTAATAGAATTTAGTCTTATATTTTCCTTCAAATACTTTAGGCACAGTTTTACCTCTAGGAGCATAGAGCACAATACTCTTTTCTTCAAAGAGATCTGAGAGGTAGATATGATAGCGAGTACTCAACTCCCCCTCTAAAGAAAAAGGGGTGAGAAGCTCATAGGTTAAAAGTCGAATATTTTTATTGGCTAAGCCTTCTTTTCGCATCCAGGTTTCCATGGCAAAGCGACTCTTACAGAGGGTGAGAAAGACAGGATGACCATCGGCAAAGCGCTCAGAGTTCACGAGCGCCTTGAGCTTCTTTTCCTTTCCCTCATTGATAAGCGGATCAACCCACAGGAGGTTGAGCTTCTTATACTTAGGAATACGAAAAACTCTAATTCCCGCTTGGATTTGTTCGCTCACGCGAAAGAAAAGGCGCTCCTCCTCTTTAAAGGGAATATGGTCGACTTCATTACTTTCTTTAAGCTTACGAAGTTCGTTATTAAACATCAGTTGCAATTGAATCGCTTGTTCGTAATTAAGTGAGAGTGAGTCTCTGACTTTAGAAAGCTCAAAGAACTTCATCACACCATCGCGACGACAGCTCCCCGCCTCTGAAAAGTTAGCCCAATAGGGAACTTCGGGAAGAAAATAGCGTGTCACACCAGAGGAGAGAAAGTATTCCCCTACCTGCCGTCTTCTCATGTCATAGTCATCCGCTTTCTCGGGCGTTTGAGTGCATCCGAAAAGACATGCCATAATCACTATGAATGACAGGAAGTTAAATTTCTTCATTACGCCCTACTAAAGAAGCGAAAAATATCTTCTCTCGCTTTTTCTAATGCTTCAAAACCATCCTTGGGGAGTCTCTGCTCCCCATGGGAAATGGGAAAATAGCCCGGCTCTTTGGCCCTTAACATCTCCCCACTTGCAAAGTCCTGTGACAGACCTGCGAAGCCTTTTTGGCCGATTATACAATCCTGACCAAGAGTCACAAGATCTCTCTTCTCATCATCAGGATTTCTCCATGGAGGAATTTCCATCGTCATAAAAATTTCTTGCTGATCAATTAACTTATCACAAGAGCTAACAGAATAGCCTTCAAAGAGTCTGAGCCTTGGCTCGGGAAATTCAGGTTGAGGAACTTTCACACGCTCATACTGAGGAAGCTCTCTCCACTTAAGAATTTCTTTTTCCGTTTGCTGACAACTCTCTCTCCAAGAATTCATTTCATCTGAAATTAAGGTCCTGACCTTTTCTTGCAGTGGTGACAAGTTGTTCGAGTTGAAAAAGGATTCAAACGTCCGCTCTTTGTCTGTGACAATATTCAGAACCTTGTCCCCACTTTGAAGCCAGTCAAAGAGAGAGAGGAAAGTTAAGGCGCTAAGAGCACCATCTCCAACAATGGTTACCTTTTTATGTTCTTTAACGGCCTCTAAATCCCTAAGGGCATCAAAGCCATAGAGGAAAGAGCCCATTTCTTTAAGCGCTCTTTCGTTAAGAGCAAAGTTCTCACCAGAGCCCAGAGGAAGAGGATTTTGAAAAGGGCCTCTTGTATCAAAGACCAAATCAAAATCTTCAAAAGATTCAACCTGAGACTTTAAAGAATCAAGAATATTCCCCTCAAGCTTTTCAGCAAGTTCTGGATTTTCTTTTAATTGCTCGTCGACCATTCCAGAGGGATTCAACCCGTAAGTCACACGAAAGAGATCATAGAGACGGGAGTGGTCCTTAATTTCTTCTGTTTGATGAAGAAATCTCTTTTGGACTCTTAATACTTTTCGGCCATAGACATGGCCTCTCAACTCGTCGATAAGGGGACTGTAGTAGTCCTCCCAGAGACTTTTAAAGTCAGTGGGACTGTTGTTGAGATTCAATCTCTCCCTTGTACGAGCGCGTGTGTAATCCGTGCTCTCTATAGGGAGTTCTCCGAAGTTTTCAGCTAAGAATTTTATTTTAGTTCCAAGGTCACCCTGTCCTATAACTCGGACATCAGCACCCTCATGAAGAAATTCAGCAGCGGCCTCAATAGCAAGAGGACCGCTTCCAATGACAGCAATTTTCATGGGTTAGGAAATATCACCAAAGAGACTGTGGGGCAAATAGATTACAGGAAATATACCTTATTTGAGCCCTTATCGAGACTTGAGTGTTCAGCAAACTTATACATAAAGTCGATGAAACTCTCTACAGCAGCAAAGCTTGGCATCGACTTATCGAATTCACACCCATACTGCATATAAGTTTGACCATCCTCATCAACGAATTCACGGCCATACTTAACTTCCATGACGACAGGAATAAAAGTCTTCTTAGTGAAGTACATTCTCATCGTGATTTCAGTAGTTTCTTCAATTTTTGTGTCTCTCGCTCCATTCCAAGGAACCTGAAAGAGGCAACCATCATGCGAAACATCAACAAGGCTTACGGGATAAATCGTGCCACCTTGGTCTACAACCGTGTAAGCGCCGAGAAAGTTATTAAAGAGGATACGCTCAAACTGACGACGCTTAAGTTCAATATTCTCTTTTCTCTTCTCTAAAAAATCTAATACCTTATCGGCCATTGAAGACTCCTTGAATTGTTTATGCTTCAAGGACTATTCGGCTTATTGGGCAGCAAACTTAAAGATTTTTGCTCCACTGAGGGTTTTGAGAAACTTCTTCTGAGATACGCTTAAAGGACTCTAATCTACTGAAAATACGTTCAGTTTCCTGATCGCTCCACTCGGTTTTTGCTCTTTGCCAAAAAGCACACCCTTTAGAGTTCTCTTCGTGATGACAGTTGTTGAATTTGCAGTGAATTGCAATTTCCTCAAGATCTGGGAAAAAGCTTATCATTTCCTCGGGATCGATATCCTCTAAGCTAAAAGAGCGAATCCCCGGACTATCAATTAACTTAAATGTTGGAAGATAAAGAAGCTCAGACCATGTCGTGGTGTGAGAGCCCTTGCCTACTTTTCCAACCTTGTGAGTTTTTAACTCAACCTTGCCGTCTGCTAGAGAAGTGATGGTATGACTCTTTCCCACACCTGACTGACCGAGAAAAATAGCTGTTCGCTCTTTCAACGTTTCTTTAAGCTCCACCCAGCCCTTCTCTAAAAAGCGAGGTCCATACTCTTCCCCCTTTAAGGCAGAGACTTCAAAACACTCAACTCCTAATGGCTCAAGCCTCTTTTGTTCCCACAGAATATCAGTTTCACTGTCATCAAGCTGATCACATTTATTAAAAACCACAATCGGCTTAATACCCCACTGACAGGCGCGAACAAGGAAGCGATCCACAATCCCCTGCTTAAACTGAGGCTTACTAACGGAGCTTAAAATCACAAGTAGTGAGCAATTAGCCGCCGTTACTTTCTTCTTTTGCTCTCGAACAGAAATCCTAAAGATTTCACTTTCACGAGGTAACACTTCTTCAATGCTATATTCACCTGACTCTTCATAGAAAGAAAGGTTAACAAAATCACCGACGACAACCGTGTCCCCTTTTAGGAGGTTCCCCTTCGCAGTAGCTTCAACGACTTCCAATGTATCGAGGAAGGCGCATGAAAAGACGCGCTGGGCGCTTCTTATCACTTGAGCTCGTTTGTAATTTGCTTCATTCGCCGTCACGCTGACCTCTTAAAAATCCAAAGGGGAAAAAGACTAAGCTTGGATCCATTTCTTTCTTTAGTATAGCAAAGAGTTTCTCTTGTGCGCAGGTGTAAAAGGGTTTGATAAAGTCCTGCTTAAGTAGTCCAATTCCATGTTCTGCAAAAGGACTTCCCCCAACCTCTTTAACCCAGTGATAAAGCTCTTCGAGAAGATCCTGACACTGACTAACCTGCGCTTGAGTGGGCATAAAATTAAAGTGAAGATGGGCATCACCAAAGTGTCCAAAGAGGTTATAGCGAATCCCTTTTTGAGAAAGCTCTCTGTATTTTAGAAGAAGCTCTTGAAACCTCTCACCACTCACTTGAATATCTGTTCCTTTTTTGACGACCCCAACTTGTGAGTTTCTCTCAAAAACCCTTCTTGGAATGGCCATCCGAAGAGAGATCGCTCTATTTTCACTGACAGCAAAGAAGTCATCTGGGCCAATATGCTTTAGTTGGCTTAAGAGATTGTCATAGATATTTTCAAGCTCACTCTCTCGTACTTCTAGGTACACTATATCTTTGCCTTCACGGGGTCGATCCTCAGGGTCGAGATAGCGCCAAGAGTTCTCATCAAGCAACTCACAAGAAAGGACATCTTGGCGAAATTCTTGGACGGCTTCAAAGAGTTCAAGGTGAGCAGTGAAATCTTCCTCCCACTTGGGAAGAGCGACAAAGAGATAATGGACATTCTCTAAGGGGGTCGTCTTAAAGACGCCCTTCGTGACAACTCCAAGTTGTCCCTCAGTACCGATAAGAAGATCTGTCTCCTTTTCAAAGCGAGGGAAAGGACCATTCTTAAACGAAGCATAACCTGCAAATGTATTTTGGTAATTAAGAATCTCTTCTTGGTAGGAAGATAGGTGAGAGCTTTCCACTAAGTCTCTCTCGGCACTCAAAACCTCATCCTCTCCCCTGAAATTAATGAAGGCCAATTCTACGACCTGATCGCGTAAAGTACCAAAACCAAAACAACGCTCACCCGTACAGCTTGTGCTGACCCCGGCAAGAACACAGGCCAGCTCCTCAGTGGGAGCGGTCATAATATCTCGCCCCTTAGAGCGGCAAAAAGCCTTGGCCTCAGACCAAGTCACAGGGCCTTCAACATGAAGCTGCTGACGTTCATCTAAATGACATTTCTTGGGAAGTTGCGAAAGGTCCCCCATACACCAATCACCCCAGCTATTCTCTTGAGCGTATTGGGCCAATTGATCGTAGGCGACAACGGTGGAGGTCTTACTCCCATGGTAAATCGTGGCCGTGCCCTTTAAAATATGCCCTCTCACCTCATCGAGAGAGGTGAAGGTCTTCTTGGTCATTGTCATGGCTTATTGATACCACGGGCGATTTAGCCCCCCAATCTTTTAGTCGAAAAAAACTACGCGCTTCTCAGCAAATTCTTGACATCTGGGCCTAAAGCCCCTAAATTTCGAAGTTCATGTAATGTGCATCCGTAGCTCAGTTGGATAGAGCACTCGCCTTCTAAGCGAATGGTCGCAGGTTCGAATCCTGCCGGATGCGCCACTTAATTCTCCATAGAAATCACCAGTAATTCAGACTCTTATCCCTTCATGGTGGAACACACCGCACTCAAGCCCTAGCCATAGGCATTTAGAACCTTCAATCTGTAATTCGCAAACGACTTAAATCCGTAAGCCCGCTTCTGCACGAGCTTTGAGTTGTTATTGAAGGCCTCGGTTCTAGCATTGGTAATACGAGTTGAGAAGTAACGCAGGATCTCCTCAGCCCACTTTTTGAGGGTATTTTTAAGGCGCTGGAGGGGTTTGAGCTTCTTTGTCTCTAACCATTTGATAAGCGCATTTAAGGATCTTCTGGCCTTACCAAGCCCTCGGCAGCGGTAGACGGTATGAAGCTTTTCCTTGGCCCAGTAGGCATCAAAAACATCAGGGTTTTTCTTAAGCCAATGATCAAGTTCGATGCGATCTTCAAAGTGGAGATTTCCTCTATTTCTTAGGAGAAGCTTTCTCATTTTGTGTGTTCTCTTGTCTCCGGTTACAGCGATACGATTTGAGTTTAGAGTGGGAGTGATAAGTCTTAAAACGTGGAACTTATCAGCGACAATTTTAGCGTTTGGAAAGAACTTTTGAACGAAGGTTTTATAGCTATCGGCCAGGTCAATGACCACGTGGGTGACATTTTCTCTGCCAGGAATATAGCTTAATCCTTCAATAAGTTTTTGATGAGACTTGCCTTGAATAAGCTCTTTTGGACGTTTGTTTTGATAGTCGACAATGAGGGTGGCAAAGTTTCGAGCACCACGGCGTTTGTCCTTACTGAAGCCGTGTTCATCGATTCCAATAGTTTTAGGCCAGGGATTATTTTGCCTTTCTTTTTGTTTTAAGCGCAGCTGTTTGTAGTAAGACTTATAAATAGTTTTGTATCCACAACGATGAGCTTTTTTGACTCTTTTGAGGTCTTGGAAGTTTTCACAGGCCCAGTAAATAGAGCGTACAAATCGCTGAGTTAAACGACCACCCTTATTAACCCCCTGAATAGGCTCAGTAAAAACACTCTTACAACTAGGACAACGGAAACGACGTTTAGTAACCTTTAAAGTCATGTACTTGCCCCTGATTGGAGCATCCTTGAGGGTAATGGTTCTTTTGTCATGAACCTTTGTTGAGGGTGTCGCACATTTAGGACAGACTTCAAACTTTGAGCGTTTGATAGCGACCACGGTAAAGTTAGCAATTCCACTCTTATAGGAGTGAGAAAATTTCAGTTCAGGAAGTAGAAAGGTTTGGATAAGATGTTGATAAGGCATAGAGGTCTCCTTTTATAGTTAAGCGTCAACTCAATTATAAATAGAAGATTTCTATGCCTTTTTTTGTGCCTTATGATGCGGTGAAAACACCCTCAAGTGTGAAGAGCCAAAGTTAATCCATGCTACTTAATTAAGTCGGCAGGATTCGGTCTTTCTTGGGTTCGCCGAATGCTTGCGCGCGTGCAAAATGCGGCCAAGCATTTTGACCACGCAGCTTTACCGTTGTGACTTGTGGCCGCGTCAGCGACACAAGGCATGGGCGGAGACCAGCTCCGCTAAAAGAAATTAAAAAAGAGACTGATAAACCTCTTCATCAAAACCAATGGCCAGGACCTCTCCATCTTTTTCAAGAATAGGTCTCTTTATAGCCGACAAGTTTTCAAGAAGAAGAGACTCTTTACCAGCAGCATTTGCAGCTTCATAGTCCTCTTTAATCTTTCTAAAAGTAGGACCGCGCTTATTGGCAGGAAAATCACCAAAGAAAGACTTCCATCTCTTTAGCATCGTCTTATTGGGGGTTTCTTTTTTAAAGTTAAAGAAGCTGTATTCTACACCTTGCTCTTCAAGAAAATCTTTAGCTTTTTTAACGGTATTACAATTGGGAATTCCGTACATTTGATACATGGCAACCTCTAAAAGAAATGATTAATCATTACTCTTAGAAATATCATGAATGTCACGAACTTTAAACTGAGAGAGCACCCTCTTCAGGACAACGGGAAGTACTCCACTGAGGCGACTCTCACTAAAGAGCGCATAAATCCAAGAATCACTGCTATAGGTATTAAGGAGCTGAACCGATGGATTCTGTCCCTGTTCTAGTGTTTTTATCTCACAATCTTTTGGATCACTCAGGACATGATTTGTCCGGCACACAGAAGGCCTATCATCATAGACCTGGCAGGCCCCATCCTCATCAAGAAACACACAACCTCTGGATTGGTAGTCGAGTCTGTAAAATTGAGAGGCCGACTCCCCCGCCTCTGCTTGTCTAAAAAGTTTCTCAAGATCAATACGAATGTCACCCTGCTGGATTTTTTCAGCAAGAATAAGGGCTTCACCTTCTGTTACCGAGACCTGAGTGTGGCAACAACCCGTGCAGCCCTTAGCGCATTGAACGAGCTCTCTAACGAGTGGGTCACTAAACTGACTTTTAAGCTCTTCGTTAACTTTCTTGTGAACATACTTCGCCTGCTTTACGGGGTCTCTCATCTTTGAAAGCTTGCGGCTCATTTGCTTGATAAGTTTTCTAAAGGAGGAGTCATCCTTGAACATATTATAAGTTCGCATCACAACTGCTGGCATGGACATGAGTCCTCCTCAGGCAAAATTCGCGATCTTCATAATTAAGGATCACTTCTCAATTATACATGGCGCACAATTACGGTTGATCAACGGGGAAATCTTTGCCTTGTGAAAGGAAGTGTTCTATTAATGAGCGTTGATATCACGACTTTAAATGAAGGAAAGCCCTTGATTTTATGCTCTTTTCGCCACCTCTCACTCAGTTTTGGAAGCAAGGTCATCTTTCAAGATGCTGAACTCATTATCAACAAAGGTGACCGAATCGGCCTCCTTGGTCTAAATGGAAAGGGAAAGTCATCCCTCTTCAAAGTCCTCGAAGGAAAGGTTTCACCTGATCAAAGTCAACCGCCCTTCACTTTTGATAAGTCAGCACAATTTAGTTTCTTCCACGTACCTCAAGAAATACCAACAGAAATTCCCCTTGAGACATCCTCTTCTGATCTCTTTTGGTTTTTCTATCCGGATCTCTATGAAACGTTTAAGGATCTTGGCGAGGTCAATGATCTTCTCAGTCAAAACTCAGACGATGAAAAGCTTCTGAAAAAACAAGAGTCACTTCTTCATAAACTTGACCACGCAGGAGCTTGGGATTTTCACCAAAGTTACCTCTCTTACTGTAAAAGCCTAGGTGTTGAAGACGAACAGCTTAGCCTAAAAGAAATGAGCGGCGGCCAAAGAAAGAAGTGTCTCATTGCTCTTGGTCTTAGCCATCCCTATGAAATGACTTTTTGGGACGAGCCTACCAACCACTTAGACATAGAGACGATCCGCTCTTTTGAAGAAGAGTTGCTTTCAAGTGACAAAACTTATGTGCTCACGACTCACGACCGCTATCTTCTTGGAAAGACGACAAATAGAATCTTTCAAATCTCAAATCAACAAATAACCAGCTTTGATGGTAGCTATACCCAATACCTAGAGCTGCAAGCACAAAAAGAAGTCGAGCGCTTAAAACTTCTCAATCGACTCAAAAATAGTTTCAAGCGTGAGGACGCTTGGATGAAACAAGGGATCAAGGCAAGAGGGACGCGCTCTAAAAAGAGAGTTGAGAACTTTAATAATCTCAAAAAAGACATTCAGTCTGTTAAAGAAAGTGCCAGACGAGAGCTTGAACTCAAAGTAAGCTCAACTCATAAGAAGTCTAAAATCCTCGTGGATGTCAAAGACTTATCTTTTAGCTATGGCAGCAGCTCTGAATCTCTTTTTCATTCGCTTTCTTTTGATGTTTATAGAGGTAATAAAATAGGACTTATTGGTCCAAACGGAACAGGTAAAACAACTCTTCTTAAATTAATATCAGGTGCACTCGCCCCCAGTGAAGGAAAAATTAAGCGGGCTCCAGACCTTGAAGTTTGTCTCTTCTCTCAGATGAGAGATGAACTTCCTCTAGAGAAAACACCTTATGAATTATTAGGTGATGGCACCGATCAAGTCTCTCTACCAGGAGGTGGCACTCAACATGTGATGAGTTACTTTAAATCCTTCCTCTTTGATGGAGGCGAAATTCACCGCCCCCTTTCAACCTTCTCAGGAGGAGAGAGAAACCGCCTTCAACTTGCTCTTAATCTTAAAAAGCCCGCCGATATTTGGATATTTGATGAGCCGACAAATGATCTCGATCTTGAAACTCAGATCATCCTTGAAAAGACACTCGATCAATTTAAGGGTTCCATCATTCTCATTAGTCACGACCGTGCCTTTCTTAAAAATGTCACTAACCGCCTGTTCGTTTTAGAGAACGGCATATTAGAAACCTTTGAAGGTGGCTATGAACAAGCAGAAGAATACCTTGAAGCAAAAGCCCTTGAGAAAGTTATCCTCAAGGATCATGCTAAAGAGAGCACTAAGAATATCCCCAAAGCCCCTGAAGAAAACCCAAAGCCCACAAAACCCAAAGACACTTCTAAGCTAGAAGCTGAAATCGAACAAACAGAAGCGCTAATTGGAAAGATTGAGGGCCTTATTAACGAACTTGGGGCCCTTCAATCAAACCCTGAGAGCGTTGAAAAGTTGGGCCAACTCTCGCTCAAACTTGAAGAAAAAGAAGAGCACTTACTAACGCTATACGAAAAACTCGAATTAGAAAAAAGGTAGAAGATAACAAATTCAACAACTTAAATCCATTTAAAACACTTGTTTTAAATGTGAAATAGTCCTATATTAAACAAGTGTTTAATTCAAACAATTGTTTAAAAAAGGATTATTTATGTTCTTCAATAATTCGCTTCTTCTATGCGCTCTGATGTTCCTGTCCTTATCGGCAAGTGCACAAAGTAAGGAAGATACGATCTTCATTGACGAAGCTTTTCTCAAGGAAAGTCTCAAAGAAAACCCACCTACTATTGATCAAATCAATGCAACTCTCTACGGGGCAAAGATTGAAGAGAGTCAGATTGATGACCGCTTTAATACAAGTCTTGAAGCGAGTGGGAACTACTACAAAACAGATGAGAAGCAATTTGCGACCTTTATCCCTGTGACGAGTCCAACGACAAATTACGAAGTTAAGGTAACTCGTGGTTTTACCAATGGTGTCTCTGTAGGGCTTAGAGGTTTTACAGATCAGTTTTCCAACAACTTTGTGAGAGATGCCTCCACAACTGGTGTTAGCGTTCTTCTCGGGGTTAATCTTTGGAAAGATCTTATTTCAGGTCGCACTAAGAGCCAGCTTGAAAGAGCACGCGCCAATAGCGAGCAAGCAAAGTGGGAAAAAGAAATTGCTCTTGCAACATTTCAAAACTCTCTTCGTAAGATTTACTGGAGTATGGTCGCCAATGAAGAAGCCTTAAAGATCTCGAGAGCACTTATCAAAACAAGTGAAAAACAAGTGAAAGAAGCTCAAAGAAGATTTAAAAATAATATTGCTGATGAAGGGGAAGTTGCGAGGTACCAATCTCAACTCAGTGCTCGTAAAGCCAATATTATTTCTCTTCAATATGAAAAAGAGTCAATTGTTCAACAGCTCAAAGAACTTCTTCCTCACGTTTCATTAAAAGAAATTAAGCTCAAGCCTTACAGCATCGAAGATACAATTGGAAAGGTTCTGGCCTGTACCGCAACCATTGCCAGTGAAGGTGCCCCACCTTTAAAGAACACCCACTATGATGAGATTGTTGAAATGCTCTCTAAGAAAGAAGACCTTGAAGAGAAAATTAACAATAGTTATGACGATATCGATGTAGAGTTTCAGTCTGAATTTGGTTTAAAGGGTCGCTCTAATTCAAGAAGTGACTCACTATCGGACCTTGGGGACGATGGTAGAGATAATCTTGCAGTTGGTCTGACCTTAAGCATTCCCCTTGAAAGTAAGAAAAAGACCACCAGAGAAATTCTCAATAAAGCAACCAAGCTCCGTTATCGTTCTCAAAAGCAAAGAGAGATGGCCCGTATCAAGGCCTACCACACGCAGACGGTAAGACAAGTTAGCCTTCTCAGAGAAATGATTCGAAATCAGCAGCAAAACACTAAATTCTTAGGTCAGTCTCTTAAAACCTCTAAGAAGAAATATAATCAAGCGAGGCTTACTGTTGAGCAACTTGTTCAAGAGCAGGACTCTTATCTTCAGTCAAACCTTGATGAGATTAGAACCAAGCTGACAGTGATTAACACACTCTTTGATTACCTTAGTGTTTATACTCAAACCCCTTGTTCCTTAAACAATATTTAATTCCTAGGAATTTATTATGAGAAATATAGCTCACTTTTTTATTGATAATTCTAAGTTCACTATTGTCCTTACTCTTGGTCTCCTTATTTTAGGAATACAAGGTCTTGGGAAAATGAACTCTGAATCCTACCCCACTGTTGACTTTGCTCAAGCCTTTGTCACCACTCACTATGATGGTGCATCCGCAGAGGATATCGAGACAAAAATTACAAAACCCATTGAAGATAAAATTCGAGAAGTCTCAGGTATCAAAGACGTGAAATCGGTCTCACAAGCCGGCCTCTCTAATATCTTCATTAGGGCAGACATGGATAATGTCGACGATGTTGATGAAGTTATGGCAGATCTTCAAAGGGCTGTCGATGGCGTCAGCGATTTACCACCAGACCTTATCGACGATCCTGTTTACACTGAAATAAAGTCAGAAGAATTCCCAGTTCTTGAAGTTGCCGTTATTGGGCCTAACGAAGGAAGAGCACGCGATCTTATCGCTGATGCTCTCAAGGAAGAATTTGAAGACAATAAAATGGTTAAAGAAGCACGCCTTACTGGCTTTGCTCCTCGCCGCTTTCAGATTCGTCTTGATTACCCCAAACTCAATGAATACCACATCGGCGTCAGAGAAGTTATTGGAAAGATTCAATCACGTAACGTGAATGTTCCAGGAGGAAATCTCAAAGAAGCAGATACTCAAAAACTTCTTCGTCTTGAAGGAAAGATTAATAACGCTGAGGAACTTGAAAATATCCTTATTCGTTCAAACTTCTCTGGTCAGAAAGTCTACTTAAAAGACATTGCCAAGATTGAAGATTCAGAAGAGGAGATAACCGTACGAACTCGTTACAACGGTCAAGAAGCGACTCTTATTACCGTTAGTAAGAAGGGCGGTACTGATACCATTACACTTGTGAATGCGATTGAAAACAAACTTGAAAGCTTTAGAAAACGCTACGGTGAGGACTACACCTTCAGTGTCTATAATAATGAGTCTAGTAAGGTTGCGAATCGTCTTGATGTCCTGGCCTCTAATGCGATTAGTGGTCTTCTTCTTGTCATTATTTTCCTTTTTATATTCCTTCCAGGAAAGATTGGTCTTATGGCATCGATTTCACTCCCGCTAGCTATTATGGCAACTGTCGGAATGATGCCAAACTATGACATGAACCTTAACGCGATTACCATTCTTGCTCTTGTCATTGCTCTTGGGATGCTTGTTGATAACTCAGTTGTTATCGCAGAAAACTATGTTCGCCTTCAGCATGAAGGACGCACTCCACTTGAAGCTGCCCTTGAGTCAATTCAAACCCTATGGCTCCCTATTACAGCAACTGCTTTTACGACAATTTCAGCCTTTCTTCCCATGCTAGTAACAAAAGGGATTATGGGTCAGTTTATTAAGTTTATCCCCATTGTTGTGACAATCTCTCTCCTTGCCTCCTTGGTTGAATCATTCTTCCTCCTTCCCATGCGCCTCGTTCTCGGTGGTGGGAAAGTTAAAGAAGTTGAAGAGGGGCAAAAGAAAGATTGGTTTGAAGGCTTTCAAGATAAGTTCGAAGGTCTCATGGACTGGTCAGTTCGCCACCGTTACCTCATGCTCGTTGGTTTCTTTGTTAGTTTTGGTGTCAGTGTTTTCCTTATGGTTGGTGCTAATAAGTTCATTTTATTTCCACCAGATCAAACCGAGATTTATATCGCACGTGTTGATATGGAAAATGGTACAAGACTTGAGCAAACCAATCATGCCCTTGAAAAATTAAGTGCTGACATTAAAAAAGCGATGGGTGAAGATGCTGCTCATATCGTTGCCAGAGCGGGGTCTTCAAAAGTACAACCCAACGACCCTAAAGCAAAAGATGGTAACAATGTCGGTATGGCCACTATTTATGTAACAGAGGAGGCGAAGAACAACCTCACCCACATTGATGGCCTTAAAAAGCTCCGCGCTATTGATTGGAAGCCTTACGCATTCAATGTCTCATTTGAAGCACAAATCAACGGTCCTCCAGTTGGTAATGATATTGAAGCAACCTTTCGTTCAAACTCTTTTGACGATCTCGACGCCCTCATCGGAAAAATCACGGCTGACCTTTCTCAAGTAAAAGGAATCAGTGATCTTAAAACAGACGATGTTCTAGGAGACAATGAGGTCTATATCGATATCGATTACATCAAAGCTGATCAGCTTGGCCTTAGCGTTGACAGTATTGGAACGACAGTCCGTGCTGCTATAGCAGGTCTTATTGTCTCTGAAGTGACTCTCGACAACAAAGACGTGGATCTCATGGTAGGCTTTAAAGAGCCTTTTAGAAAGAACGTAAAAGATCTCGATTCTCTCATGATCATGGACAACAAAGGTAACCTCGTCCCCCTTGGTTCCATTGCTAAATTCAGAGAAGTTCAAGGTGCTCCACAAATTAAGAGATTCGATTACAAACGAAGTAAAACTCTGACTGGTAATGTTAACGATGAGTTTATTACCGCCCAAGTTGCTAACAAAAAGCTTGAAGAGCTTTACAATAAGTACAGTGGCGACTACCCATCGGTTTCACTTATCTTTGGTGGTGTCGCAGAAAGTACAAATGAATCAATGGAATCACTTGCTGATGCTCTTAACCTCAGTTTAATTGGTATCTTTGCTCTGCTCGTTTTCCTCTTTCGTTCATTTTTAAGACCTATCATTATCATGACTACGATTCCTCTAGGTCTCCTTGGGTTTTCTATTGCCTTTTATCTCCACCAGCGTCCTATCAGTTTTCTGGCCTTGATTGGTATTATTGGTCTAGGCGGTATTATTGTTAACTCTGGTATCGTTCTTATCTCGTTCATTGATCAGATGCGAGATGAAGGCAAACTTGATCTTCATACAATTTTAGTAAAGGCTTCAGGTCTTAGACTTAAGGCAGTACTTGTAACTTCACTCACAACAATTAGTGGACTCATCCCTACTGCTTATGGAATTGGTGGGACGGATGCAATGCTTGTTCCTATGACTCTTGCTATGGCATGGGGACTTACTTCAGGAACAATTCTTACTCTTGTATGGGTGCCTTGTGCCTATGCTATAAACGAAGACTTCGTCTCTCTTGCTTCTCGCGTGGTTAAAAGAAAACCAAAGAACGATATGCAACTGGGCGAAAGTCTGGAAGTTAAATAGGAGCTCATCATGGTTAATTTAACAAATAGTCACATCGAAGTGACCGATACAAAGTCTAAGATTCTTGCAGTAGCGAACGAACTTTTCTCTAAGCAAGGCTTTGACGGTGTTTCCGTCAGAGACCTTGCTAATGCTGCAGATGTTAATGTTGCAGCGATTAATTACCACTTCAAGAATAAGCTCAACCTCTACCACGAGATTCATGAGTACAATTACGATTGGATTGCCAAAGAACTTACTCTCATCAGTGAAAGAGAAGACATTACAGTTTCAGATATTGCCTATGAGATGTATCGCCTCTTCTCTGAGAATGGCACAATTCTCATTAATTCATTCAAGTTGATTCTTTCAGATCATCTTTGTCCCGATGAAGAGATGCTTAAGAATCAATCAAAGATTGAATCGTTTGGCCCTCCTGGTGGTGAAGCTCTCTTCAAGGTTATCACCAAAGAGGTTGGAACCGATGTCCCTGAGGAGAAACGCGATTGGGCCATGAGGATGATGTTTGTTACGATTGTGTATATTGCGACCTTGATCAATACAAGATATGTAAAAGCTCGTTGTATGGGTGAAGCCTGGCTAGAAGACATTGAGGCTAAAGAGTTAGAAATACGAGAGCTTGCTAATGCCTTAATTGATAGAATCCAAAAATAAGTTAAGGATCTGTAAATTTAAGCCGAATAAGTGATCATATGTGTCGCTTATTTGGCTTTCGTTCCGTCATTTACAGTCAGGTCCACTCGAGTCTTGTCGAGGCAGAGAACGCACTAGGACTACAAAGTAATGACCATCCTGATGGATGGGGTGTTGCTTACTACGTTCAAAATAGTCCGCATGTGGTGAAGTCAGCAAAAGCTGCTATCGGCGATAAAATCTTTAAAAGAGTAAGTGGTGTTGTGAGCTCTCAAACTGTCGTCGCTCATATTCGAAAGACGACGATTGGGGACAATAATATTCTCAACACTCACCCCTTCCAATTTGGAAACTGGATCTTTGCTCATAATGGCAACATTACAGACTTTGATATCAAAAGAGAGACTGTCCTCGCCCATGTCTCACCTCAGTTTAGACGCTTTATTCTTGGTGATACTGACAGCGAAGTTATTTTCTACTTTCTTCTCTCTCACATGGCGACACGCTTTGAACTTGATGAAAAAGGAATCGATGCCAAGCTTTTAAGTGAGGTGATTCTAGAAGCTCTAGCAGAGCTTGAAAGAATTGCTGGCATCAAAGCGCCGAAAGATGACTCTGGACCTGACGCCACTTACTACACTTTTATTCTCACTAATGGAAAGGTTATGCTTGGGTATCAGGGAGGTAAGAACCTCTATTACTCCACCTATAAAACAAAATGTGGCGATCGAGAGAATTGCCCTTCCTTTTCTCCTGAGTGTGAAGCCCCCTCTCAGAGTGGTTTTATCAACCATTTAATATTCTCGAGTGAGCCCCTAAGTGGTGAGAATATTTGGATTCCAATGGAATTAGGGCAAATAATTGCTGTTGATCAACATATGAAGCTGGTTATTGGCTAGCAAAGAAATTTTAACCCACTGACATAGTAGACTTAATTTAAGGTAAAATAGTACCGAAGAAGAGTTAAACGGAATCTTCCTCTTAAGAACTACTCGGAGACTCTCAATGAAATCAATCTTTTTTATCCTTCTCTTTTCTCTTACTACTGCGGCCTTTGGACGTGCTCCGGCAGTTGAACCTATTCGTGGCATTAGTATTAAAGAATACAAAGAGGTTGATCCCGCTTCTGATCCCGGTTTTGATTGGCGCCAAGACAGCCTTACCGTTCAAAACACCGGTCTCATTACAACGAGAGAGCCCGCCCAGAAAGACCTTATTACTAATACGACTTCTCAAAAGAAATCATGGCCGACTTATGCTTTCCTCTTTAGCCTCCTCACCCTTCCCTTTATTCTGTGGTACTCAGTGATGAAAGGACTTGAAGGACATGAGATGGCCGAGCATGGATCGACGGGAGAGAATTATCCCCATCATGACAATACGGTCGACCTTCTCTCGGAAAGAAATAAGAGAGAGGAACAAGCGAAGAAAGATCACATTTCTAAAGCTTCTTGATCATCAGGGTTATACCATTTGCCTGAGCCGAGATACTTATAGACTCGGCTCATCCTGCCATACTTCACAATCACTTCTCTAATGTAATCATGATCGAGATCGAAAAGACTCACTTCATATTTACGTTGATGATAGTGATCCCGAAAGTCGCGTGTCTCATCCCAAAGAACAGGCCCTTTATAAACACTCGCGGTCTTAAGGTCCTTATTATCAATGGTCAAAAGATAAAGCCGTGAAGTTCCTTTAAAGTTAAGGTAACGAGTGACCCCTTCATAGAAATAGAGAAGATAGGCATCCGTCGTCTTACTAAGAGTCCTCTTTTGAATACGAAATAAACGTGACCATGCTCCATGGGCTTGGATCAAGTAACGAAAAGCCTGACGACCTTTATTATCGAAAAGATAAATCCAGTCCTCACCGTCTTGCTTGGCCGTATAGAGACTCTCGGGTCGATCATCCCCTGTCATATCGAGGTAGTGGCGATTAGAACGTGCCTTTAAGCGATAAACCTTCTCTTCTTTTTGCTTGGCCTTTTCTTGATCGGCATAGAGAAATAGCTCGCGAAATATTTTCTCGTCCTGGGCCATTACAGGGCTCAGCATCAGAAAAAGAGAAATTACGCATCGCTTTAAATACATGAAATCATTTTACCAAACTTACTCCTAGGGCACTAAAGCGGGCAAAAGAAACCTTTTCAATGGCCCATGCCCTCGATAAAATAACAAAACGCAACACTCAACTATTTTCGATTGGAAGGAGCATCATGGAGCTATCAATTGCCTACGTTAAGAATGAATCTCAAGTTCTCTATCAACAGTACTCAGAGGACAGTGTAGGTAAGCCTCAGATCTTTGAGCTTGAAGATCTTGATAGCAAGGATCTTCACGGCATCATCCTTCCTAAAGAACTTCTTGAGTCTGATGAACTAAAAGAGAAACTTTCTAAAACTCAGCGCTATGCTCCTATTAAGACGATTGCTTCTGAACAAATGAGTGTTGATCAATTTGACTCCCTAGGAAAAGAGGAAGCTTTAGAGCTGACCAAGAATATTTATACGAGCTGGACCATTCGCAATAACCTCAATCTTGTTGAGAATATGTTTGCTAATCTTGAGCACCTCAAAGGACTGTTCCCAAATGACAGAACGGCCTTCTTTGAAGAGTTGTGGCATACACTGCGCTCAAACCTTGGTGCCACCACACTGACTCTTGCTTATAATCATCTGAAAAAAGCGGAAAAAGAGAATGAAAAGAACCAACTCATTAGAGTTGTCGTTGAGGGAACATCAAAGCCCAACCCAAGTGAAAATAAAGAATTAGGCGAAGCCCTTTTTAAGAACTACGAAGGTAAATTTGCTAAGCCTTTTGAAGTTTACTCTTGGAACCGTGAAACGGGCGAGGCTGTCTTTCTTGTTATGGTAAAAGAAAGTCCTGCTATTATAATGGCAAACCTCTTTGACCTGACTCCACTTCAAAGAGCAGCTCTCAACTGTCTCTTTGAAGGGCTCCAGTAAATTTAAATTACTTAAGATACTTTAAGTGATGTTGGATATGATCATTTAAGAAAGTACTAATAAAATAGTAACTGTGATCGTATCCCTCTCGCTTTTGACACTGTAGTTCTTGGCCGGCTTCTTTGCAGAACTCTTCAAGATTCTCTGTGAGTAGCTGAGAAGGATAGAATTCATCGGCAAGGCCTTGATGAATAAGGATCGTCTGGTCATGTTTCTTGCCACTCTTAATAAGCTCACAAGCATCATATTCCTTCCAAGACGATTGATCTTCGCCTAAATAGCCTTTAAGAGCTTTCTTACCCCAGTCACAATTCATCGGGTTTACGATGGGAGAGAACGCAGAAATACAGCGAAAGACTTCAGGGTTTCTAAGACCAAGAACAAGAGCACCATGACCTCCCATGGAGTGGCCCATGATACTTATCTTCCCGATACCAAACTCCTCTTTAATCAATGAGACGATATCTTTAGTGATGTAATCGTCCATTTGGTAGTTTTCACGATAAGGAGCTTGTGTCGCATTGACGTAGAAGGAGGCGCCACTGCCAAAATCATAGCTCTCATCGGCTCCTTCTATATCAAGTCCTCGCGGAGAAGTGTCAGGACAAATGATCATCGTCTTCGTTCCGGCAAGAAGAGACTGAACTCCAGCCTTTGTAATGAAGTTCTCTTCAGTACAAGTTAAGCCCGAGAGCCAAATGATTGCGGAATCGACTTCTTCTTGAGGTTTAAAATAAGAGAAGCTCATTGTCGTTGAAGTTGCATGAGAAGAGTGGCTTGCAAAGACACTCTCCCCTCCAAAACTCTTATGCTTTTTTCTGACTTCCATTGTGCCTCCTATTGCTCGGAAAACTCAATGACTGAGCGGATACTCTTACCTTCGTGCATAAGATCGAATGCTTCATTAATTTTTTCAAGTGGCATTTTGAAAGTAACGAGGTCATCAAGATTAATCTCTCCTCCCATATACTTCTCTACGTAGCCCGGAAGCTCTGTTCTTCCTTTTACGCCACCAAAGGCAGACCCTTTCCAAACACGTCCTGTAACCAGCTGAAAGGGTCTTGTTGAAATCTCCTGACCAGCACCAGCAACACCGATAATGATAGACTCGCCCCATCCCTTATGAGCACACTCAAGAGCTGACCTCATAAGGTCGACGTTTCCAACACATTCGAATGAATAATCAACTCCCCCATCTGTCATTTCAACAATAACTTCTTGGATAGGTTTATCGTATTTCTTAGGGTTTACGAAATGAGTAGCTCCGAATTGCTCGGCCATTTTAAACTTATCTTCATTGATATCGACGGCAATAATCTTACCGGCCTTAGCCATCTTGGCCCCTTGAATAACAGAGAGACCAATGCCTCCAAGTCCAAACACAGCAACAGTCGCGCCTTCCTCTACCTTCGCGGTATTTAAAACAGCACCAATACCCGTTGTAACACCACAACCAAGGAGGCAGACTTTATCAAGGGGTGCTTCTTTACTGATCTTTGCCAAGCTAATTTCGGGAAGTACGGTGTATTCTGCAAATGTCGATGTTCCCATGTAATGATAGATAGGTTTTCCATCTTTTGAGAAACGAGATGTCCCATCAGGCATTAAACCTTTTCCTTGGGTTTCACGAATTCTCTGACAGAGATTGGTTTTACCAGATGTACAAAACTTACACTCACCACACTCAGGGGTGTAAAGAGGAATCACATGGTCGCCGACTTCAACACTGGTAACACCTTCACCGATGGCCTCTACAACGCCACCGCCTTCATGACCGAGGATAACGGGAAAAAGACCTTCTGGGTCAGCACCACTGAGAGTATAGGCATCAGTGTGGCAAACTCCAGTAGCAACGATTCTAACGAGAACCTCACCCTTCTTTGGACCTTCGAGATCAACTTCTTCAATCGTTAGTGGTTGCTTAGGACCCCAAGCAACAGCCGCTTTTACCTTCATACCCTCTCCTTAAAATAATAATTTTAACTAAGCTAATATTAGGGATAAATGGGATTTCTGACAATAGATTGTCTAGAGCTTTACTCTATGAGCCAAAAGAGCCTAAGGCCTCTCCTGCTAAGACATGAAAGTGAGTATGGAAAATGGTTTGCCCTCCATCGCGCCCTAGATTCGTGACCACCCGAAAACCAGTGTCAGAGAGACCTGCTTCAGTGGTAAACTCTTTAATGGCCGCATAAACAGCGAGAACTCCCTCGCTATCACTACTCATCATTTCATTGATATTTTCGGTGTGCTTCTTTGAGATGAAGAGATAGTGCTCTTTTGCTTGAGGATAAATATCTTTAAAGCCTAGGACCTGATCATTCTCAAAAACAATATCCGTTTTGAGTTCCCCAGAGACAAATTTACAAAAGAGACAATCACTCATATGGCCACCTTTAAGATTATTCTTTTACCCTTTCTATAGTCGCACCAAGACCTGCAAACTTTTCACCAATCTTCTCATAACCACGATCAAGGTGATAAACCCTTTGAACCTCAGTGACTCCCTCGGCACAGAATCCGGCAAGAACAAGGGCAGCGGAAGCGCGAAGGTCAGTACACATCACAGGAGCACCTTTTAAGGGAGCACCACCTTTAACAATGGCCGAATTTCCTTTGATACGAATATCTGCACCCATTCGCTGAAGCTCAGGAACATGCATGAAACGATTTTCAAAAATATGCTCAGTAATAATGGAAGTTCCCTCTGCCTGCGTGGCCAGAGCGACCATTTGGGCCTGCACGTCTGTTGGAAAACCTGGATAAGGAGCTGTATCGATTTCTCCCCCGACAATTTTTGAGGGAGAGACCTTTACCCAATCCTCTCCTCTTTCTAGCTTAGCCCCCATCTGCTCTAGTTTCTCAAGAACAGCATCGAGGTGAACCGGATTGAAGTTATTAACTTTAATCTCTGACTGGCTCATAAGTCCGCCGATAATATAGGTGGCTGCTTCGATACGATCACCTATGGCCGTATACTCACAACCTCTTAGAGAGTCTACTCCGTGGATGGTAATAGACTTAGAATCAAGTCCCTCTATTTTAGCCCCCATGGCCTGGAGGAAGTGACCAAGATCTGTAATTTCAGGCTCAAGTGCTGCATTTTCAATAACTGTCGTGCCCTCAGCAAGGGTTGCGGCCATCATAAGATTTTCAGTGGCACCAACGGAAGGAAAATCAAGAGTCAGGTGAGCTCCTTTTAAACGGTCCACCTTAGCTTCAACATAGCCCCCTTCAATCGTAATTTCTGCGCCCATTTTTTCTAAATTCTTAAGATGAAGATCGATAGGACGAGTTCCAATGGCACAGCCTCCAGGAAGACTGACCCGTGCTTTCTTAAAACGGCTTAATAGTGGTCCAAGAACACATATTGAAGCTCTCATGGTTTTAACAAGTTCATAGGAAGCTTCATGGGTTTTTAGCTTTTGCGTTTGATAAGTAAAAGTACCGTCTTCAACTTGCTCAATCTCAACACCTAAGTGCTCAAGGAGCTTATTCATTGTTCTAATATCGCGAAGATTTGGCACTTCTTTAAAAGTAACTATACCTTCAGCGAGAAGAGCTCCGGCCAAGATAGGAAGATAAGCATTCTTTGCTTTTGAAATACTAACTTCACCTTTAAGTCCCGTGGGGCCATTTACTTTTAACTTATCCATATTATTTCCTTATAAGAAGAAAGCGATCTCTTTGTGTTAAGTCTTGGATCAACTTAGCTTCTTTATTAAATATTTTTTCTAATTGTTCTCTTTGTTTTTGAAGATGATCTTCATGCCCTTCCATCAGAAAGACACCATTTTCCTTGAGACTATTAAAACATTGGTTAAAAAAGTCCTCAAACCATTTATCGTAAATATCATCATCAATGAATAAAGCTTCATGAGGTTCATGAAGAAGCACTTGATGATGAACACCCGCCTTATCTGCTTTCGTTTTGATATAAGGAGGATTTGAGAGAATAATATCAACCCTCTTTTCAAAGTCAGAAAGGCGATCTCTGAGGTCGACTTTTATTTGGTGCTTACTTGATATTTTAAACCCAAGCTTGAAGTGATTAATTTTAAAAACTTCCAGCGCATCTTTTGAGTAATCACTAGCGTAGTAAGTGACCGTTTTATTTTCAATTTCTTGCAGCAGGGAAAGGGCAATTGTTCCTGGGCCCACCCCCACTTCTGCAATTTCAATCGTCTCTTGAGAGTGAGTATTCACTTCTTTAATAGCCTGCTCAACAAGCAATTCCGTTTCTTGGCGGGGAATGAGAACCCTCTCATCCACATAGAATTCACTATTATAGAAATAACTTTGATGGCTTATGTACTGAAGGGGCACTCCATCGATGAGAAGCTGTTTAAAACTCTTCCAAATGGTTTGGTTTTGTTCTTGATGTTGCCCTGGGCTTGTGGTGCTTTGAAAATGACCAAGAAAAGACTCGTACTCAAAGAGCAGCCTCTTTGCTGAAAGCCCAGGGTAGGAAGCACGCCAGTTTCCAGGATTATCACGATAGAAGTTCTCAATGGCCTCTTTGATAAACCCTGACTCCTTTCTAGTCTTCCTGTCCCTTAAGAAGCTCTGCTTGATTATGGGCGATAAGGGCATCAATAACTTCACCCAGGTCACCTTCCATAATTTTATCAAGACTATAAAGAGTTAGCCCAATACGGTGGTCTGAACAACGCCCTTGAGGATAGTTATAAGTACGAATCCTCTCTGAACGATCACCTGTCCCTACAAGGCCTTTTCTTTCAGCCGCCTCTTTATCAGCCTTAGCTTGGGCGATTTTATCAAAGATACGGGCAGCAAGAATCTTTAAAGCTTTATCTTTATTTTTAAGCTGTGATCTCTCATCCTGACAGGACACAACTTCTCCTGTTGGAATATGAGTAACCCTAACAGCAGAGTCAGTTGTGTTAACGGACTGTCCACCAGCTCCAGAGGAGCGGTATACGTCAATTCGAACTTCATTGAGGTCGAGTTTGAAATCAATCTCATCAGCTTCTGGAAGAATGGCTACCGTAATCGTTGATGTATGGATTCTTCCCTGAGATTCAGTCTTGGGTACTCGCTGAACACGATGAACCCCAGACTCATACTTAAGCTTTGAGTAAACTTTGTCGCCAGAGACAGAGAAGATGACTTCTTTCATGCCTTCATCTCCAGCTGACACCGAGATGTCCTCTGTCTTAAAACCAAGCGAGCGGCAATAGTTATTGTACATGCGGTAGACGTCACCAACGAAGATGGAAGCCTCATCACCCCCAGCCCCTGCTCTGATTTCAACGATAACGTTCTTATCATCAAGAGGATCTTTAGGGAGAAGAAGAAGCTTTAAGCGCTCCTCAAGCCCAGGAATTTCGCTCTCTTTTTCAGAGAGCTCTTCCTTGGCCATCTCTCGCATATCTTCGTCTTTCTCGTTTTTCAGAATTTCTTTGGCTTCCTCAACATCAGCTTTGATCTGCTTATATTCTTTGTAGGCGGCGACAATATCTTCAAGATTGGCGCGCTCTTTTGTGATCGCTTGATATTCCTCTTGCCTCTCATAGAGAGTGGGATCACCCATTTTCTCAGTTAGGGTGTCAAAGCGATCGACAACAGCATCAAGCTTATTAAAGATGGACATGCTTATCCTTATCCGTTCATTGAATCGAGGAACTCACCATTAGTTTTAGTCTTGGTAATACGACTAAGCATGAACTCCATCGCATCGATCGTGTTCATGGGGTGAAGAACTTTTCTTAAAACATACACTCTTGCAAGGTCATTATCTTCCATAAGGAGGTCTTCCTTACGAGTAGATGACTTATTGATATCAAGAGCGGGGAAAATACGCTTCTCAAGAAGCTTACGATCAAGTTGAATTTCAGAGTTACCCGTACCTTTGAATTCTTCAAAGATAACCTCATCCATTCTTGAACCTGTATCAATAAGAGCAGTGGCAATAATAGTAAGAGAACCACCCTCTTCAATATTTCGAGCAGCACCAAAGAATCTCTTTGGACGATGAAGAGCATTTGAATCAACACCACCAGAGAGAATCTTACCAGATGGAGGAACAACGGTGTTATAAGCACGAGCAAGACGAGTGATTGAATCCAGAAGGATAACAACATCTTTTCCGGCTTCTGTAAGACGCTTGGCCTTCTCAAGAACCATTTCCGCAACCTGAACGTGACGGTTGGCCGGTTCATCAAAAGTAGAAGAAACGACTTCTGCTTTAACATTTCTCTTCATATCGGTAACTTCTTCTGGACGCTCGTCAATCAGAAGAACGATCAGTACCGACTCTGGATGATTATCTGTAATTGAATTAGCAATATCTTGAAGAAGAACTGTCTTACCTGCTTTTGGAGGGGCAACGATAAGAGTTCTTTGACCAAAGCCTTGAGGGACATAGAGGTCAATTATTCTTGTGCTGTAATTTGTGGGCTTTGATTCAAGATTGATTTTTCTTTCTGGATAAAGAGGAGTGAGGTTATCAAAGAGAACTGTCTTCTTATGCTGCTCAGGAGTCTGGTCATTAACAGTACTTACTTTCAGAAGGGCAAAATATCTTTCACCATCTTTTGGCGGGCGAATCTCACCTTCAATAGAATCACCTTTCTTAAGACCAAAGCGACGAATTTGACTTGGACTCACGTAAATATCATCGGCACCAGGAAGGTAGTTATAACCAGGAGAGCGAAGGAAACCAAATCCATCGGGAAGAATTTCGAGAACTCCACCACCAAAGATTTGCTCGTCGTTATTTGCTTTTGCCTTAAGTACAGCAAAAATAACTTCGTGCTTTTTCATAGCACTTGAGTTTTCTACTTTAAGCTCAGTCGCAAGTTTATTGAGCTTTTTAATTTCCATTTCTCTTAAATCGTTGAGATGCATTAGGTTTAACCCCTCTTAAAAATGAATGTTATTTGATTATTATCGATAGATGATGTGTAGTTCTAATTCCTCTTAATTTTCTACTATTTTTTGAAAATTGAATAAATTTGATGATATTGGTTTCCCAATGAAGCAGAAGCTTTTGCCAAGGCCTTATGGGTTTTTCGGTTAGGAATAGGGTAATATTATCCTAAGGATTTTTTATGTCAAGAGAACAAGAAGGTATTAAAGAAGAAGAAGTGCGCGGACAAACGCTCTTGGGGATCGACTATGGTGAGAAATTTATCGGTCTCTCGCTCTTCACTGTCGGTCGCGACCCCTTCCCCTTTCTCCACGGTAGAATCGTTGCCTCGCAAGTTGCCGATCCTAAAGAAGAAATTAAGAAAATAGTGGAAGAGGAAGCCGTTGATATCATCATCCTTGGCCTCCCTCACCTCACCGACGGTACAGAGTCCACAATGACTCTTAAGGTCAAGAAATTTGGAGAAAGTCTAAGTGCCTACCTTGAAAATATGCCTTTATACTTTCAAGATGAAACCTTAAGCACCTACGAAGCTCAAGAGCGCATGAAAAGTGATCCCCGCTTTGATTTTAAAGTCGATCTTCAAAAGATTGATGCTCTCTCAGCTGCGATTATAATAGAACAATTCCTGCAAGAGCAGGTTATTAAATAAAGTGAGTATTCTATGAAAAAGTATTGGTGGCTCTTTGTTTTAGCTGCTCCTGCTATGGCCATGTCGATGGCCGCAGTTATGGTCTATTACAAAATTAGTGTATGGGAATATACCGGCGAGCCTATCGTCTTTGAAGTTAAGCCTGGAGAAGGATTCTCTAAGATTAATGGACGACTTCATTCAAAAGGTCTTATTAGTAGTGCTAAAATTTTTCATCGCTATGCTCAGGTCAATGGTTATATGACCAAGTTCAAAGCTGGTCGCTTTGAGATAAAGACTGACTCCAATATGCTTGAAATCTTCGATACTCTCCTCAATGGTCAAAGCATTACAAATTCAGTCACGATTCCCGAGGGAAAGAATCTCTTTGAGATCGCTCAAATCCTTGAAAAAGATAAAATCATTGAAAGTGCTCAAGAGTTTATCCGTTTGGCAAAAGACCCTCAATTTGCTCGTGAACTCGGAATAGACGGAGAGCGCGCCGAGGGATACCTCTACCCTGAGACTTATAAATTTACCCCTCAATCAAAAGCTAAGGATGTTATCAAAGCCATGGTCGATGTCTTTAAGCGAAGAACAGAAGACCTTGATTTCTCTAAAGCTCCCCTCAATTTAAATAAACATGAAGTGGTTATTCTAGCGAGCGTCGTTGAAAAGGAAACAGGTGCTTCTTTTGAACGCCCTCAGATTGCAGGTGTATTTGTAAACCGCCTCAAAAAACGGATGCGACTCCAAAGCGACCCAACGACAATCTACGGGATCTATGAACAATTTAATGGCAATCTTAGAAAACGCCATCTCCTCGAGAAAACCCCCTACAACACTTATAAAATCCCAGCTCTGCCGGCAGGCCCCATTTCTAACCCGGGCCTTGAATCCATAAAGGCTGTCCTCAACCCCGCTCAACACCAGTTTCTCTACTTCGTGTCACAAAATGATGGAACCCATGTCTTTTCTAAGACCTATCGTGAACACCGTCAGGCGGTTGATAAATTTCAAAAGAATTATAAGGCCCGCCAGGGAAAAAGCTGGCGAGACCTTAAAGAAAGCGCGAATTAATTTAGTAGTCGAGCCCAGTCTTTCTGATATGGACTTTGGGCTTGGCTTCTTCACTGTGAACTTTTGAAGAGAGAACTTCAGCAAAGAAAACTTCGTGGTCACCAGGAACCTGAGACTCTAGGTATTTACACTCAATAGATGATTTAGCATCGGTGATAAAGAGACCGCCGTTCTCACCATTTTCATGGGCAATAGAGTTGAAAGGGCTGTTTTCTGGGTCATAACCAGACCAGAAGTGCCTGAGGTATTGAGTCTCATGATCTCCAACAATATTGATAGCAAATGGCTTTCCTGACTTAATTGCTTCATAACCAGGGCGGTCAGCCTTGATTGTAAAAGCAACAACAAGGGGTTCAAATGAAACCTGCTGAACCCAAGAGGCAAGGTAACCATCTTTTTTATCACCGTCCTGAACTGAGACAATGAAGAGACCTGAAGGTATGTGTCCTACTGCTACGGCCTTATTTGACATATGTTTGCTCCTTTTCTGTAGGCAAATAATACCCTCGACTTTAGGTGCTCCAGAGAAAAAGGAAAAGGGCAAATGGGTCAACAGAACGGGATTTCCTAGGGTTTATTTGGCAATACCGAAACCTTACCTCTTACAACTTTCGTGATTATAGTAAGTTACAGATGATTTTCTTTAAAAAAAAGACTAAAGAAAACCTATTAATCCTCCGAAAAGAGAAGACGCCTATTGGGCCCAAAACAAACTGCCCTTATCACTATGGTGCCTTGTCGTTTTTACTTGTGCGCCGTGCAATAGGTCTAATAAAATAGTGGGTAGCTATTTATGGGCGAAATGAATTCGATTTTAAGGAGGATGCTATGAAAAAAGCACAACTCGATGAACTAAAAGCACAACTGATCAAGATGAAAGAAGACATTCTCAATGGTGGTTATATCAACCAAAGAGAAGACCTTCACGTTAGCTCAGAGGATCTTCCTGATGAAGCCGATCTTGCCAACAACGTCATCAATCAACAGGTTACTTTCAGTATGAGACAGAGAGAACTTCTCAAGCTACGCTCTATTGATGAGGCCCTTCATAGAATTGAAAATGGTACCTATTCTGAATGTGAGGAATGTGGCGATGAAATTGGCTTTAAACGCCTCAAGAATCAGCCTTTTACTAATCTTTGCATTACTCATGCTGAAGAAGCTGAAAGAGAACAGAGCCGTTTTCTCAGACATGGCTAATTAAAAAAAGAAGACACAAAAAAGCCGACTATTCAGTCGGCTTTTTTTTTATGTATTTTGCCCTTGGGTTAATTGATGGCCCTATAATTCTTAAGCTGGTCTGCTTTCTTTAAGATTGAATTCACCTGAAGCTTCATTCCCTTCCACTCCTTTACAACTTCTTGTCTCTTTTGGAATTGGATGTGGTCTTGAGTAAGTGGACCTGGTCCAGCAAGAAGAACAGCTACAGGGAAAAGTGAAAGTACTGTGAAAAGTAGTGTTCCCTTAACTGCATTTTTCATTCTTGTTTTTGATCCAGTGTTCATTGTTGCCTCCGCATTCTGCTTTTTAATAAAATTTTCTTCCTAAGTTCTGCTTCTTTAATCCGTGATGAAATGCCTTCTTCCTAAAGACATGGAGCCTTCCTAGCCCCCTTCCGTGATGCTTTTATATAGAGCAAGGACCGTGCCAAAAAGAACGAATGTTCTTTCAGTGATTTAGACGAGGATTACCTAGTGACACAATGACTATGCGCACCATGAAAGTATCCTTTTGGGGTGGCATTCTGGGAATGATACCGCTAAGCTTTTCTAAGTTATGGAAATAGTTAATGACTACTTTGACACCGGTGATGGTCACAAAATTCATATCGCCCATCTCCCCGTCAAAGAGGCCCTGAAGCAACCCATTCTCTTTATCCACGGGGCTATCGAAGATGGCTCTATCTTCTATAGTAAAAAAGGCAAGGGTCTCGCGCCCTTTTTACAAGCAGCGGGCCACCCTTGCTTCGTTCTCGATATGAGGGGCAAAGGAAAGTCCACACCTCCCATTAGCCCCCAAGCCAATTATGGCCAATTAGAGTTCTTTGATGAGGACCTGCCAAAGGCCCTGGACCATATTCGCAAGTTGTATCCCAACTTAAAAGTAAGCTTAATCACCCATAGCTGGGGCGGCGTGCTCACCAATGCCTTCCTTCTTATGAATCCCCAGTGGGTCAAAAAGCTAGGTCCCATTATCCACTTTGCGAGCAAGAGAAGAGTCTCAGTCCTTAACTTCCACCGCTTCTTCTTTATAGATGTCATGTGGTTAACGGTGGGCACTCTCTTTCTCTGGATAAAAGGTTATCTTCCTAAAGGTGTGATGGGACCAGAGGGAGAGACGAAGAAGAGCTTAAAAGAGAGCCAGCGATGGGTTTACTCGCGCAGGTGGCTCATCAAAGAAAGAGGCATTGATCTTCAAGAGTTGGCTATGAGACAAAAGCTTCCTCCTACTCTTTACCTCACTGGCTCTAAAGACTATTGCCTTGGCCATATAAAGGATGTCACCGCCTTCGCCCTAGAGTCAGGTCACAAAAGGGATGATATTCGGCTCCTCTCCAAAAAAAGCGGTAACTTAGAGGATTATGATCACCTCTCAATTCTCATCTCAAAGAAAGCCCCTCAGGACCATTTCCTCACTGTCAGAGATTTCCTCACTCTCAGTGACTAAAGTTTAAACGGCCCCCCACGACTTAAACAAAACATCCCCTTACATAAGGGTCTAAACCTCTGAAATCACAGTGCAATACTTGGCCTTCTCCTTGCTTTATATAGGGGGAGATCATTAAGCTCGCAATTGATTTTAAACGGAGAAGGTTTAACCCATGACAAAGACAAAGTCCCCTTTTAGGCCCATGACTTTAGGAACTCCTCTACTCTTAGCAACTCTCTTTATGGCCGGACCTGCCATGGCCCAAACATCAATGAAGAGAAATAGTGGAATTCCCCAACACCTTCTCAATAAGGTTCTTAAAAAGAAGCATCAAAAAGAAATTCTTAAAAAAGAGGAAAGTAAAAAATCAAAAGTGAGGATCGCTTTTAGTATTAAGAATCTTGATTCTCAATTTGCCAGCTGGGGAGTCGAACCCACCAATACGAAATCATCAATTAATCTTATTCCTGCTTGGAAAGTTTTTAAAAAGAAGAAAGAAATTATTGTTGCTGTTATTGATACAGGAATTGATCCCAATCATCCTTATCTTAAGACAAATATTATCGCCAAAGAGGGTTCTACTTCTGAGAAGAATTATGGAATTGATTTTTCTAAAAATAGAATTAGTAAAACACAACCTATCGATAGTCACGGGCACGGAACTCACGTCTCAGGCATTATCAAAAGTGTTTATCCCAATGTAAAACTTCTTCCTCTGAAATACTACAATCCTCAAGCCTCTGGTCAGGATAACTTAAACTCAACAATTGCAGCATTAAAGTACGCTGTTGATCAGAATGTCGATATTATTAACTACTCTGGTGGTGGACCTGAGCCAGCACTTGAAGAACTTAAAATTCTTAAAGAAGCTGAAAAGAAAGGGATTCTCATCGTCGCTGCTGCAGGTAACGAAGAATCAAATATTGATGTTAAGTCGAATGCTTATTACCCGGCTAGCTATGGCCTTAAGAATATTATTACTGTGACTGCTCATGATAAGAATCTTCAAATGCTCAACTCTTCAAACTGGGGTAAGAGCAGCGTTGATATCTCTGCTCCTGGTTATCGAATTCGCTCTGCTTTTCCTAATGGCAGAAGTGGTTTTCTCACAGGGACGAGTCAGGCAACAGCCTTTGTCTCTGGTTCAGCAGCACTTCTTATGAGTCAATATCCAGAACTTGGTACAGAAGAAATTAAAGCTATTCTCAAAAGATCAGCGAAGAAAGAAGTGACGCTCACAAGCAAGTGTGCAAGTGGTGGACGACTCGATGCGGGTAAGGCGCAAATCTTTGCAGCTCAATATATCAAGGCCAAGAAATCACGAGTGCTTGCGACTAAGCGAGAAGTTGCTGGGGTGAGAAGTAAAAAGAAAGCGATCAAGAGAAAGAATCAAAAGACACAAGGAAAAATCACTTATAGAAGATTAAGAAGCCGTTAATACGCGAAGTGCGAGGTAGCTCGCACCAATTACAGCAATACTCCCTATAAGAAATTTAACTAAAAAAGTGAGGGGTAAAAGTCCACCAAGAGAAGCCCCTTTAAACCAAGTCTTTATAAGACGTAGGTCTTTTAAAGAGTCTTTGGGATGAACCCTTTTATCAAGTTCGATTAAAAGTTCAGAGAGTGGCTGATAGAGAATTTTTCCCTCTAAAAGTTCTAAACTACGCCATACGCGTGAGAGTTTCCCTTGAGTCAGCCAATATTCAAAAATTAGTTCCTTAGCCTCAAATAAAAAGAGCCTTCTTCTCTCTTCATTTTCATCCCCCAAAGAAAAGTACTCCATAAGGACTTTTAAACGACGCTCGAGAGCTCCTTGATACTTCTGGATGACAGAGGATGGAGTCGAAATTCCTATGGCGAGAAAACGAAAAGCCCAGGGGGAAGAAAAGTGGTACTCATCTCTTAGGCTAAAAAAGCTTCTGTGACCAAAGGGCTCACCTAACTGGTCAATATGAAATTGAAAGCCACAAGCTTCGCACTCTTTTTCTGAGATAAAAACGCTATGGCACTTTGGGCAAGCCTTCGCCTCAGAAATTGTTCCAATATCGTAGAGGGCATGAATTTTCGAGTGGGAAGGCTCAAGATTCGACATAGAGTTAGAATGCCTTTGTAAGAAGAATTTGGCAATCGAGAACCCGAAACGATATTATAAGTTCATGAATTCATTAAATATAAAGCCTTGGGTCCTCTACGCTCTCCTTCCTTTTGTCGGAGGATTACTCTACCCACTAGGGTTTCCTTTTTGGGGCGACACCCACTTTATGCCTTTTGCATTTTTAGGAGTCTTTCTTTTTCTCCTAGGGCTTCCTCTTGCCTACGGACAACCCTCTCCGATTGCGGCCACTTCGAAAACCCTTAAACGTATTCTTATCACCACGCTTCTTTTTGGTTTAGGTTACTGCCTCTTAGGATATTACTGGATCCCTTACACCCTCAAAGAATTTGGCAATATTCCCTTTCCTTTTAATAACTTACTAGGAACGGCCTTTTCTCTCATCATTGTTCCCCACTATCTTGTTTTTGGTTTGATTATTTTCCTATGGCGAAAGCTCAATTTAAAAAAATCATCTCTCGCAGCGGGAGTGAGTACGCGTAACCTTATCTATGCGCTTTTGCTGGTTCTCTTAGAAAAAATGATTCCCCAGCAATTCCCAGCCCACATAGGTCATGTTTGGCTTCAGCTAAAACCCTTTCTAGGATTAACACCAATCTTTGGAGCTGCAGTCTACAGTTTAATAAGTTACCTTCTCATTCTCTTTTTTGTCTCTTGGATAAAAACAGGTAAACGCGATTTCTATGGTCTTGCTCTTGCCCTTATTTTAAGTGTCATCAGCTTTCTCAATCCACTGTCAGAAAATAAGACTGAAGAAAAGCTCACAACCCACATCAGAATGGTTCAGGCGAATATTGGAAACTTTATGAAGCTCGATAGTGAGAAAGGTGGACTGGGTTCCATGCGTGAGATCTATCGTCGATACGAAACCCAAAGTTCACTTAAGCCTGAAGAGAAAATCGATCTTATCATTTGGCCAGAAACAGCCTATCCCCAACTTATCAATAGTGCGATGATGCGCTTGAGCCCAGCCTTTGTTCCGAGTGTAGTGAGAAGAACGGCACAAAATATGAATGCCCACCTTTTCTTTGGTGGCTATGACAAATCGGGCAATGATAATAACTACTACTTTGAAACGGAATACAATGCGGCTTTTCTGATCAACCCTGAAGGCGAACTTGATGACCTCTATCATAAGATGATTCTTATTCCCTTTGGAGAAAGCCTTCCCTTTGGGCCCTTTAATCCTCTCTTTGCTAAGGTCTTAGAAAATTTAGCTTTCTTTGCCAAAGGAACCCGCTTTACTCAATTTAAGCTTCCAAACGGAGCCGAGTTTATCTCTGCCATTTGCTATGAGATCCTCTTCTCTCAATTTATTCGCACCTATCTCAATAAGGTCCCCAATAAACCTCACTTTCTTGTCAACCTTACGAATGACAGTTGGTATGGAAGAACCAGTGAACCTTATCAACACAAGTTCTTAGCCCATTGGAGGGCGTTGGAATTTCAAATTCCAATCGTTAGAATGACGAACACAGGCATATCAAGCATTCTCTTTGCTGACGGTAATGAATCGGAGAGAATTCCTCTCTTTAAGAATGAAACCAAAGACTATGCCTTAAGAGGACCAAAGAAACCTCAAAGAACTTTTTATCAACACTGGGGCTATATTCCTCTTACCCTCATGGGATTACTCTTTTTCTTCGGTGCTTGGATTCTCGAAAAAGGTCAGACTAGAGACCCTCTTTAAAGAGGTCATGAAGTCTAAGTATTCCCAAGAACTCTCCCTCATGAGTGACGGGTAAAAGAGAAAAGGGACGTTCTCTCTTTTCCATTAGCTCAAGAGCACGACTGGCAAGTTCATCACTTGAAATGGTCACAGGAGAGGTATTCATTATTTCACTTATTTTCTTATTCGGATCAAAGTTATCATTTGAAAGAAGTCTTCTGATGTCTCCTTCAACGATAAGACCCTTAAGCTGATGATTGTCACCAAGACAAACGACTGCCCCAAGAGGAAATTCTGTTAACTTAAGAATCGCTTCTTTGAGAGTGGCCTCTTCCTTTAAAACTCCACATCCTTCTCGTCCAACCATTAAGTCTGAGACCTTAAGTCTTAAGGACTTTCCAAGTTTTCCACCAGGATGAAATTGAGCAAAGTCCTCTTTTGAAAGACCTGCCATTGTTTCGTAAACGACGGCCATGGCATCACCCATCGCCATAGTAAGAGTAGAACTCGTTGTGGGGGCTTGGTTATTAATACACGCTTCCTTATGGACTTGGCAGTCAAAGACGATCCCGGAAGCTTGAGCGATAGGAGATTCAACGTCACCCACAAGAGCAATTCTTCTTTGCTTGGGAACCTTGATATAGGGAAAGAGTTTTAAAACTTCCTCGGACTTTCCAGAATAACTAATAAGGACAAGAGCATCGTTACTTCTTAATGTTCCGAGGTCTCCGTGAAGAGCTTCAGTGGGATGAAGAAAATGGCTTGGCAGTCCAAGGCTTGTGAAAGTCGCCGCTAGCTTCTTTCCGACTAGGCCAGATTTTCCTACTCCACAGAAGACCAAATGACCGCGCTCTGCAGTTATGTCGAGAAAGAGTTGGTGAAGAGCATTGACCTGGTCTTCTTCTAGCCTTTTAGCCGCTTCATTAAGTGCGAATGCTTCCGTACTTAAGACGGTTGCCATAATTTCAACAAAGTTCATCGTTTTTAAACCTCTTTTTGCCTAGTGCTCTTGCAGACTCTAAAAGCCGCGTTAAAATAGAGATAAGACACTTTTAACACTAGGAATTATAAAAGTGAATATCAAGCTTAAAAAGCTCCTTGCATGGGCACCTTTCATTCTACTGCCCTGCCCTCTTATTCTACAGGGATGTAGCTCCTATGAGCAATTCCGTTACATCACGGAAGAGTTTGAAATCCCCAATAAAGTCTTTAAGTTCGACTACAACCAAACATGGCTCGCCGTTCTTCAGGTGATGAAGAACTATAATTTAGAGCTCACTAATCAAGAAGCTGGAATCATAAAAACTCGCTGGCAAGACAATACCCTAGAAGTAAACTTTGCTGATAGCTTTGGCTCTTCTGACGCTGTTAAGGCGGCACGCTTTAAACTCATCATCAATGTTGTCAAAGGTTACAGAGGCAATAAAGAAGTCTCTAAAGTGACGGTCTATCGAAGACAAATGATTGAGCAGGACTTTCTTCAGGGTTGGAAAGTCATCCCTACTGATGGAATTCTAGAAGAGACGATTCTTTATAGAATTGATCGCAATCTCAAAATAGCCGCTAAACTCAAGAGAATCGAAGAACAGAAAGCGAAGGAAATTGAAGCTAACTTTTAAATCGTTTTGTGGCTGATTCCAACTTTCTTCCAAAAGCGTTTCTTCATTTTGGTGTCAGCAGGCGAGTTCTTACCTGTGATCTTTTCAAGGGCGTAGTCAATTTCAGGAAAAATATCTTTGTATTTTTCCTTTTGTGCCATACTGAGAAGTGGTTTGAGTGCTTTTTCAAACTTCAACTCTCCCACTGTCTTGATGGCCTCTTTAATAATATTAGTTCTCTTTTTAGAACCATCTTTTGGAGCGTAGTAGTTTCTCTTATCATAGAGCATACTCCAAACCTCAGGGGCCCTCTTTGAAATGCTTAGCTTCCTGATATTATCAAGAGCCTGTTTTCTCACGATAAATGAATTGTCCTTAAGTGCGACCGCATAAGCGTTATCATAACGACTCTCCCCTAAGGCAAGAAGTGTCTTAAGTGACGCCATTCTCATCACCCAATTGGGATGTCTTAAAAATTTTGCGAGAAAGGGAGAACTCTTCTTTCCCATGATGCGACCAACGAGAAAGGTCGCTACCCAACGATTCTTCTCCGGGTAGCCGTTAGACTTCATCACTTTGATCAGGGCGGGGACTGCTTTACCCGAATAAGAAAGAGCTTGTTTCTTAAGTTTAAGAATCTCAGAGGACTTAAGCTCTTTCTTAAACTCTGCGAGAAGAATTTTCTCCACTGGAGAAGAGACTTGCGTTGACTTCTTTGCTTTAAGGCGAGGATTAGCACCAAAACAAGATAAACTTAAACAAACAATACCACTAAGGGTTATTGCTCTTAGGCCCTGGTACTTCATCTCGTTCTCCTCACTAACCGAGCATCTTTTCAAACTCACTTAAGAGTTCAGCTGCTGATTTTTGTTCGCCATCATTATCTGGTATGCCTTCACTACTTCCATCTGCTGCAGCATCAACACTTGCTTCAGCCGCAGGGGCTTCTTCTGAGGCAGGCTCTTCAGCCACTGCCTCCTGTGCCGGGGCTTCTTCAGGTGTTTCCGCTGGTGCTTCCTCAGCAGGAGCCTCTTCTACAGCAGCAGGCTCTTCGGCAACAGCTTCTTCAGCAGGAGCTTCCTCGACGGCGGCTTCAGGTGCAGCAGCTTCCGCAGGTGCACCCCCTTGAAGTTCAGCAATTGTCTTTTTGAGTTCTTCATTCTCTTGTTGGAATTTCTTAAGATTTGCGAGGTCCTCTTCGATAATCTCATATTCCATAAGACGCTCTTTGAGTTCATCTCTTTCTTGCGTGACTTTTTCAAGCTCTGCAGGATCAGCTCCTCCACTCGATGGTGTTGCTGATTTCGCTGCTTCAAGGGCAGTGTTCGATTCTTCTAGTTGAGCCTTAAGACTACTCACTTCACTTCTTAAGATATTAAGTTCCTCATCAGAATCACCTCCTGAAGAAGAGCGTGCAGCTTCTAACATTTTTTCAAGCTCTGCAATCGTTACATCTTTTTGATTGAGCATGGCCTTAAGGTTTGCAATCTCTGCATTCTTTGTCGCAAGCTCCTCACTAGAAGCACCACCTACAGAGACACCGCCCGCAGGAAGATCCGATGCTGGAATAATACTGGGAATGCCTTCACCGAGCTCAAGTCCCCCTCCTCTAAAAAGAGAAGACTTAAGAGCTGTTGAATTAGCAATAATACTATCCAAATAGTTCTTAACTACTGAAGCAGGTATCTGATGACTAAGCTGATGAAATTTTCTGCGGTTGTATACCCAGTATGCAATCAGTGCCGCGAAGACAATGACTAAAACCGCCAAAAAGATACTAATTGTTTCATCCGTAAATTGCGTGAGAATAACTCGAATCGATTCCACTATTCCGTCCTTGGAAAATCTATCTAGCTAAAATTATAAAGGTTAGCGTGAATTCGTGTCAACGCAGAAGGGAAAGCCTGTGTGCAATGATCAACTAACTCTCAAGTTCTCCATTCTCGTTATTAATATTCTCAAGAACCTTCTCTAAATCGGCATCAGAGAGCTTCTCCTGTGAAGGTACGCGGTAGCTCTCTGTTACCCAATGACCAAGGTCAACTTCTTTACAGCGCTGTCCACAAAAGGGACGGTATTGAGAATCATAATAATTGAACTGAGATTTACATTTTGGGCAATTTACTTTCAATACTTTCATAATTGAATAAAGTCCTTGGCTTTTATTTTATTATACGATTCTAAGAGCTCAGATCTCATGACAGGAGAAAGCTCCAAGTCATCCCATCTTTTAACAGGAATTAGTCCTCTAAGAGAGTTGACCAGAAAAAGAGCATCAAAATTTTCCTGTTCATTCCTATGAATTTTACAGGGAGTGATCTTAGACTGAGGTTCTTTTAATAAATGAGTAAGAGCAATACCTTTAAAGAAATCACCTTGAGGCGTTTTCCACTCTTTCGTCTCACGTTCTCTAAGAATGATATTCGCTATTGTAGAATCCTCGAGATAGCCTTCACTATTATAAAAAAGAACTTCACTCTTGAGACAATTTTTTAATCTCAAAGATTCAGCATAGTTCCCTATTTTTATATCTTGTGAGAAAGCTCTCAATCTCTCCTCTCTCTCATGAGAATTGAGGAGAACAGGTTCATCGTTACTTTTAAACTCGCTAACCTCTATGAGGAGTGAAAGTTTTTTTAAAGAAGAGTCTTTAAAATAAGTCACTCTCAATTTTAAAGATTCATTTTTCTCATCTTTAAAAAGTTCACTTCGCTGTAGGGATTCTCTAATTTCATTTTCTATTTGCTTTGGTTCTCTTACTTCTTCGAAGAGATAGCCCAATCCTCGCTCCAGTCTTTCAATGTGAGCGTTACCAAAGATCAGACGCTGTTTTGAAACCAAAGCAGTTGTAAAAACAGACATTCCCCAAAGGAAGGCACTCCCCTGTAAAAAGGTGAGAATATCTCTATTTTCCAGTTCTCTAGAATTTAAGAAGAATTCACTCTTCATAAGTCTGACACGCCTTTTCGATATTTAACAACCTATGCTAAAAGGTCTTTTAGAACGTTGCCACAGCTTATTAGGGTTTGAAAAGGAGCTCCTCATGAATCAAGATCATTGGCAAGAAGTCACATTAATAGGTCTTGGCAACCAAGGACTTGCGTGGGCCCAAAACCTTAAAGAGAGCTCACTCATTGTTCACTGCTATCTTAGAGAAAATAGCCCTAAACAAGAGCAGGCTAAAGATTTAAACCTTAATCTGATCTCATGTGTTGAGCAAGCTAAGGGACCCCTCTTACTTCTCATTCCTGATCACCAGATCTTCTCCTTTATTAAAGAGAACTCTATCCCTAAAGGAAGCCCACTCATCTATGCACACGGGGCAAGTTTAATTGAAAATGATTTGCAAGAACTCTTTCCTGAATATTCTCACTGTCTCCTCGCCCCTAAGGCCATTGCTAGTGAACTAAGAGAAGAATACAAAAGAGGAGGAAAGCTAGGCGCCGTCTACAGCGTGGAATATCCCTCGCCAAATGAAGAGTCTGAGGAGCTTAGAAGAAAGATCTTAAAACTGGCCCAAGACTTAGGTATTACTGCCGGCCCTTATGAAGTCACCTTTAAACAAGAGACAACAGCAGATCTCTTAAGTGAACAAAGTCTTCTTTGTGGCCTCATTCCCTACGCGGCGAAAGCTTGCTATGACAGACTTCGCCAAGCCGGAATTCCCCAAGAGCTTGCTTACTTAGAGGCATGGCATGAAGTTAAACTCATCGGGAACGCAATGAGTCAAAAGGGTCCTGCAGGTCTCTTTGATCTCATAAGTCCCCATGCTTTGGCGGGTGCCCACAAAGCGTCCCAGATGCTCTTTGACAAAGAGTACCAAGAAACAATAGAAAAGCTGCTTACGGATATAGAAAACGGTCAATTCTTTAAAGAAGCTCACACCTTTTTTACTGAAGATGAGAATCAAAGTGTAGAAGACTTTTGGGGCCGTAGTGAGATCAATCAAACCTACCTTGGTATCAAAGACTCACTTACTTAAAACGAAAGTCAACCGTAAGGAAGAGATGATGACGGAAAAACGAAAACTCGACACCAGAAAAATAAGAAAGAGAAAAGTTCATAAAGGTGAAAAACCACTTTCAATGCTCACCTGCTATGACTTTCAAACAGCTCAACTTATCGACAACCTCGATCTTGACCTTATTCTCGTTGGCGACTCTCTAGGTAATGTTGTACTTGGTTATGAAACAACTGTTGAAGTCACTCTTAATGATATGATCACTTTCGGTGCCGCAGTCAAAAGAGGAGCGCCACAAACCTTTACAGTTGTAGACCTTCCCTTTGGAACCTATGCATCAGTTGAGAGTGGCCTAAAAAATGCGATCGAGCTTTTTCAAAAAACAAAAGCAGAAGCCTTAAAGTTAGAAGGCGCAGCCTTCACAGAACTTATCGAACGCCTCACTGCTGTTGGTATCCCTGTTATGGGTCACCTTGGTCTTACGCCCCAAAGCGTTCACCAACAGGGTGGTTACTATACGCATGGTAAAACAACATCAGAAGAGGACCAACTCATTAAAGACGCGATCGCTCTGCAAAAAGCAGGCTGTTTTAGCCTCGTCCTTGAGTGTGTCACTCCTGAGCTCTCTCAAAGAATCAGTGAAATGCTCTCCATTCCTACAATTGGTATTGGAAGTGGCAATAAAACAGATGGCCAAGTTCTTGTGATCAATGATCTTCTCAAAATGGGGCCTGAGCGTCCTCCCCAATTTTGTAAACCAGTCGCGGACTTCTATGAACTAAAACGCCAGGGCATCGAGCTCTATCTCAAAGATGTTAATGGGCAAAGAAATGAGCCTTCACAAGTTTCACAATAGCTTAGAGAAGCTCAACCTCATTACTGTTGACCTTGGCAATAGTCATCCCCACTATGCTCGCTTTGAAAAAGGCGAGCTCAAGGAAGTTCATCCCTATTCGCAAGAGGCAAAGACCTCGTTTGGTAACCTCCCCGTTAGAATTTGCTCTGTAAGAAAAGATATTCAAAGTTCATTCTCTTCCCAAATAAGAGAAGGCAAATTCTGTGACATGAACGTTGAATATGAAAAGACCCTTGGTCATGATCGCCTCATCGGAGTCTTCTATTTACACCACGCTCTTGAAAGAGAGTTCATGCTCATTGATGCCGGCACCTTCCTGACTGCTGACTTTGGGGGCCCCCGTGGTTTTGAAGGTGGCTATATCCTACCTGGCCTTCATACTTTTGCTCAAAGCTATAAAAGGGGTGAACAACTTAACCCTCCCCCCTTTGAAGGCCAAAGCTCTACGCTCCCCCACACAACACGAGAAGCGATGAGCGGAGGGGTAAACCTCTATCGGCAAGGCCTCATTTCTGAGCTTAAAGAGCTCGCTCAACAAAGATTAATTGTTCTCACCGGAGGCGAGGCCAAACACCTAGAAACCTCGTTTTCTCAGGCACTTAGAGAGGACCACCTCCTTCATTACGCATTGTATTTTCAACACGTTTATGAAATATTGCGCCTATGAAAATTGCACTAGGTGTCACCGGCTCCATAAGCGCCTACAAAGCGCTTGATCTGTGCCGTGAACTTACAAAATTAGGTCACAAAGTAAGGGTGATTCTCACCCGAGGCTCCCTTGAATTCATCCAGCCCAAAGTCTTTACCTACCTTGGTGCTGAAAAGGTATACGACCCAAGTGATGACTTTAGTGAGTTAAGCTCTCATGATCAGGACCTTCAAGGCAGCGTCCTTCATGTATCACTCGCTAAGTGGGCTGATCAATTTGTCATCGCTCCCTTGAGCGCGAACACTTTAAGTCATCTGACTGCTGGAGCTGCTCCCGATCTTTTAACCTCACTCTTTCTGGCCTGGCATCAAGACAAGCCCCTAAGTATTTTTCCAGCGATGAACACTCATATGCTGACTCATCCTTTCGTCAAAGAAAACTTAGAGAAATTCAGTGGCTTTAAGAACTGTTTCGTTGGCCCCACTCAATCGGGCTTACTCGCTTGTGCCGATGTGGGAGACGGAAAACTTGCCAAGGTCGAAGAAATTCTCAAACTTATTGAGACACGCACTCTAAAAACAAGTAAGAAGACTACGCTCATCACTGCTGGTGCGACAGTCGCTCCCCTTGATAATGTCCGCTACCTTACTAATGCGGCCAGTGGTAAGACCAGTATCCCCTTTATTGAAAAGTCTTTATCTCAGGGAGACTACGTCATTTGTATCGCGGGTATCTACGCAACGAAAGAGCTTGAGCTCTTTAAGCACCATCCTCATTTTAAGATCCAGCGTGTACGCACAACTCGAGAAATGCAAAAAGCCGTTCTCGAAGCCTTTCCACTATCTGACCTCTATATCTCTACAGCTGCCATTGGTGACTTTGAATTTGTGGCGCAAGAAAAGAAACTTAAGAAAAGTGACCTCTCTGACTCTTTAAAAATTGAGAGCAGCCCTGATATTCTAAGAAGTGTTCTCGACATCAAAAAACCTCATCAAAAGGTCATCGGTTTTGCAGCTGAAAGTGACCTCTGTGACGAAGTCCTTCTCACAAAATTTAAGCGTAAACCAGTGGACCTTCTGATTGGTACTCAGGTTCACTCAGGTCTTACTGGGGAAAACCAAGCTCAAGGTTTTGCCGAAAGCTTTGCGACCTATCGCTTTGTTGATCATCTTGGCAAACTTGGAAAAATCGAATCTATGACAAAAGAAGAAATGGTCACGAAGGCCATGACTTGTTTTAACTCCTAAGGGAAATCAGAATGAAACTCGTTACCACTCGCAGTGAACTTTCAAAAATCCAAGAAACCGGTCTCAAAAACAATACCATTGGTCTTGTGCCGACGATGGGTAATCTTCACCAAGGTCACCTTGAGCTTGTCAAAAGATCCCTTCAGAGAACACAAAAAACAATGGTCACCATTTTTGTTAACCCCAAGCAATTTGGACCAAATGAAGACTTTGAAAAGTACCCTCGAACCCTTGAGGCTGATCTTTTAAAACTTAAGGAACTTGATGGCGCTGACAATATTGTCGTCTTTGCTCCTCAATCGACTCTAGAGATTTATCCTGAAGGCTTTAACACAACCATTGAGGTTCAGGGGCTTGATAATCTTCTTTGTGGTGCAAATAGACCTGGGCACTTTAAAGGGGTGACAACTGTCGTTTATCAACTCTTCAAATTGAGTGGTGCAGACATGGCCTTCTTCGGTCAGAAAGACTTTCAGCAATTTAAAATTATTGAAAAAATGGTCCATGACCTCTCTCTTGAGATTGAACTTGAGATGTGCCCTATCATTAGGGAGCCCTCAGGCTTAGCTCTAAGCAGTCGCAATCAATATCTTTCTTCCAGTGAAAGAGAAGAGGCCCGTCTTATCAAAGAGACCCTTGATCACTTGAAGGAACTTTTTCTTGAGAACAGAGAGAAGGCCCTGAAGAAGCGCGAGGATATTCTCTTTCATGAACCCAGATGGCAGTACCTTGAAGTCCTCGATGGAAGTCATTTAACTGAGGTTTCTGCTAAGACAAATCAAGTTGTGGTTGCAGGGGCTTTCTTGATGGGAGATACTCGTCTTATTGATAATATTCTTTTTGATCTCTAAAGAATAAGGACAGTCCCTTGCTTGATAATGAATTCCATATCTCAAATGATGCTCGAGCCTCACTTGTCTCGATTGTTTGCCCCAAGTTTGAAGAGCACAAGAGTGAGGTCGAAACCGGACGCTCTCTCACTGAACTAAGGGAGCTCCTACGAACTCTTGGAATTCCTGCGGGTTACCAATACGTCCAGACTAGAAATAGTCTAGACCCTGCGACAATTCTTGGATCTGGAAAACTAAAAGAAATCGCCACCAAGGCAAAAGATGAAGGCGCAACTCTCCTCGTCTTCGACTTTGAACTGACTGCTTCCCAAATCAGAAATATTAGAAGAATCACCGATCTTTCAGTGGTCGATCGTGTTCACGTTATTTTAGAGATCTTCGCCCGTCATGCGAGAACTCGTGACGCCAAAATTCAAATTGAAATTGCACGCCTTCAATACGTCCTTCCTCGACTCTCTGGTTTTTGGACTCACCTTGGCCGTCAACGTGGTGGTGTTGGTGTTAAAGGTGGCGAGGGTGAAAAGCAAATTGAGCTCGACCGTCGTATTATCCGCCAGCGTATTGAGTTTTATAAAAAAGAACTCAAGCTTTTGGCCAAGTCTCGTGAGCAGCAAAAGAAGAAGCGCCAAAATATGGCCGTTACCGCAGCCCTCGTTGGCTATACCAATGCAGGAAAGTCATCATTGATGAACCGCCTCTGCCAGGTAAGTATTAAAGAGGAGAATAAACTCTTTGCCACACTTGACTCCACGTTTAGGACACTAAACCCTGACACTCACCCACCAATGATCCTCATTGATACTGTGGGGTTTATTTCTAACCTTCCTAACACCCTTATTGATGGTTTTAAAACCACTCTTGAATCTGCTCTAGAGGCAGACCTTCTTATTATCGTCTGTGACATCAGTGACCCAAATTATAAGAAACAACTTCAAGTCACGGAAACCGTTTTAGAAGAGCTAGGTGTTACGGATAAAGAAAAGATTATTGTTTTCAATAAGAAAGACCTTCTCAACGATCCTATTAAATCAAAGATTATTAAGAGAGTTCATCCGAATAGTTACGTAGTGAGTTCCTTTGATGATCAGGATATGAGAAACCTAAGAAAAGAAGTCATTGATTACTTTTTAGAGAAACAGCAACAGTTTGATCTCTTCATACCTTATGATGAAGGCGCCTCTCATAGCGCTGTCGCTTCGAAGACCAATATCATTAAAACGAGTAATCATGAAAAAGGGATCTTCTATCGCGTCCGAGTCCCCGACTTCATTTTTAATCAACTAGGCCTGCAAGACTTTGTCCTTAAGCCAGAAGAAAGTGAAGATTATCAAAATAAAGAATCTCTTTAGAAACTAAAACGCCCCACTTCTAAAGTAGAGAGTTACTGAAAACACGATTATAACAATCGCGATGCCGAGGTAAACGATGAGATGATCTCTATCCATATACCCGACTATTCGGCATTAATGATTTTGATATTGAGTTAAAACTTCATCCATTTGCTCTCTAAGTGCTTCAAACCTAAAGGGTTTTTCTAGAATGAGGGCATTTGGCCTCTCTCCCTTACGCCCTTCGGGGAGAAGATAGACAACAGGAATCTGCGTAGTAATCTTTTCTAACCTACTTTCAGCTTCTTCATCGAGAAGGTCCTCATTTATTACAATCAGCTCTGGTGCAAAATCAGGAATACGAAAGTCAGCGTCTTCCCAATCATTAAGAAAATAAAAGTCGTTAAACGTATTTTTAAAGGTATTAACAATTATATTGTCTGCACTGAGAAGAAAGATTTTCATAAAGGCTTTCTAACTTCTCCATTTAGTCAGTGTCAAGAGAGCAAGGCCCTGCTATTCTTGCCCTATGAAAAGTGATCTTAAGATTCGATTTATAGACGCTGAAGGGCAGCTCATCTCTTCCTTTCCTATTGATAAGAGAGAGCAGGCCTTTAAATTTGCTGAAGAATTAGAAGCAATGGGCATCGAATTTAAAATGGAGGAGCCCTCTCTTCCCGAGTCACTTATTCTTAGTCTTGGTGCCGATGATAGCGATACAAGTCGCCTCAAAAAAGAAATAGAGGAAGAGATTGATGATCATGGGGCAGACTGCTGCAGCGCACCCAAAGGCACACTGCTTCATTAGGCGTTCTGGCCCTTTTTCTCCCTAAATTCTTACAAACTCCATCATTAAGCCACTAACGTTTCAAGATATCGTGATTTTCCTGTTTCCTTCTTGCAAATAATTTGAATATCCCTTGCACCGTGATAAGAATGTAGGGCAGCAGGAGCAATTATGAAATTTAAGCTTTTCTCAGCTCTCGATTTAAGGGAGCACAAAGTTTTGGAAGTTTTGTGCCCAACAAAGGACGGCCGTTTAAAACAATGGCAGGTCAACTATCTTGCTTTTGCTCAAGATAAGTTTCCAGGTATTGCTCCACTTGTAATACTTGGTGGTGCCTTTCAAAAATTCCATTCCTTTAAAAAAGAAGTCGAAAAACTTTGTGAACATATGCCCGTTATCCTTGTCGACCTTCCTGGCCAAGGGGGTAACGATCAAATCGCAACCGAACTTAGTTTTACAGATTACGCCGATATTCTTAAGGCATTTGTCGATAAAATCGAAATACCAAAAATTACACCCGTCGCTCTCAGTTACGGAAGTGCCATTGGATTTACCTTCGCTGGTAAATACCCAGAAAATACTGAGCGCCTTATCCTTGGAGGAACAACTCCAAAGCTAAGAGACTCTGTTCGCTTTCTTTTAGAAGAAAGTATCATCGCTCTTGATGCGGGCAGAATGAAAGATTTCTCAACTGGCGTGATCCTCAATCTTTTTAATTACTCGCAAAGAAAGCGCACAAAAGTACCGCGCATGCTTATCCGTGGGTTTCATAAATCACTTATGGCGCTCACCGATGCCGATAAGGAAAGATACAGGTCAAACACTCAGCGCCTCCTCAACCTGAACGGTCTTGAAGATTATCAGCCTCAATGTGAGACACTCGTTATTGCAGGCGAATTTGATAACTTTACGACCCCAAGTGAGTGTCTAAGTGTAGCAAGAATGTGCAAGCAATCTCTTGTGGGAATTCTTAGAAACTGTGATCACCTAGCCCCCTTTGTAAAAAAAGATCTTATGATCAATGTCTATAAAGACTTTGCTCTTCACGGTCATGTTACTGAGAATGAAGGTATTTCTCTTTATCATGGTGAAGAGATTCCTCTTGAGAAGAAAATTCTTGAACCAAGATGGAGTTATAGTGGAGAAGTTATTCTTCGCTGTCCTGAGACTGGATGGAATGAGAAAGTTGATCTTATCAATGTGAACTCATATGGCCTTTGCCTTAACTTCCCTAAAGTTCAGGAGCTCTGTGAAAAGCGCATGAAGAAACTTGAAGTCTTCTTTACTGAAGAAGACCTGAGCTTTGAGACAATCTTCTTTGAAAGAGGACTTGAAGGCATGAGAGGAATCTTTAAGCGTTATGATTTTGATAAGTATGATCGTTTAGAGACATTTTTAAAGCGGCTTGGAGAAAAGCAAATTATCTTTAGACCAGCCTCTTTATGATTCTTTGGATATTCTTTATTTTACTCGGTACCGTCGTTGGTACTCTTAGTGGTCTTTTCGGAATTGGTGGCGGAGTTTTAATGGTGCCCGCCATTTATCTGTCCCTCAAGTCAATTGGCATGGAAGATTATCAGGCGCTCATTGTAGGTACCCGGACCTCTTTGGCGATAATTCTTTTTACAAGCCTCTCCTCGACCCTAGGTCATAATAAAAGAAATCCCCTAAGATGGGATATTATTAAAGAGCTGAGCCTCTTTGTCGTCATGGGAACAATTCTTGGCTCTCTCATTGTCCATCTTATTAGTGCACCTGTTCTTAAAGGGATTTTGATGGGCTATATCTTTGTTATCGCCGTTAAAATGTGGCTCGGTTTTAAGCCCCACCCAGGAGATCACGCCCAAAAACCTCCCATGATTCTCAACGCTCTTGTCGGTATTATTATAGGCTTAAAGTCAGCTGTCCTTGGAATAGGTGGAGGTACTATTAGTATTCCCTACCTTCAGTGGCAAAATGTAAAGATGGCCCACGCAGCCGGAATCTCTGCTTTCCTAGGGACTATCATTGCACTAACCGGAACCTTTACTGGTCTTCTCCAAGAAACATCCCTTGCCATCAGCAACAATCAATTAGGTGATATTTTTCTTCCCGCTCTTTTTGGGATTTCATCGACGAGCCTCTTCTTTGCGCGTGTGGGAGCAAAGCTTAGCCATCGCGTTGATCAGCAAAAGCTTCGAAAAGGTTTTGCTCTCTTTCTCTTTCTCATCACCATGAGAAATGTCTATTCACTCTTTGTTAGCTAGTCCTAATTAAAAAAGAGGATAGAACACCTTTGAGAAGCGATTATAATCTTCAAAATGGGGCATATGGCCTAATCCCTTAAGATTAATGACCGTAACGAATTTAGGGTTTAGCTTTTTGATTTCACGACCTAGCTTTTGATAGAGACCTAACTTCTTAGTCACTCCTGCCCTTTTCCAACCTCTTCCCGGCCCTGTTCTATCTCTTGTTCCTAGAACTAATGTCACTGGAACCTTGAGATGAGGAAAGAGACTTACTATTTCATTAGCAAAGATCGGCTGATAGGTAAGAGCATTATTCCAGGCCACAAGCTCCCAATCCTCTCCCGCTCTCCAACCCTTAAAAGGAGTTAAAAGAGCTTCATAACGTTCAGCCCATTTTCCGTCATAATAGTTTTTCTTCTGGTAATTTCTGAAGGCTTCAACAGACTTCTTTTTTTCATTCTTATAAAAAGTATCCACATCTTTAAATTCGACATAACGAAGATAGTTCTCAAGCCCGATAGGGTTGATCAGAGTTAACTTAGAAACTGAATTCGTCATTGAGGCCAAATGAGTCGCAACCATACCTCCCATAGAATGACCGACAAGATGATACTTCTCTATTTTAAGAGACTTGATTAATTTACTCGTATTGAGGGCCAATTGCTGCATTGAATACTGATAGGATCTTGGCTTTGTACTTTTTCCAAAGCCAATTTGATCAGGAATGATCACGCGATAGCCCTTTTGAACAAGGTCTTGAGCAATCTGATCCCAATAATATCCCGAGAAGTTCTTTCCATGAAGAAGAACAGCGACCCTCTTTGAAGAGGAGTTCAAGTCACCATAGGCCATAACCATCTTTTGGTTTTGGCTTTCAAATTGATATTCTTTAACGGGAAAAGGGTATTTAAATTGTGTTAATTCGGCATCAAATTGAAGGCGCTTACTTTGCCCGGCACAGGAAGCGAAGAGAGATATAAAAAGAGATACGAAGAGAAAATTGAATATTTTCGTCATTTTTCATCCTTGAAAGAGTCACGACCAAGAGACTAATGGGGCTGGCGCTCAAAAACAAGAAGCCTATTATTAGACGGCATCTCATGATCCTTAAGTAATTTGAACCCGTTCTTTAGGAGAGCAGACTCAACGTCCTCAAAATTTCGAATCCCTGAGCTTGGATTTCTCTCTTTTAGAGAGGCATCAAATTGTTCATTACTCTCACTTGTAAAAGTGCCATTGTAGTTAAAGGGTCCGTAAAAGAAAACGAGGGCTGGCTCCCGCAGTCTTTTTCCAAGAAGCTTAAAGAGCGCCTTATCTTCCTTCCAAGACATAATGTGCAATGTGTTTGCACTAAAAACAAAATCAAAAGGTCGCTTATCTGGAAAGTCATCAACTCCCACTTTTAACGTTTCAGGCCCATGAATATTAGAGAGTTTCGCTTCCTTGAGCCACTCTTTAATTCCAGCATGGTTCTCTTTGACATCAGAGCAAACCCAATGCAATTTGGGAAAGTGCCCCGCAAAAGCTACAGCGTGTTGACCCGTTCCCGAGCCTATTTCAAGGAGTCGACCTTCATGAATGCCATATTCTTTGAGAACACTTAAAATAGGTTCTTTGTTTCGCTCGCATGCTGGTGAGAAAGGTTTATTCATTATCTGATTCCGTTTGTATAAAGGGGAGAATTTCTTCTTTAACATATTGGTCTGCAAGTTCACGACACTTTTGATACTCACCCTTGCGACCAATGCGATGTTTTTCGGTGAGGCAGCCTCTAAGATAGGCTGCATGAGAATGCATCAGCAAGGTATTAATAGAGACTTTCTCCTCTAAAACCTTACGCTTTATTTCTTTTTCATACGAGTAATGCCCACATGAGCTTAAAAGGAGAAGAGGGAGTATAAATCGCATTTTATCTGATACACATGGCACGACACCAGAGCTGATCTTCACTATGCTTGGTAAGATTGAGGTTCCACGTTGAATTAAATGATCCCGTAACCTGGCAATTGTCATAATTATTACTATCATCCGCTGTCGTCCTTTGGCCTGCTAAGGCACAAAACTTCCAATTTCCTAGTGCTTGGGAAGCACTGGTCGTTCCATTGCCGGCTGTTATTTGAAATGACTGTGTCGTGCTCAAGGTATTTACGGCCTGGCAGTTTAAACTGCCATCTGGGTTAAAGCCTTGTAAAAATTCACCACTAGGACAAGTCATTCCCGCACGAGTAACAGGCTTCCAAGCTCCGCCTTCACATACAGAAAAGCTAGTGCCATCAAACCTCATGAGGCCAGGGAGATACCAGCGACAAGGCCTGCCGCCACTAAAACGGAGACGAGCGAAAAGCCATTTTGATCAGATTTTAATTTACTCATAAGTCTTATTTTAAGGGCATTCCCAAAATAAAAAAAGCCCCTGTATTAACAGGGGCTTTCGACTCATGAGAGTTAAAGTAAGGCTTATTCGTCTACTTTAAATCCAGCAAGCTTATCAGCAAGAGTTGCTGACTTCACTTCGTCTTTTCCAGCGTAGCCACTTGCTTCAGCATTAGTAGCAGCTTTCATAGAAAGAGCGATTTTCTTAGCATCTTTGTCGATAGAGATAACCATCGCCTTAACAGCTTGTCCTTTTTGAACAACCTCTTCAGGCTTCTCTACGCGATCTTCAGAAAGCTCAGAAATGTGGATAAGACCTTCAATTCCAGTCTCAAGCTCTACGAAGGCACCAAAGTCAGTTACGCGGACAACCGCTGCTTCGATAACAGTTCCAACAGGAAGTCTTTCTTCGATTTTCTTCCATGGATCTTCTTCAAGTTGCTTAATACCAAGACAGAATTTTTGGTTTTCTTTGTCTACAGATACAACAGCTGCTTCAACTTCTTGTCCTTCTTTGAACTCGTCAGCAACGTTAACGTTCTTCTTAGTCCAAGAAAGGTCAGAAACGTGGATAAGAGCGTCTCCATCTTCACCAAGGCCGATGAATACACCAAA
>CATLOT010000024.1 GCA_950054155.1 uncultured Bacteriovoracaceae bacterium
CTTGAAGACGAATTATCCGAAATAACATCTTCCATTGAGAAATATTTAAACTGCTTATAGCGGCTATCGAGAATTTCCATACACGGATAGACTTCTCCAGTTGCTTCTAAAACCTCTTCTCTTGTTACAGTCCCTTTAAGTTCTTTTGTAATAAGAAAGGCCAACTCTGGCTCAATTTTAGGATGAATTTGAGGCCTAATCTTATAAACCCCTTGATTCTTGATTTCCATTTTATCCGTTAATTCCCCATATAAAGGCGAATCAAGATCCATCTGCTTTCTTTTCGCTTCAGATGTTAATCCCATTTTAAGACCAATAAGTTTTTCTCCATCCTGTATTCTCATTTTAATTCCTTGCTCTTGAATAGAGTAAGCATCAGCACGAGAGAAATCCTTAATTTTATCAGAGATTTGCTCAATCGGGTCATTATCAAGACGGGCTTTGTGCAGGGTTTCAGCCCATTGGTTTATATCATCTGGTGTCATATCATTCCCTAGTTTTGCCTAAATTAATCGTTGAATGGTAGAACAATGCTACTTCAAAAGGGATAAAACATGAACTTTAGTGACCTGACTAATAAGAAAATTATCGATATTTCTCCCGTCATTAATACAAATATTGCTGTATTCCCTGGTGACACTCCCTTTCAAAGAGAAGAACTCTTAAGCTTTAAAAAAAATCATCATTTAGAACTCTCTACAATTAAAACAACTGTCCACCTTGGCGCCCATACCGACGCTCCCAGTCACTATCATCCTGATGGCGTGACAATGGAAAACCGTGAACTTCATTACTATATTGGAAATGCACAAGTTATTGAGATTGAGGGTACACCGGAAAGAATAGAGCTTTCCCACCTCAAAGATCCGATAGCGTCGCAACGAATACTCTTAAAAACAAACTCATTTCCCGATCCTTATCAATGGAATGACAACTTTTGTGCTCTCTCTCCCGAATTGGTTGAGGCACTTTCACAAAAAGGCGTTCTCTTAATCGGTATTGATACACCAAGTGTAGATCCTTCAAATGATAAAGAGCTTAAAAGTCATAACACTATTTATATAAACGACATGGCGATTCTTGAAGGAATTGTTTTGAAGGATGTTTCTCCTGGACACTATAACTTAATAGCTCTCCCGTTAGCGATAGAGGGCTCTGATGCAAGTCCTGTTAGAGCAGTACTTTTACCAAAAGACTAAAGAAAAATAGGAAATGTAATATGAGAGAAGTTAATAACTTTATCAATGGCGAATACTGTAAAGGCCAAAAGGATGAATGGATTGAGTCGATTAATCCGGCAACTGAAGAAGTCTTTGCTCGTGTTGTGAACTCTACGCAAGAGGATGCTCTTACTGCAATAAAGTCTGCTAAAGAAGCTTATAAGACTTGGTCAAAAACTACTCCTAATGAAAGAGCTTCTATTTTAGAAAAGATGGCCCAACTTATCGAGGAACGCTTAGACGATCTTGCTCTAATAGAGTCACAAGATAATGGAAAACCTCTATCGGTAGCTAAGGCCGTTGATATTCCGCGAGCTGCTCAAAACCTACGCTTCTTCTCCCAAGCCATAAGCCAATATTCACAAGAGGCTCAATCGATGATGGGAGCAATTAACTATACACTTAGAGAACCTCTAGGTGTTGTTACATGCATCAGCCCCTGGAATCTGCCACTCTATCTTTTTACTTGGAAAATAGCTCCCGCACTTGCTGCAGGAAACTGCGTGGTTGGTAAACCCAGCGAAGTCACTCCGGTCACAGCGAGTATACTTGGTGAAATTGCAAATGAAGCAGGCTTACCCAAAGGTGTTCTTAATATCATTCACGGGGAAGGTCACCGCATAGGTGACTCACTCGTCACATCAAGAGATATTAAAGCGGTTTCCTTTACGGGCTCAACTGCTACAGGAAAGAAAATTAACGAACTCGCTGCTCCCTATTTTAAAAAGGTCTCTTTAGAAATGGGTGGAAAAAATGCAACCATTGTTTTTGATGATTGCGACTATGACAAGGCCCTCTCAACAGCTGCAAGAGCGGCTTATTCTAATCAAGGACAAATCTGCTTATGTGGATCTCGTATTCTTGTCCACGAAAAGATTTATGATCGCTTTAAAGCTGATCTTGTTGAAAAAATTAAAAGACTAAATGTCGGAGATCCCCTAAAAGCAAATACTCATCAAGGCTCTCTTGTAAGTAAACTCCATTTTGAAAAAGTACGAAACTGCATTGAGATTGCAAAGAGCGAAGGTGGGACTATCTTAACAGGCGGACATAGGGTCGGTGACAAGGGATTCTTTATTGCTCCTACTTTAATTGAAGGACTAGATCAAAATTGTGTGACAAACAAACAAGAGATCTTTGGTCCAGTTGCAACGATTCAATCCTTTAGTACAGAGGAAGAGGCCAACGATAAGGCAAATGATACTAACTACGGACTTTCGGCCTCAGTTTGGACTAATGATATTTCTAAAGCCCATCGAATGAGTAACTCTTTAAATAACGGCATTGTGTGGATAAACACTTGGATGTTGAGAGACCTAAGAACTCCCTTCGGTGGAATGAAAGAGAGTGGTATGGGGAGAGAGGGTGGCTTCCATGCTCTCAATTTTTTTACAGAAACGAAAAATGTATGCATACAGTACTAAATCAAAAAGGATAAATCATGAGTGAAGAGCTAAATTCAGATCAAGCGCCAGAGCCTGTTGGGCCTTACCCCCATGCTCGCAAGGTTGGTAACCTCCTATTCCTTTCTGGTGTCGGTCCTCGAGAAAGAGGAAAAAAAGAAATACCTGGTGTTACTTTAGATCAAGATGGAAAAATTCAGTCCTACGATATTGAGGCTCAATGCCACAGTGTATTTAAAAATGTAAAACTTATACTCGAAGCATCCGGCTCTAACTGGGAAAGCCTTATCGATGTCACAGTTTTTCTCACAAATATGGATGATGATTTTAAAAAATATAACGAGATATATAGCGAATACTTTAAAGATAACCGTCCGTGTAGAACGACAATAGAAATTAATAAGCTACCAACACCAATTGCAATAGAACTTAAGTGTACTGCGACAGTGGAGAATAAATAATGAGTGCTTTTAATTTTCAAAAATGGATTGATGATCACAGAGAGCTATTGAAACCTCCCGTCGGAAACAAAGTTGTCTTTAAGGACTCTACATTTATTGTCATGGTAGTTGGCGGTCCCAATGAGAGAACAGACTTTCATATAAACGAGTCTGATGAGTTCTTTTACCAAATAGAGGGTGAGATGAACTTACGTACAATCAATGAAAAAGGTCAATTCGAAGACATTCCTATTAAAGCAGGCGAAATTTATATGCTTAGACGAGGAACACCTCATTCCCCTCAGCGCATGGCCGACTCTATTGGACTGGTTGTTGAGAAAACAAGGCAAGAAGGTGAAATAGATAAGCTTCAATGGTACTGCAAAAAGTGTTGCCACAAGCTCTATGAAGAATCTTTTCACCTTACAAATATTGAAACGCAATTTGGTGCAGTTTTTGATCGCTATTATAATAGTAACCATAAAAAGTGCCCTACGTGTAACACCATCACAGATAGGATTTGGTAAAATGGATTTACAATTAAAAGGAAAGAAAGCATTAATTTTCGGCTCAACGGGAGGTATTGGTCTATCAATAGCTAAATCTTTAATCAGTGAGGGAGCCGATGTTTATATCAATGGCAGAACAGAAGATAAGTGCGCCCGTATTTGTGATGAAATAAAAGCCAAAGGCTTTTATGCTGGGGACCTTACCGAAAAAGGCATTGCTAAAGAAATCACAGAGCTCTTTATTAAAGATAATGGCGCTCTTGATATTCTTGTAACAAATACCGGTGGCCCTAAAAAGGGAAACTTTCTTGATGTGGATACGGAACAATGGAACACAGACTTTCAAAGTCTTTGGCTTTCAGTTGTAGATAGCCTTCACGCTGCACTTCCTCAAATGGAAAAGCAGAATTTTGGGCGTGTTCTACTTGTTACCAGCTTGGCCGCAAAAGAGCCTCTTCCAGGCCTCACCACTTCAAATGGTTTAAGAGCAGGCCTTGCTGGTTTGGTTCGCAGTATTTCAAATGAATATGCCTCAAAGGGAATAACTCTTAATTTAATTCTTCCTGGATATACGAATACTGAAAGACTTCAAGCGCTAAACTTGTCAGAGGAAAAGATAAAAGAACTTGTTCCCGCTGGAAGACTCGGAGAACCCGAAGAGCTTGCTGACTTAGCAACATTCTTAGCTTCACCTCGAGCCGCATATATCACGGCCCAAAGTATAGCTATTGATGGTGGTGTTTTAAGAGGGCATTAGAATACTATCGTTTCTTCTTAAAGTTGTTACTTAAAGCTATTTTTTCAACAAGTTCAATGTTGACCGGAACTTTATATTTTTCTAAATACTGTAGACAAAAAGTTTTCAAGCCACTTAAGTCTTTTTCCGTTAAGGCCGTTGATACAACTTCTGCACATACAACTTGCCCCAGCATGTCATGAGGCTTCGCAAATACAACCGCATCAATAACCATTGGATGCATTAGTATCACCTCTTCAATCTCTAGAGGTGATACTTTTTCACCTCCAACATTAATTCGGTCTTCCATACGACCAATGATCCGAAGAGTCTTGTCTTTTAATTCTACACTATCTCCGGTCTTCAAAAAGCCATCATCAGAAAACGGGCTTTCTGCATTCAAAAAACCTATCATCATATAGGGACTTTTTACCTCTAATCTTCCCTCAACGACACGATACTGATTAACATCGCAATCAAAATCTAAGTAAGAAGGATTGTTTTTGACTGTTTTCGTTTTTAAAGTTCCAGTTTCTGTTAGTCCGTATGTTTGAATAACTTTGGCATTGGGAAAGTACTGATGAACATTCTTAATACTTTTTTCATGAACTGGCTCTGCCCCCAGAGTTACCAGACTAACGCTAGAAAAAGTTAAACCTTTAGTGAAATGGGAAATATGATAATCGAGAACAGATAAAAAAGAGGGAGTCACGGGTAAAAAAGTAATCTCATTATCTAGCAATAACTTTATTATCTCTTCTGGTCGTCGACTCTTTAGAAGAACACTCACACCTCCACAAGATAACTGACTAAATAACGTCTGAAGTCCTCCCAGGTGGTTAAACTTTAAGAACAAAGGTGAACGTGAGTCTGGTCGATCTTGCTCAAAATCAAATCTTCCAAGCCATGACTCAAAATCATACAATGCCGCTTTTGGGCTTCCAGAAGACCCTGATGTTAAAACAACAAGGCCAGGTTTTTTAGATTCATAAAAGGTATTTAAGATCGGCGGTATTTCTCGTTTCTCAATACTAAAAAAGCTCTCTTCACCTTCTTGAATAGTAACAACAAGATCCCCACCAAGGCTTCCCAAATAATCGAACTGCTCATCGAGCATAAAATCAGGAGGAATAGGACAAACAACTTTATTTAAACTCAAAAGAGCCAATAAGAAGCTTATTGATTCTTTAGAGTAGTCCGAGGATAAAAATATAAAACGAGCATCGAGTGACTTTAATTTTTCTATATTTTTTTGAATACTTTCATATAAATCAATATGGGAGACTCTCTTGCCTGCCTCTAAAAGGGATTCTCTTGTCCCTCTTTTTCTAAATTCTCTAATAAGACTTTCTATATGCATTTTTAAATGGGAACTCCAGCTAAGTTAATGATTTGTCCCGAGATATATGAGCTTTCCTCTTTCATTAAAAAACTTATCACATTAGAAATATCCTTAGTTTCACCAAACCTTTTAAAACCTTGTTTACTAAGGATAGTCTCTTTTAAGTGTAATGGAACCTTTTCCACTAACCCTATATTCATAAGAGGTACGCCAATTGCATTTATTGTAATTCCAAATGGAGAAAGTTCACGCACCATAGACCTTGTAAATGCACTCACAGCAGACTTACTTGCAATGTACACACTCTCTCCCTCAATATTCAAGGAAGATGCAATTGAAACTAAATTTATAATCCTTCCTGATTCACCGTTAGCCCTCATTATTTTCACTGATTCTTTTGTTATATGAAACAATGAGACAAAGTTTATGTTCATTATCTTCTCAACATCCTTTGGAGGTGTTAATAAAATATGATTCATAAAAGCACTTCCTGCATTATTCACAAGAACATCAAATACAACATCATCTTCTCTCATTTTAAAAAACAAGGTCCTGATTGACTCCTCTGATGATAGATCAACTATATAGTGACAGTAATTTGGGTCATTGATCGTTGACTCACTTCGTGAACAACCTATTACAGAGTGGCCCGCAGCGAGATAGTCTATGGCCAAAGAATGACCGATACCTCGACTCGTCCCTGTTATAAAAAACTTTTTTTTCATGATAACCTTGTTAGAGCGAAACTTGTTAAGCTATCTATCGTCCTAAAAGGTGACCTTTCTTGGCTAAAGGCTTTACTATCACTTAGCGAAACCTCAATCTTAAGCTCAAGGTTTATAGCTCTCTCTATTTCAACGATAAGATGAACTAGACTTAAAGAGTCAAGCACACCATTCTCACCATATAACCTTGTCGATGGTGTAATGTCTTGACTATCTTCTATTCCTAATAACTCTTTATGCTCAGCTATTGTATTTATAATTACTTGAGATATCGATTCATAGTTCATTTCATGCTCCCCCCAAAGTCCTTAAGCTTTTTCATATTAAGGAATTGTACTATAATAAAACAAAACATCGTCACCTTCAAACTCTTCACAAGATAAGAAAATACGTGAGCTTTTATAATCTGACATTTTTCCTCTTTCTCTTTCTTACGGTAATGGTCTATCACCTGATACCCAAAACTCATCGCTCCATAAAAAAAATCTTTCTTATTTTTTCAAATTTTATCTTTTATTTCTCTTTAAATACAATTCTCCCCTTCCTTCTTTTGCTCTCAACTTCACTTGATTATTTTCTGTTTCAAAAAATGAGAACAAATAAAGCTAATAAGAAAGCTTTTCTCCTACTAGGTATAACCATAAATTTACTCCCCTTATTATTAATCAAACTGATAAACGATTTTGACTTATGGTCTTCGCCTTTTATAGGTATTACAGTATCTACAGACCTAGCGATTCCGATTGGGATCTCCTTTTATTCATTTAAGTCAATTAGCTGCCTTATTGACTCCTATAATAAACCATCAGAATCTCCCGAGAACTTTCTGGACTACCTCATGTACTTAAGCTTTTTCCCGGAACTACTTTGTGGCCCGATTAGTCGATTTTCGAGCTTTAAACACAATCTTCGACTTCCCACTCCGACTAAGAACGATCTCGGTAATGCTCTTATTATGATATCTAGAGGCCTTTTTTATAAAATAGTTATAGCGAACACATTTTTAACATTTATTGACTCTAGAATATTTAATACTGACAAGACAATTATAGACTCGCTTATTCTTGGCTACATAACGGTTCTCCAAGTTTACTTTGATTTTTCTGGCTATACTGAAATTGCCAAAGGAACTGCAAAGCTTTTTGGTATGAAAATATCAGACAATTTCAAATACTCCTTCTTAACAACCAATATAGCTGACTTTTGGAGGAGACATCATATATCAATGTCAACTTGGTTCAGAGACTATGTCTTTATTCCTTTATCCTTTCGACTAAAACAGAGAAGTCGTATCATTATTATTATTTTTACAACAATAATAACCTTCACCTTATCAGGTATCTGGCATGGATTTACAAAAGGTGCACTTATATTTGGGCTTACTCAAGGAATACTTCTATCCATTTACACTCTAATTGCGCCAAAAGTAAGGCCACTTTCAAAAAAATATAAAATCTCTTTCAATATTCTTGGATGGGGAATCGTCAGCGTTATTCAAAGCATTAGCTTTAGTTATTTACTGCTTTCTACGCGACAAATAAAGGCACTTTTATCATTTTCACTTGAAGCATCAATGTCTTCACATATGAAAACACCACTATTCTTATTAATTCTTACTCTAATGTTTTCTTATCTCATTACAAGGAAGGATGGTGAATATAAAGATTGGTGGGAAAAAAGCCCAGGTTTCTTAATTGCGGGAACAATGCTTACTCTTGTAATATTATTTAAAGGAAAAGATCTACCGTTTATTTACTATCAATTTTGATTATTAATAATAAAATCCATAAGACGCTCAGAACCTGTCCCATTTAAGTGAATGCAATCAAAAAAATAGTCCTCTTCCCAAATTAATTTCTTAGGTCGCAACACATTCAATTCTCTTTTCTCAATCAACTTATTTATTTTTTGTAAGTAATGCTGTGGCACTATACTATAACTTTCATATGAATAGGGAGGGCTCCACAGAACAACATTTTTAGCAGCCTTTAGGGCAAGGTCAACCCCCTTTTCTAAAAGATCTAAATCAATAAAAGAGTTGTTAAAACTATGTTTTAACATTGCCATGCATTCACCACGTAGCCTATTTTTAAACGAAGTATTTTTAAGATTAACGATTACTCCGCCTCTTGAGGTTGCATCATCTAGAGTATTAAACTCTTCTAGATGAATACTTTTACGCCATTGCAGGTAATCCTTATCCCCTTTAGCATACTGATCGCTAAAAAGAGAGCGAAACGTTTTCTTTATGACGTTTGAATATCTTAACATTGGTATATAGTCTCTCATAAAAGACTTAATGGGATAGGAATATTCCCAAGACTGATAATCTACAAACCCCTCTAACTCTTGCCTAGACATCGACTCAATATGATTAGAGCTTAACGACATAGGATTTATTTCTAAGTATAAAACATCTAACTTTACACCTGTTTTGGAAAGATGCTCAAGTAATTTATTTATCTGCATTTGACTTGCGGCCATAAGGCCCAAGTTATATGAAGAACGATTGCGATTCTTTAAATCAATCCCATATAGCGTCCTACTCGTTCCAACAAAAGCCGTCTTTCCACTTAAATCTTTTCTTAAAACATCATCGAACTTAATTTGCCAATCGTGATTAATATAAAAATATGAAGAATTATTAAAAGATAAAAGATAATTACGAACAGGTGCAATGAGCAGTAATAAATTAACAACTATCAACGGCAACAAGTAAATAAATACTCGCTTCACCATCTTACAAGCAAACACAAGTTGTCACCCATGAGCCAGAATATATTTCAGAGCAGGTGTCAAACTTTGCCTTACCGTTTTTACACTTCTTCTTTGAAGCATCCTGGCAGTCTTTATTTTCTAAACACCTGTTTCCAGTGGTAGGGTGTTGAAAGATATCTCCCTTAATCAATTTAGAAAATGCCTTAGGTGCTTTCTGCTTCTCCACACCTAGAAACGGCTTTGAAAAATAATCGACATCCTCAGCTAAAGATGTCGAGTTCAAGTAGATAAGTATTGTGAAAACTGTTGCAACCATAAGAGATATCTCACTTTATCATAAAACTATTCTTCTAATATGGATTCAATGACCTTAAAGTAACTTATCCACTTATCTTTATTAGTATAATAATCATTATGATACATTCCTTTTAGCATAAAAATCTTATCCTTCTCAAAGCTATTAACCTTCATGGTATCAAATGATAACAAGTCTTCATACTCTGGATAAATCAAGTAACGATCATGTATTCCGTCGAGAGTGAATCCCTTTTTGAAACTCTTAGAAAGATTAAATTCTGTGATTAAGTTTATATACTGGTCGGATTTAGGTACAACCTTAGCGTTTTGATTATTACCACGAGGTAGCTGATAAAAGTTACTCATTTCATGATAGTTGATTACCTTTTTGTCCTCCTGATAAACCTCACTCATCAAAACAAGCTTATCACTCTTACTCTTAACAACCATTGGTGTATAAAATATCGACTTCTTATAGAAGTCACTATTTTCCGTTAAAAACTTATAAGTAAAAGCGAAAGAGCGACATGTCACATTAACTATCACTTTATCTTTTTCTAAATTTTGATCTTTAAAAAAGCTATTTAACTCTTTTCCAAACACATCATTTAACTCTACAACCGTAAATGATTTCTCATTTCTACTGACTTTAGTCAGGTCTACTGAAATAAAATTATAGTCTTTAAAATAAAGCGAATACTCAACAAGAAACTCCCACCCAAGACTCGGGCTAGTTAAATTATCATGCACATAAATGATCGTCCCTTTGCTATTAACTACTTCTGACCGATAGAGATGAAAATTAAAAATATTTCTTGTGGTCTGAATAGGGAACCGATTATTGTATCGTGACAGCTGCTTTTTTACCCAAGAGATATACCACTTTGCCTTATCGCCGACTTCTATAAAATTTTTTATCAAATCATCTTTCTTTCTCAAACCAGGGACTTTCTTTTTAAAGTCGTCATAATAGTCATCCAGAAAGTTTTCAAAGTTTTTCCGAGTAGATATAACGTAATCATCAGCTGAGTCATAGTTCTCTAGTTTATGCTGAAAGCTTCGCTCTTCATTAACTTCACATGACAAAACTGTAGTCAGCAGAAGTATATAGAATTGCACCTTAAATCTCACTCCCCCTCCTTCTCTCTAAGTGCCTTGTTCACTTATCCTTCACTTACAACAAAGCTCATCATCATTATAATTCATTGTCACTTAAAAGCCACACAATCCCTTGCAATGACATATTTATTATACTAGCCCACCATTCTCCCTGACCTGACCATTAACTATCTCGCTCTTGAGAGGCCCAAGTGCCGATTGAGAAATCTTTGATTTTCTAGTCTTCCGAACTTAAAAAGATGCCTATCAAAATAGTAGTGAGTAAAGGTCAATGACCAAAAAAGGGAAAAAAACACGAAATCAAACAAACGACGATCAATCAGAGGACTAGCTTCCAAAGAAGCAATATATATAACCCTATTATTAAAAAATACAGAAATCCCACTTAACAAAATAACGATAACAAGAACTACCCTCCCTTTATCCCTACGACTCATGCTGATCAACCGGGGCCTCACCATTCGTTTGAATATATAAATGTATTCAAATGAATGAAATATCATCCTCGAATAATTAAAAAAGGGAAGAAATGGTGCCAATGGATAAAAGAATAGTCTCAAATGAAAGAGTATTTTTTTATTCCTATAAGTAGAATTTAGAAAAAACCAATTAACAGCCAAAATCATTACGATAGGCAAATACGTGAGCAACAGAAAACAAATAAATACCTTACTCATGCCTATTTTGATAATTCCGAGAGCCCCTAAGGCATAGCCACTAAAAATCAAGGCAAATACAACATAAAAAAGCCTCTTTTCAGCTTTACTAACTTTATCGAAAACTCCTGATAAGTCTGAATCTGCTGTATCTTTCATATCATGATTCATAAGTAATGCTACTCCCATATTCTGGAACACAAAATGAGAAGTAATTAAGAATACTATAATAACTTTAACAATCTTTCTGTAGTCAACTTGTGGGTAATGAGCCGCCCACTCATCATAGTAAAATAAAAAGAAAGCAAGAGTGAAAGTCGTTAAAAAAATACTGATTACGGTAAGTCGAACCTTTGTTGGCCCGATTTCCATAATCCACTTTCGAGAACCCTTAAAGTACCTCAAAATGACAAAAGTAAATACAATATGGATAAAAGCAAAGAATAAAATATCTATAATTATTTGAAGGCTCACCGACTGTTCTAGGTCATATAAATTATATGGGGTAAAAACCGAAACCACACTTAGAGTAAAAAGAATAACAGGTAAAAATAAGTGTAGGCATTCAGTCAAGCCTTCAATGCGGTAATCTATTAATTGATACTTCATCACCGCAAATATTAGCATAAGTATGGTGAATTTGACATAATTCTAAAAAACATACAGTTATTGCTATGAAACTTACTGCCATTATACTTTTACCTTCATTTATTATTTTACTCTTCTTTGAGTATTGCGCTTATCAGTATTTTAAGGCTAATCATACGTCCTCCAATAAGGACCTTTCCTTTTTTTATCAATCTCAAAAACCTAGTCTAGCTGGTCGTAGTAAGTATTTAAAAAAACGCTCATTGTATTTTACATATCATCCTATTCTTGGAGTAAAGTTTCGACCAAATAGCCTGGTGTATGGTTTAAGTCCAGACGCAAGCGGATCTCCCTACTTTGATGAAAGAAGTGCATTAATAATTGATAAAAATGGTTTTGTTGCAAATGAAAATATCTTTAACCAAAAAGACATAAAGAGGGCAAAACAAATCAATATTATTATTACGGGTGGGTCAACGGTTTCTGGATGGGGTGCTACGCAAAACAAAAAAACATGGCCTGCCAGATTAGAGAAAAAGCTAAACGACTTAGCGGAAGTTCAAAATAAACCGTATTATTTTAAGATAAAAAATGCAGGCGTCTTTGGTTACTCAATATCTCAAGAACTCCTCTATTATCTACATGACTTACGATATCATCCAATAGATACGATTATTTCCTTTAATGGTATTAACGAAAAATGGAAATTTGAAGACACTCCTCAAAATTATTTTCTTTCCTACCATCATAGAAACTTAATTAAAGCTTTAAACAAAGGTAATTCATCAAATACAACCGGGCTACTCCCAAACGTAAGAAGAGCAATGAAGCATCTATTCGTACGGCAGAAAGACAATCAAATCACCCATGAAAACGTCGACCATTTAAGGGGCGATCAACTATACCTAAGGCAGATAAACACTTACGCTAAAATAGTTTTGTCTGATGATATTAAGTTCTTGCATATCCTTCAACCAACGATGGGCTTTTGCGACAAGCGACTTACCGATAATGAGAAAAAACTTCAAAACTTTTTCGGTAACCCTTTTTACAGAAATAGTTGGGACAAATGGGAATCTTACATAGACGAACTGGAGCCTTTTTATAAAAGAGTAACAAGTCAACTTAAGAGGCCCTGGCACTTTAACATGTCATGCCTTTTTAAAGATGAGGAGAAAGAGGTTTTTCATGATCCTAGACATTATAATGATTATGGACAAGAAATTATAGCAAACAAAGTACTTACGTTATTAAAAGAGAATTCATTAAAAAAATATCTTCAATAAGTTAAAAACTATAAACTTTAGTTCGAAAAAGATTCCACTTATCGAACAGCCCTTTCCAGTCCGGCCAACAGAAAAATAATATTGTCATATTTATAAACCCATTTGAGCTGGTGAAAAAAAACATGATATGCCAAACAAACATTGCAGTGATAAACACTCTTTTTGCATTCGTGTTAAATAAGGCAAGAATAGTACCTAGCTCTACCACTAATGTTAACAGACCACTCACTTTACATAGAAGTGGAAACTGAGAAAGTTTTAAGCCTAAACCAAGAGAGAGCCCTAAGCGATCAAGATCAGTTTTATAATGAGAAAAAATAAAATAGTTCTTAACTGTATCTCCCCATATCCACTCTAATCCACCATTATAAAGTTTTGAAAAGGCGGCACTTACATAGACAGAGCAAAACACGATCATCATAAGCTTTATTGGCCAATTGAAAACCCCCTCGCCTACCTTCTGCTTAAGCCTTTTTATATTTTCCTTAGCTCCTCTTTTCTTGAGAAAAAAAGAGTCAAGAGATAAAGATTCTCCGCACTGAGAAAATGCAAATATCCATAAAAATACTACCGTAGTAAGATTATCATGACTTCCCTCTAGGAAAGACACTCTAAAAGAATAAATCATAGTCCCTGTGAGGGCACAGGATAATGTAGATATTCTCGTAAATAGCCCAATGCTACTTAAAAGACAAAAGACTATAAAGGTATTAAAGAGAATAATATACTGTGTAACACTGAGAGGTGGGGCACTAAAAAATGACATTGGCGCGACAGGATGCCAAAGCTCACCAGGCAAGCTTGCCCAATATTTACTAAATTGATCTTGAAAGTAGGTATATTGTGCTAAAAAAAGGTAAAAAATTAAACGTGTAAACGAAAGATTAAAAGGCCCTGCTTTAGAAAAAAAGAAATCTGACCATCTCTTATAAATACTCACCACCACAGCCCTAAATAATTATCTTCTTTTATAACAAACCTTTATTAAACCAAGGTAAAATTAAGTATACCTCAAGTACGTCCATTAGACATATTCCAAAGATATACTTTAAAATTAGTCTCACAGCTACGTACAAAGGAAGGATATATCCATCTGAAAAAATATTCAATCCATACTCTTGTTTTTCTTTCCGGAATGACTTCACTTGGTTTTCAAGCGCTATGGTTCAGAGGGTTTTCTTTAATCATTGGCTCCACTAGTCAAGCCATATCCCTTATAATAGGTTTTTTTCTGCTGGGAATTTCTCTAGGGTCCTTCGCTACTGCTGCCATGTCACCTATCTTCCACCACGGAAAAAAACATCCTCTTCTATATTATGGCCTTGCCGAATTCCTTGGTGGACTAATTGCTGTCATGGGAATCTATACGCTTTTCCATAACGATAATATTATTATTGACCTCCTCCTAACTTTTCAAGACAAGAGGATTTCAACTACTTTGATCGTTGCAATTTTTGTACTTCCCTCTACCTTTTTCTTGGGTGCAGGTCTTCCATTTCTAGCGAGCGAGAAAAGGAGTCTATTTAGACTCGAACGTCTATACGCAACGAACACTTTAGGTGGAGCATTTGGATGCTTCATCTTTGGTATTCTTACTCCCTACTATTTTAGCTTTTTTATAAGTGCACTCGTTGCATTTATCATTAATTTTTTAATACTTACTTATAGTCTCGTTATAGAGATGCATTTAATACATAATAAATATGAAGAAAAAAGAAGGTCTTTCAAGCTAAATAGAAAAGCACTCTTTCTTTCAGTTTTATCTGGCTTCTTTTTCATTTCACTTGAAATCGTCAGTGAAAGAATGCTTGGATTAATACTAGGAGATAGATCTTATATTGGGATTCTTACTCTTATTCTTATTTTAATAATAATTGCTTTAGGGGCATATACTGTACGAATTATCAAAAAAACCTCTCATCTTTTTAATATCGTCATCACAACAGGTTTTCTTTCTCTATTCATTATATATATATTTAAAGATCAAGCTTTTCTCCTTACAATCGATCAGCAAAACATATCCCTATCCAAAATACTATATATAGTCTTTGGGCTTTCACCACTTCTATTCTCATTAAGCCTTGTTTTACCAACATGTCTAACCTGGATCAAACAAGAAGATGCTACGACAGAGACAGGAACCTACTTGGCGGCAAATACATTAAGTGCTCTTTTCGCATCATTGTTAACGACACACTTCCTCTTTCCGACCATTGGATTAAACGGAACAATGATGTCTGTCACAGCCGGAATTATGGTCATCGGTTTTTTAACATTGAGATCAGCTAATAAATTTTTACTTCTCGGCGGAATTCCAATTCTCATTTTGTTTTACTCTAGTCCATTTTCCATTACCAAAGAAGAGAACATTATTCTTCAAAAGGAAACACCTCTTACTCATTTTACTGTAGTAAAAAGAAATGGAATGGAGGAAATTTATGGAGGAAACAATAGGCTTATTGCGCCATGGAAAAGAAAGAACATTGCCTTTGCCCAAGAAGCTCTCGCTTTCTTCCCAGCACTATATAAAAAAGATATTCGACAAACACTAACAATTGGACTTGGGTATGGCATCACTGCACGCGCTTTTCTCGAGCTGTCCCATGGAGATGTCGAGATCGTAGAAATATTACCCTCATTAATTAACATTACTGATCGCTACAAAGAACTTAACGGTTCTTGGAATAAAGACCCCCGAGCAAAGGTATTTAACACAGATGGAATTAGCCACTTATCTCTTTCTCCCAAAAAATACGATATTATTTCCGTAAGTATTGATAATGCATATACATCAGGTGGTAGTTTTGCCCTAACTAAAGAATTTTATTCATTAGTTAGCAAGAAATTAACAGACGGAGGTATTTTTAGCCAGATGATCTGGGGTCCTCATCTACCAGAAATAGTAGCTACGCTTAAAAGTGTTTTCCCATACCTCAAGCTCATTCCTGCATATTCTGATACGGACTATATTATTATAGCAAGTAAAGAGCCCATTAAGAGTGCAAAAGAAATAGTTCACTACAATGATAAATGGAGCACCTTTCTTCACGATGGAAAACGAAGAACCATTTCTCAAAATCTTGATATAGGAGAAAGGGTTTTAAATAAAATCCTTATCCAGAAACACCGTTTTATTATTTCTAAGCATTCACCAAAGCTTGAGCTAGAACAAAATAAGAATTTAGGCTATTTCTGGGTTAGAAAATGATAAGAGATAAAAAACGTTTCCTTACAAATATATTTATTACTTTCATTATTATCTCTAGTTTCGGCTTTGGATTGACCGAAAAGTTTATCAGCCAAGGCTTTCAAGAAGATAACTTTAAAAACCACCCCCTATTTATAGATGATACACGTAATGTAAGGGACCAAGACTTCTGGCCCTTTTCAAGCTATCCAATGTTTTCTGATGGATACCATAATCCACAGGTTTCTCGAATTGAGATAAGAGGTGTTACTCAGGATGATAAAGAACTTGTGCTGAAAATCTCTAAGGTACTTTATCCCTTATGGGAAAATGGACTTCACAGAATGCTTAAAAAAGCTATTGTCCATAACAAAAGTGAAGGCAAAATCATGGACTCTCTCTCTCGACTTTTTCAAGAGAGGATTAATCACAATACTCTCGAAAACATAGAGAATTATAAAAGGATCATAAAGTTGGATTGGTATATTCAACTATGGGACTTCGATACATGGGTTAACTTTAGAAAAACTCACGGTAATCTCAATGAATGGCATGATTATAAAGAGAGTAGCTATTCACCAATCTACAGCAAACTCTTTCATACAAGTAGTTTAAACGACTAAAGCTTTATGTTTCACACAAAATTGTTATTCCTGTATAATTATTTTGTATGAACCGTCGAAGCTTTTTAAATACCCTAAAAAATGTCTCTCTCTCTGCTTTACCACTAAGCTTATTTCTTAGTTGTAATGAGAACGACCAAAATTTAAAAGGCAAAATTCTCACAATAGGAGAAAACTATAAAACTGGAGATAAGGAATCACTCGTCACTAAAGTTGATTTAAGCACTAAACGTGTTTCACAAAAAGTAATACCCATAAGGTGGGGTCACATGGTTAGCTCTTATAAGAAAGATGAACTTCTCGCGTGTGGCTATAGTGCTAATCAACTGATTGTCTTAGACTCTGACGATCTCTCTATAAAGAGAAAGTTAAATATTCCAAAGTCATATGTATCCTCCGGCCACTTTCTCATTCAAAATAAGAAATTGTATGTCGGACTTTATCCACAATCCTATGATAAAACAGCAGCTCTTTTAATTAAAGATTTAGATAGCGAAAGCACATTAAAAATAGTTCCTTTTAAAAGCTATGGTTGCCACGATATTGTATCGTTTAATTCAAACCAAATTTTAGTTTCTCTAACTCCATCTAAAAAGGATGAAGGGTTTCTTTATCCTGATAAAAAAGGTGGTTTAGCCTTATTTGACACCAACCATGACACCTTGAATGACTTAATCAATGTTAGCTATAACGGGTCGCCAGACCACCTTGAAGCATCAAGATCCGGCAATATTTTTCTTGGGATTACTCAATTTATCCCTTTTAAAAATAAAAAATTCTTAGAAAGCTGCTTTAAAAATAAGTATCTTTCTAGAAAGGATATTTTTAACCCCACTGCTATTCGGCAAGAAAAAATAGGAATTCATCGACCACTTGTAAAACTTAGCATTTCGAAAAATCAGATTGATACTAAGGAATTACATCTCGTTAATGGAAAACAACAAAAAATTCTCTCTTTTGCGAAAGATGAAAGTAACGATAAAATTTTCATGACCTGCGGCCACTCAAATCAGCTAATATGCTTTAATTCAAAAACGGGTGAACTCATAAAGTCTTGGGATGGCAGTATATTCAACCTAAATAGTCTACAGGGAGTCTGTATTCTTAATGAGAACTATATTGCCGTTTCAGGAGATAAAGAAAATATTGTCATCTACTCCACTCGTAATGAACGAATTTTTCATACGTTTGTTACTAAGCTACATTCTTCTACACATCTTTCAATTATCGAAGCATCAACTATATTATCTTAAGCATAAAGAAAATTAAAACACCTGTAATAGATACGTATAACCAGATTGGAAAAGTTATTTTGGCCACCTTTCTATGAGTAGTCCATCTTCCCATAAATGCAAAAGTAAATGTTGCTAAAATTAAGGGAACTTGTGCCATCGAAAGAACAATATGGCTAATCAAAGTAAAAAAGTAAATTGGCCGAATAAGACCTTGTCCTAAGAACTTAGTATCACCCTGGAAGTGATGATACGTTAAGTAAGAAACTAAAAATAGTGCGCTTGTGAGTCCTGCCGTGATCATTGTATTTCTGTGAAGCTTTTGCTTCCCGGCCTTTATAAACGACAAACCAACACAAAGAAGAACGGCGGTTAAAAGATTGAGAGTGCAATTCAAGTAAGGCAAGTATTGAACCCAAGTTAAACCTTGGCTTGAAGCGCTTTCTTTTGCATAGAGCCACCAAAATAGAAAAATGAATATTCCAATACTTAGTAGGAAAAAGATAAACCAGAGGTTTCTATTAGATTTAGTTTGTTTCAGATCCATCATTTAACGATTCATTAAAGTCTCTATTTTTAATGATTGTTTTATAGATCATATAAAAAGGAATATAGGTAAGAATGATAAAGCCACCTAATATATATACCAGATTCCCGCTTTTTGGATCATTCATAGAGCCCATGCAGCTTGGACATGCCATAAGCATCTCACAAGCCACAAAAAGAAGAGCAGAAACTAGTTTTTTCATACTTTAAAGAAGGTAAACAAAGGTGAAAACAAGAATCCAAACGAGATCGACAAAGTGCCAGAAGAGGCCAGCGATCTCAAGAAGATTGTAATCACCATTATCAAAGCGACCATCTAAGGCCAATTTAAACATGTAAATGAGATAGAGCGTTCCAGAGAGAACGTGAAGTCCGTGAAACCCCGTAATCGCAAAGAAGGTTGCAGAAAAGAGTCCGGTACCTTTCTCATAAGTATTAAATGTCATCCCCATATCGTGGAGGAGATGGCTATACTCGTACATCTGCATACCAAGGAAACCTAAACCACCAAGGCAAGTAAGACCTAGCCAAAGACGAATTCCCTTTGGGTCACGCAACTTACAAGCATCAATGGCCATAACCATTGAAACAGAGGAGCAGATAAGCCAAAAGGTCATAAAACCAGACAGACCAACACCACCAAGTGCCTCTACGGGATTAGGCCATTCATCGAACATTTGGGCGCGAAGAATTCCGTAAGCCAGGAGGAAGCCAGAAAAAGACATGGCATCCGTACCTAAGAAAAGCCACATGCCTATTTTACCAGGGCTAGCTTTTCCGAATTGGGGATCGTCAGGGTAAGGCAATGGTCCATCATGACCAGCATTCTTAACTGCTGTGCTCATTATTGTTTACTCCAAAACTTAGTGTTCTTAGTTGGTAGTTTTTCCGTACCAAACTCATAAATTAATTTTGTAAGAGCATCAATCTGACGATCAACATCTCCACCTAGGATATCAGGAGAAGTACTTTCACCATCCATCCAAAAGTTTGGCATCAGAGTTCCAGGTAGAATTGCCTGAGGATCCTCAAGCCACTTCTTAGTCCATGAAGGACGAAGTCTTCTTCTTGCAAAGTAGAGGTTAGGCGCAGAAGGATCATCATTATTGAATCCAGCTGTGTGGCAACTTGCACATGCCATCTCATCCCAAAGCTTCCAAGCGGCATCTTTCTCGCCTGGTTCCCAATTCACAATCTTAGAGCGGTCAACAAGTGTCGGCTGCTTTGCCTTGTGCTGGAACATGGTAACGATCTGATTTCTCTCTTCATCAGTTAAGTTATAAGAAGGCATTCTCACAGATAACCAAGGTCTAATCGGATACACATTGTCGAGGAAGTAATGGAACCAATCAACTTGAACTCTGTGCCCTTCATTAACAAGACGTGGAGGACCTTCATTGAGATCATCTTCGTACTTCGCAAGAATATCCCCACGAACTCCATCAATTTGGTGACAGCCTACACAGTTAAACTTGTTAACAACTTTCATTCCTTCAGCGACGATTTTTTCATCGGCATCAAGACGCTTAACACCCGTAAGTGGAATCTTCTCACTTACCTGACCAAGAATAGCGATAGTCATTGTTTCCGCTTCTCTGTCAGTTAAGTAGAAATTAGGCATTCTTGTAAGATCCTTAAATGGCTTATCGATACCGATATCCCAGCGTCTCGGATCAAGGAGGTGAGCTTTAATCCAACCATCTCTTGTATGCTCAACTTGTTTTTGAAGACCAAAACCAAATTGAGTAAGCGGCTTAGAACCTTCATTAGTAAGTTCAGGTCCAATTGGAGCTCTTCCTTCAAAACCGTCGATATTGTGACAAGAGTAACATCCATACTTCCCTACCGAGCGGTAACCAAGTTCGAGTGTTCTTTCTCTATCACTCATTTTAGCAAGTTTTGCTCTTGCAACCTCTTCAGTATCAAAAGCCGATAAGTAAGAGACAAGAATCTCATCACGTGATTCCTTATCCATTTCCTTAAAAGTGTACTTTTCAAACTTCTTGTTACGAAGACTTAGTAAGTAAGCAGCAATATCATTTGCCTCTTTGTCTGTGAGACGGAAAGAAGGCATGATCGTGTTCTCATCGTAATGACTTGGCTTCTTTAACCAAGAGACAAGCCAGTCAGGATCAACTTTTGACCCTGTACCGTAGAGGTAAGGTCCAGCATAAGCATTGATCTTTTCAGACTCCGCTTCCATGCCTTCAACACCGTGACAGCCCATACAACCAACTTGGGCCGTAAGCTCTTTACCAGCTTCGACATCACCACCGGTATATTTCATAAATGGTCTGTAGGACTTTGACTTCTCCCAAACAAACTCAGCAATAGCATTTACTTCAGCGATATTCTTAACCATATGTTTTGGTTGAGAGTTATTGGACTGATTGAAAAAGCTAGGCATCATCGCGTTTGGATTAAAAGACTTTGGATCCCATACCCAGTTTTTAAAGAATTCTTTATCAACTTTAGAAGCAATCTTTTCTAAGCTCGGCCCAGGTTTTCTCTTATGTTCCCAACCTTCAATTTTGTGACATCCATAACAACCGTATTTTTCGATGTTCTGGCGACCTTCGTTAAGAACTGTTGCCCCTGGGATATGCTCCACACCCTGATGACATTTAACACAGCTAGCTTCTGTATGCTTAAGTTTAAGCATTGGAGAAGGAATACGGTGTGGCTCGTGCCATGCGTACTTCTCTTCCCACTCGGCTCTCTCTTCTTCGTCTTCTGGCCAGTGAGCAACACTCGTAAAGTCATTAACTCTGTGCCCTTCACCACCGTGACAAGTAGTACACCCTGTTTGCTTCATTGGGTGAGGTGAATCACGGCCTACCATTAATTCAAGATTGGGGTGAGTCTTGTGAGGGTTAGGCTGATCTTCATAACCAGCTTGATCGATAAATGTGTGACAAGTAATACAACGATCAACACGAGGAACCTGTTGGAAGTAACGATCGTCTGTGATGTTTTCAAGAACAATTTGCTCAATCTTGAGTGTAGGATCTAAGTAATCAAGAAAAGGCGCGTTTCGAATAGCAAAAATCGGCCCCATTTCCGTTTTCTTGAGAGCCTTCTTAACAAGGTCTCTCGTCACAGTCATTTTTTCAATACTTCTCTCTACTGTAAGAACCTCTGCTTGAAGCTCTTCCTTCTTCTTCATAAGAGATTTCTGCTCGGACTGAAAAGCCTTCATACGGTCTTTTGACTCAGCAAATTTCTTCTTAAATTCTTTAAGGTTTGCGAAAACAACTGCTTTATTGTCTTTACTCTTGAGTTGAGCTTGCTCGTACTTAAAAGTATAGGCGGCTACCTGCGAGTTCAAGGTACCATTAAGAATGGTTTCGGCCTTAACTTTCTTACCAATTTTGGTTAGCTCTTTATCGACTTTAATGATGTCTTGCTTTCTTTTAGAAACAACTTTTTCAGCTTCTTCTAGCTTAGTTTTAAGTTCAGTCAGTTTTTCCTGATTGATGTCTTTCTCAGCCAAATCAAGCTTTGCTTGAAGTTTTTCCTTCTTGATTTTCATCGCCTCGATCTGAACTGCTTTCCATGGACGAATATAATCATCAAGGAAAACCCAAACAGTAATCATGAGGAATAGGACTGAAAGAAACGCAAATAGCTTATTAAGCTTATTTGTGTCGTACGCCATACCTGGTTCTAATTTCTTCATCTTTATATGACCTTCCTTTAGGCTCTAAGGCTTACAGGTTCAACTCTAGTTCTGGTAGTGCAATGATGTACTTAAGTGAGAATAACCATCTCAATACCATCTTAATTGGTAAGCTCATCATAAGAAGAAGCAACACAATAAAGATGTAGTAACGAATCATTCCAACTTTTTCGATCATCATCTTCCCGTACTTTGTCGCAGCAGACAGAGGAGGAAGAATAATAATATATCCAAGAGAGAGGATGATACCGAGGATCTCTCTTACAAACATATTTTCTGGCATGGCCGTATTAAGCCACTTGATCCACATAAACTCTGAAAGGTTTACGTTATATTCGGCAACGACCTTGTGATAATCCCAATATTCAAATGGTCCATAGAAAGTCCAGTTTGGCCCTCGAAGGAATGTCCCCACAATAATCAAGTACAGCCAAAGAACAAGCCAACCAAAGAGAAAGCCCCACATTGCAACTGGTCTTTCTGCGATTGTGTAGTAACCATTACCTTTTGGGTTTGTATCGATGTAAGGAATAGCAATAAGACCAACAACGACAACACCTGGAAGAACAACACCGGCCATCCACGGGTCAAAGTAAACAAGCATTTCTTGAAGACCAAGGAAGTACCATGGTGCCTTAGCTGGGTTTGGTGCCCAGGTGGGGTTGGCTGGCTCTTCAAGAGGTGCCTTGAAGACGATCGCCCAGACAATCAAAAATGAAGTTGCGGCGATGATCATGAAAAGTTCTGTGTAAACAAGGTTTGGCCATGACCATACCTTCTCTCTATTTTCCGGCGTTCCTTCTAACGGACCTAGCCCTTCTTCAATACGAGCATCATTTTGAGCTGCCTTGTAGAAAGTGAACCACTGAAGAAAACCAACAGCAACAAGAAGGATAATAATCGGGATATTATCCGGAAGAATTAAGATGGTGAAAAAGTTTGGATCAATCGCAAACCAGATTGATACGGGAATGATGAAAGCAAGTGACCAGTAAAGGAACTTCTTTGTTCCAACAACACGGTAGTACTTCATCATGAGGTAAAACAGAACACATACGGCCGGAAAGGAGCGAATGGGGTCTGCAAAATAGTTAATTAATTCTCTCATCTTATTACTATTCCTGTCTTATTCCTGTAATTTTCCTATTCAATTACCTAATAATCCTTCTCTTAAAGAGGTGCTGAAATACCACCGTCTTTTCTAACTCTCCAAAAGTGAACAGCAATAAGTGTTCCCACAACGAGAGGAATGAATACACAGTGAAGGATGTAAAATCTTAGTAGTGCTGGCTCACCAACAAAACGTCCTGCAAGAAGCTGGAAACGGACGTCGTTCTTGTCTGATACGAGAACGAAGTCTCCAATTTGGGCAAGAGAAGCACCTGGACCACCGTGACCAAGGAATGGAGTTGCCTTTGCCATGTTCGCCCCAACAGTAATCGCCCAAATGGCAAGCTGATCCCAAGGGAGAAGGTAACCCGTAAAAGAAAGAAGAAGTGTGAGAACGAGAAGGATAACACCAACGCCCCAGTTAAACTCTCTTGGCGGTTTGTATGAACCTGTCATAAAGACGCGGAACATGTGAAGCCACGTTGTGATAACCATGGAGTGAGCACCCCATCTGTGAATCTCACGCATAATACCGAGAGGCACGTGCTCACGAAGTGCAATAATATCGTTGAAAGCATATTCCGCTGTTGGACGATAATAGAACATAAGAAGTACGCCCGAAACCGTAAGCGCAAGAAAGATAAAGAATGTAAGCCCACCCATACACCATGTGTATCCAAGCTGAACCCCTGACTTCTTTAACTTAATAGGGTGAAGGTGAAGAAAAACGTTACCTGCAACAACTGCTGCGCGGTTACGTGCATTGTCCGGTGGACCGTGGCGGAAAATTGATTTCCAAACCTGGGTCTCTCTTACTTTGTCGGCTAAACCTTTTGCTGCCATTTCTTAAATCCTTATCTACAACAACTCATTAAACTGAAAGAAATGAATTGGGATGATCCCATTGACCTTTTTCCCAACGATATACTTTTGTTTTATCTACTTTAATTTTTCCTTCGGCATTGAGAGAAATTGCATATCTCTCAAGTGGTCTTGGTGCTGGACCTTCGAAGTTAATACCACTCATGTAGTAACCTGAACCGTGACAAGGACACTTGAACTTTAGTTCAGCAGGAAGCCAGTTAGGAATACAACCAAGGTGAGTACAGATATTTGAAAGAGCAAAGAGCTTACCTTCAAGCTTTACCATCCAAACGCCGTAACCATTCTTATATCTTTCATCAACACCCTCTTCGTAAACATCGGGAGTACCAGCAATGAATTCCATTTCTGGTTCAAAGTTTACGTTCGGGTAAGAATAACGAAATGCTAATGAAGCAAGGTTGGCACAAGCTGCACCAAACGCAATCCAAGCTACAGAAATATAGCTAAAGAACTCTCTTCTATTAAGACTTTGTCTTCTTTCACTCATAAGACTAAACCCCAAACACTCATAACAAAGTGTTCATCAAAAATTTTGGCAGAAAATATCGTGCCTCGTAGTTATCATAATTTTCTTGGAAAATCAGCAGTTTAATTATGGTTACCATAACCTACTTTTTCAATAAATTTAAGACTTCCTGTGCGAGGGCAGAAACTTTCAAACTTTTGTCTTGCTTCGCAACATTCTCTAATTGCTCATTCAATATCGGCCATTGATTTCTTTTTAGGGAAGTCAAAAGACTTAGTTTGAGAGCAACTACTTGGTCTTCATTTAGTGAAGAAGTTTTATTGCCAACCGGTTGAAGAAGTAAAATCTCCTTCAATGTTGGGATGGCCTTTTCGTTTTTATAGTTGGCTAATGCTGAAGCCACTGTGTAACGAAGAACGTTGTTAGGGTGACTGAGAAGGGCTTCGAGCTTTTCTTCAGCTTCAGGAACGCGGTGTGTAGCTAGCGCAAGTGCAGCTGCCTGAATCATGCCGACATCTTTATTATCGAGGTAGGCAATCACAGCGGGCCACTGCGTAAAACTAGATGTTTCAGGTAAGTTACCCAGTGCAACAATCGCGTGAAACCTCACCTTATCGTCGGAATCATTTAGCGCAGAACCAATTAATTCTGCTGAGTTCTTGTTACGCAAGGCGCCAGCAGCAACGACAGCAAATTGTCTTGTTCTGGGATCCTTAGCATCTGCATAAATTTCGTTGAGGTTTTCAATAAGCCATGGAATATCTTCAGCTGGAATACTTGAACTTGAAATAAGCTTGCTGAGTTCAAAGGCTGCTACCCAGCGGTTCCCAAAAGTCTTCGTGTGCATTTCGCGCACTAAATCTTTATAAGATCTTTCAGAAGAAAGAAGTTTAGTCACCCCAAAGACAACAAGTGCACCCACAAGAACAACAGCGATTGGCACCATAATGCCACTTGCAACCGGATTCTCGAGTATTTTTTTCTTTTTAACGTTTTCAGAACTCATAACGAATAACCAGATATAAAAACTTTAAGACTTCCATTTAATTAACGACCCACCCTAGAAAAAGGGTTTGCCTTAAAGTAATGTGCCTACGATTTGGCACAGGTTTAGCAAATGCGGGAAAAGTTGACAATCAACTTCGACCGTCGAAAGTTTCACACGATAAAAAAGGACTACCTGCAATGGCCTATTTATTAAGAGTTCTGATTTTTCTCATGGTTATTGGTATCTCTCTTACTGCTGGAGTAGCCCTAGGTTGGTTCGAGTTAAGCTACAGTCATATTCATCTTGCGATCATTACCTTCATTTACACCATCTTTGCTCAAGCCTTTGTCATGTTCTATTTCATTGGTGTTGCCCGTTTAATGAACAACATTTATTCAGTTCTCCAAAGTAAGGCCAACCTCACTGAACTTTTTGATAATCCTCCAGAGGACCTGGAGCCCTATAAAAAGAAAGCTATTAAATTTGTTCAAGATGCTGATCGCTGTAAGCGACAAACGATTCCTTGGACGATGCTTATGCTTGTCCTTGGCTCCATCGCCTTCCTCCTTGGAGGAGCTCATGACACCAATCTTGTCTCAAAGGTTGTTCACTCTGGTGTGGTCTATGGCTTTATGGCGGCAATGTTTATTGGGTTCTTTCGCCAATGGCACTACCTTAAGGTTAGCCATATTGCCCTTCGTAAGGTGAAAGCTCTTTTTGAAATTCCTGATGGACAGATGTAGCGGTCTCACTGCGATTCTTTAAGAAAAGCTAAATATTTTTAACCCAAATAAAGACCTTATTTTTTCCTGGTGGGTTTCGCCCTGTTCTCGTTCGTGATTCATAGAGAACGGCATCATCAAACTCCATAACTTGGGCCATGAATTCTTTAAGATATTCTCTTGGTACGTAAAGATTATAGTACATACCACCGGGAACCTTCTTACCTGGCTTTACGTTATCAACTCGGGTCACTTCGTATTTTTTTAAAAGGACATCCAGTCTTTCTTTAGAAGAAAAGGCATCCACAGACCTCATGAGAACACGATAAACTTTTGTGTTACCGTAGCGACTATCGCGATAGCCGCGTTTTTTAAGCTCTTCATAATCAGATTGCTCAAGATTAACGGTATCAAAATCTTTGGGGAGTGAATCCCAACTCGTTAGGACAACATCAGACTCTTCTTCATATCTAATCTCATCATCAAAACTTAAATTATCAAAGTTGTTCTCTTTAGTTTCAACCTCTTCAATCTCTCGTGCTCCAAGCTCGAAGTCTTTTTTGACATTCTCTGTGCTCTCTTGAAAAGAAAGAGTCGTATCGAGCCACTGTAACTGAGGCTCATAAATACTAATCTGCTCGAGGATGGATTTTTCCCACTTTAGATTGAGTTTTTGAATACCGTATACAAGCCCAAGTCCAATAAGTAGAAAGATAAGAATCTCACGAACGACTTTGAGTTGACGGGAAAAAGAGAGATTACTTTTGATCTTACTGAAATCGAAATTGGGATTATAGAGATCTCTTTGCATCTTTTTATTGAGGACCTGCCACTCAGGATAAAGAGTTACTTCCATACTATTGAGGACGCTCTCAACATTCCTCTCTTCAACTTCCGTATCTAAACTAAGTTCTGATTTAATATTTTCGTAAGTCACGCTCAGATTCGGGCTAACACGATTGGCGACTTGGAATCGCTTTGAAAAATATTCTTCATACTCTGGTAAATGATTGAGAAAATACTCTCTCAAAATAAGAGCTAAGCTATCGTAGGGTATTTTAGCTTTTTGACTGAGCTCTAGGAGAGAAATGTTACGCTTTATAAAGGTGTAGCAAAGAAAACTATTTCTAAGCCAAGTAAACCAAGAATTTAAAGGGCCAATCTGAGCATGAAGGAGAGCGTAATTAAAACGCTCTACCATTTGCTCGAGAGATTGCCCGGGAACAAAGAAAGCCTCCCAAAAAGAGGAGAACTCTGCTTCGTAACGCCCCTGCCATGTAAGGGCATCGTAATTAAGACCGAGCCACTTCTCAAAGTCTTTCTGTTGTTCCTCAGTGTAGATTAAACTCATAAGAAAAGATTAAACACTCTCGATAAGGATAGCAATTCCTTGCCCTCCACCAATACAAGCAGCTGCGATACCACGCTTAAGGTTCTTCTCTTTAAGTTGGCGAGCAAGCGTTAAGGTAATACGATTTCCTGAAGCTCCCAGAGGGTGGCCAAGGGCAACTGCTCCTCCCCAGATATTTAATTTTTCTTGGGAGAGATTAAGTTCTTTAGCACAACTTAGAACTTGACCAGCAAAGGCTTCATTAATTTCGACAAGATCAATATCATCTAAAGTAAGGTTATTTCTTTTAAGAAGCTCTCTTATCGCTGGTACAGGACCAATCCCCATAATGGTGGGATCAACACCTACCACTGCTCCATCCATAATTTGGGCCATAGGCTTCAGATTATGATCCTTACAAAAGTCTTCACTCGCTATAAGTGTCGATGAAGCTCCGTCAACGATTCCGGAAGCTGTGGCCGGAGTAACAACGCCTCCCTCTTTAAATGAAGCACGAAGCTTGGCCATTCCTTCAACGGTTGCATCGTCTCTAACATGCTCATCAAAGTCGAGAGTTCCTCTCTTAAGCTCAACGGGAGCAATTTCCGCTTTAAAGTGGCCCTCTTCACGGGCCTTAACGGCCTTCTTGTGGGATTCAACAGAATATTTTTCAGCTTCTTCTCTAGTGATGCCAAATTTCTCGCTCAGATTTTCTGCGGTTATCCCCATGGGGCAACCAGCAAATTTATCTGTCAGGGAATCTAAGAGCATATCAACTGTCTTTAGTGCTCCGTACTTAGTGCCAAAGCGGCTTCCATAAACAAGGTGAGGGACATTGGACATATTCTCTGTTCCAGCTGCGATAACTGAGCTCGCCTCCCCACAGAGAATCATCCTAACCGCATCCATAATAGCCTGCGCCCCAGAACCACAAAGTCTATTGAGACAATACCCCGGAGTTTCCTCGCGCGCCCCCACTTTGAGAGCGAGGTGGCGGCCACCATAAAGAGCATCTGTTGTTGTGGGAACAACATTTCCAAGAACAAAGTGATCAACTTTTTCAGCAGAAATTTTTGCCTCTTCAAGGGTCGCCTTTGTGGCGTGAACAGCGAGGTCAACGGGACTAATATCCTTGAGAGAGCCACCGAATTTTCCAAAAGGAGTTCTTTTCCCACTGACGAGAAAGACTTTACGGTTACTTAGCATACTATTTAGCGTCATTTTTTGCCTCCTTGTAGAGAGCTTATACGATTAGATACTCTTAATATAAGGTGCCTTACAGGCATTTACAAAGAAATTAAGGATACTCCAATGACGGATATTACCCACATCAGAGCTCAAAGATTTAAGGCCAATGAAGAGCAGAGGCATAATTTTGAGCTTAAAAAGCTTCGGAGCGAGAATCAAAAGAAATACGCTGACGAAGTGAAGAAGTATGAGGGAATGTTAAGCCGTATGCGCGAGGAGTATGAGACCAAAATTAATGGTCTTGAAAATGAACTTGAACAAAAACTTTCCACTATGAGAAGCCGTCATGACATCCGTCTTCAGGATGAGAACAGGCGTCTGGCTGAGGAGCTTAAAAACCTCAAGGCGACCCATGGTGATCAAGTCGCAGAAGTGAGTGAGTCTCAAAATAATGAAATTCAAGACATGAAAGAGAGTCATCGTAAGACCCTTCAAAATGCTCGCGAAAAGTTCATTAAAGAGAAGTCTAAATTTGAAACCGCCTAAAAGGATTTTGGGTAAAAGGAAGTTAAATGGATTTTGATAACACTGGAAATGTTTTTATTAACGGTAGAGCGCAAATTCTCGAAATGTTCCAGTATCTTACTGCAGAAGAGCAAGCACGCCTTCTTAAGCAGATTAAGCCCAGAAATCCACAACTCGCTCAAGAGCTTCAAGAAACATCTATTTCTTTTAATCTTCTTACAGAGTTACCAGAGCATACAATTGAAGTCGTTCTTCGCTATGTTAAAGCGCCAATACTTGGCGTTGCCCTCAAGAGTGTAGGCGTCAAAGCTCAAAGAAAAATCTTAGGTGTTTGTGAAAGAGGATATGCTGAAGAAGCTTTCAAGGTCATGAACACACGCCTCTCAAATGAATCTAGAGACGTTGAAAGGGCTTGTGAACGCATTCGCTCTATCATGTCAGCCCTTAGTAAGAAGAAGCTTATTCAGTTATAAGCCTCTTCTTTTTCGGTACTCATCAACATTTTTAGAGAAGGCCGCAAGATCATTATCATTGATCGTTGCCCCTTGGCTTGATTGAATTTCGTCGACAATTCTGTGCTCTCTCAGAACATCCACTGTGCTTCTTAATCGGTCACTAATAGTCACCATAATATTCGTAACCCAATCGGGACACTCTCTTAGAACCTTTCTAATATCTGTCTTCTTTATCAGAACAAGTTCACAATCCGAAAGAGCAATCGCCGTCGCTGAGCGAGGCTCATCATTGAACATAGAGAGCTCACCGATAAAGTCCTGAGTACTTACAGTTGAAATGGGTGACACTCTTCCTTTTCCCTCTTTGACAATAGCGACCTCACCCTTTGCAACGATATAGAGGTAAGTAGAGGCCTCTCCCTCAGCAAAGATCACTTGTCCCTTTTTAAAAGAGACTGGCTTATCAAAATTATCGACAGAATCGTTCATCAATTCCTCCTGAAATAAGTGTTCCATAGCGAAGCCCTAGAGTCGAAATCTCAAAGGTCTTTACTCCGAGAGCTGCCCCGAGGACCTCTCCAAGAAGAGCTCCTCCAACAATAGAGTGCACTCGCTTGCCAAGAAAAGGAAACTTCTGAGCAATCGATTCCTTGGGAGCTAACTTTATTTTACTTGAGAATTTTAAAAATTGTTCAAACTCAATTTTCACACCATTCACGCCGGTCGGATCAAATTCCTTTAAACCTTTTATCATTGCTCCCAATGAGGTCATGGAACCTGCAACACAGAGAAGGTGTTCTGTTTTAAATTCACTGACATCAAATTTCTTGAGTAGTTCTTGCGAGCGTAAATCGAACTCACATTGAGCAAGCCAATCAGTACAGCGGACACTTCCCATAGGAAGGCTTATTGTCTTTTCGATGGAAAAGGGCTCAAGGTTTACTTTAATAAGCTCTGTTGAAGCACCACCAATATCCATTATCGTAATATCATGACCAGAAAGTTCCGTTCCTTTAACCACTCCTAGTGATGTGTAATAGGCCTCAGCCTCACCAGAAATAATCTCAAAGTTAAAGCCTGTTAGTGCTTTCATCTTTTGATAAAAGTCTGGTGCGTTTTGAGCGACGCGGGATGCCTCCGTTGCCGTCACAACGATTTGGTCATTAGAGATCCCTAAGTTCATAAGTATCTCTTTATACTCAAGAAGAGCATCCTCAGTGTCTTTCATCGATTGATCACTAAATACTCTTGTTGTATCGAGGTCTTTTCCAAGACTAGTTACTCTAGACTCGTTGGCCAATTCCTGAGTTAGTCTTCCCTCTTCGATAATACCCGCAAGGAGAAGTACTGTATTAGAACCGATATCGATAGAAGCTCTTCTTATATTAGATTCATTAACCACGAACAACCCTCTCGACTTCTTCAGGGGTTATCTTTTTAATTAATCCTTTCTCACAGATTATTCCTCTTAGGTGCTCGTGATCTGTAACATCAAAACTAGGATTCAGGGCACGAGATGAGTTTGGAGAAATCCTATGCCCCATAGCTCCCAAGACCTCATCTTCAGGTCTTAATTCTATTTCAATTTGATCACCCGTATCGAGACTTAAATCAAATGTGCTTGTTGGAGCGACAGTATAGAAAGGAATACCATAATGCTTGGCCACAATGGCAAGAGTAGAACTTCCCACTTTATTTGCTGTATCGCCATTTTTAACAATTCGGTCGGCACCAATAAAAATAGCATCCACTAATTTATTCTTCATCAGATAAGAAAAGGCACCTTCAACTGTTACACTATGGGGGATTCCCTGAACACTTAACTCATAAGCCGTTAAGCGCCCTCCTTGTAAATAAGGTCTCGTCTCACTTGCATAAACATGATTTACGCGCCCCTGACCAAAGGCATATTCAATAACACCAAGAGCAGTTCCCATGGGGCCACAAGCGAGAAAGCCAGTATTACAGAGAGTCATCAAATTCAACTTTTTATCACCATAAAGACTTGTTAACTCATCAAATGCAAGTTTTGCCATCGCTAAGTTATTTTTTTCAAGAAGATCCATCTGCTCTTGGGAGAAGGTGATCAATTCCTTTATAAGATCTTCTCTCGTCTTTGTTTCTATTTGGCTGCATACTAACTCACAAGCGCGATCGACTTCGTAAGCAAGATTAACTGCTGTTGGCCTTGCTGTTTTAAGGTAATCTGCGGCTTTAATAACATCATCTTTTGAAAACGACTCCATCCCCATTAAAGCTAAAACCATTCCATAAAGTGCAGTAAAACCGATAAGGGGTGCCCCTCTGACAACCATATCTTTTATCGATGAGTGAACACCCTCTACGGAATCATAAGAGAGAAAGACTTCCTCGTGGGGCAGTTTTCTCTGATCAATGAGAGTTAACTTTTCACCATCCCATTCAAGGGGTTTTACTTTTCTTTCCATAATTTATCCTTAAAAAATAATGACTTAATATTTGAAGCTTCTAGTTTCTTATTCTTGCGATAAAGACCACTGCTTTTCACCTTTATATTCTCTGAAAAGTTCCACAAGTTCCCTTTACCGGACGCCTTTATCTTGTCTTCTCTAGCCTCTATCTTGATAAAGCCTTCAACAGGAATACCTTTTAAGAGAGAGTTCTTAGCTTCTATATTGATGGTGACAGGGGGAAGGAGAACATAATTTCCCTCTTCATCCCTTGTCAGCTTCTTAAGTGGAAGGTCCTTAAACAAAGAAGCTGTTTCAATGGTGGCGTCATCGAAAATAAGGTTGATATTGAGAGAACTCACAAGCTTATGAAAGCTCTCTTCTGTTGTCTTATTAAACTCTGCTTTAGTCTCTAAATTAATCTTTCCCTCGCCCATCGGGCCATAGGCATAAAGTGAAAATTCACGATGATTTCCTTTAAACTCTCCACTTAAGGGGCTCATTCCCTTTCCATAGGGCATCATTAAGGAGCTAAAAGTTAAGTTCATGTCCGGTTCAAAACGACTCTCGCTCCACAACAACTTTCCAACACCATCTATAAGCGCTTTCTTAGGTTGATTTACCTCCAGAATAGCTTTAGAAAGGGGTGCTAATTCATTTCCTTCTAAGTGAAAGGATATCTTTTTTAGATTTAGAGAATTATTTCCAAATTTTCCCTCTACTTGGATATTGCTGTTTTGGTGAAAGGCCTCAGCGCCTCCCTCCATCACTCCTTCACTGTCTAAGGAAAAGCCCAATCTCCCATTTACAGTTGTCAGCACCCCTTTATTTCCGTTTATAGCGATATCATTAAGTTTAAAGTTCGCATTAAAAGGGAGTTTCTTTTTTTGAATATATTGAGCAACGTTGAAGCTTCCAATGATATAGAGGTTCGTATCAAAGGTTGTTTTTTTATTTTCCCATGCCACTTTGGATTTAATTTCAAAAGCTGCATTTGAGCGCAATCCAATGTTTTTTAAAATAAAGCGATCAATGAGAAACTTCTTTTCCTGATCTTTCTTACTTGAATCATCTTTATAAATAATGGTTAGGTTTTCAAATCTAAAGCTACCGGAGGAGTTCGCCAAAAACGAAGGAACTGTAACTTCCTTGGAGGAGCTTTTCTTTTTATTATCTTTAGAATTTAGACGAAGTGTTGAATTCCGTAAGAGAACCTCAACATTGCCCCCTCCCGCGATCAGGGAGACAACAGGCAAACGCAAAGTAAAGGAATCTACCTCAAAGTAATGCGAGGTCATTCTCTTACCCTTAACGACCAATGAAGGTCCATAATTGATATCAATATCTTCGATGGCCACATCAGACTCAGGTAACATCTCCTCGAGAAGACCTTCCACCTGAGCTTTCACTCGCTCTTTATTGTAGTATTGGGTTACAGAAACATAGGCGATCAAAAAAATCACCACGATACTAGCTAAAAGTCCAAAAATCCGTTTTTGATTACTTTTCAATTCTTCAATCCTTGAATTCTATGCCATCACAAGAGGAGCAAACCTCACCATAAACTTCTTTCTTGCTCCATCTCTAAACTTGATGACAACCTTCTCCTCTGGACCGGTTCCCTCACACTCGAGGACAAAGCCTTCACCATATAAAGAGTGAATGATGCTGGATCCTTTTGGAAACTTTTGAGGAATTTTCACACTTGGCGTATCAACCTGATAAACCACTTCTCCATCTTCATAATCACTACTCTGATTAAAATCAAAGTCGTCATCATCTCCCTTATTTTCCCAAGAATAGCTTCCTTGAGAACTGCTTCCATCCTTTTTCCAGTCATAATACTTCGGTGGAATTTCATGGATGAATCGACTCGGGCCATTAAACTTCAGTTGACCAAAGAGCATACGCCCTTGAGCAAAGCAGATATAAAGTTGAACCATTGCCCTCGTCATGGCGACATAGAAGAGCCTGCGCTCCTCTTCCTCGGCCTGCGATCCCATTTCTAGACTGCGATAACTTGGAAAAACATTTTCCTCCGCACCGGCAAGAAAGACGTGAGTGAACTCAAGTCCCTTTGCCCCGTGGACCGTCATAAGAGAGACTTCTCCTTGAGGGAGTTCGCGGTCTTCTTCACTTGATTGGTCCAGAGTTATCGTTTCAAGAAAGCCAAGAAGCTCGGGTTTTGCTTCGCTTTGTTCATATTGTTTTATCGCACTACCAAGCTCTTCAAGGTTTTCAAGCCTTGCCATGGACTCATAATCTTTTGATGCTTTTAAGTTATCCCAATAGCCCGATTCATGAAGCATTTTCTCATATTGAATACTCGGTAGAACTTCAGAACTATTAAGATGACGAACATCTTGAATCAACGTGACCAGACCATGCAGTGACGATCTTACCTTTGCGGAGAGCCTTAGGTGCTTATACTCATTATAATTTTCAATGATATTTTCAATTGCCTCAAGAAGAGAAACGCCTTGTTTAACAGCTTCTCCCTCTAACTTTCTAAGAGAGGTCGCTCCAATGCCCCGGGTTGGAACATTGATAATTCGACTTAAGGCCAAGGAGTCTTTCTCGTTTACGACGATTCTAAGATAGGCGAGAAGGTCTTTGATTTCCTTACGCTCATAGAACTTTACCCCGCCAACAACCCTATAGGGAATATTGGAACGTCTGAGATAATCTTCAAGTAAACGTGACTGTGAGTTTGTACGGTAAAATACCGCCATTTCTTTGTATTCAATCCCCTCATTCTTATTAAGTTTAATAATTTGAGAGGAAATAAACTCTGCTTCTTTCTTATCATTATGGCATTCAATGATTTGGATATCTTCACCCTCTGGGTTTGATGTCCACATCTCCTTGCCCTTTCTCATGGAATTTCGAGCAATGACATGAGAAGCCGCTTCAATTATTTTCTTACTGGAGCGATAGTTTTGTTCAAGCTTTAAGACTTTTGCTTGGGGAAAATTCTTCTCAAAATCGAGAATATTATTAATATCAGCTCCACGCCATGAATAGATGGACTGGTCCTCATCACCCACTACACAAATATTTTCGTTGTGGGTACTAAGAAGTCTTAAGAGATCAAACTGCGCCCTATTGGTATCTTGATACTCATCAACAAGCATATATTGATAGCGATCTTGATAACGCTTGAGTATTTCGGGAAACTTTTCAAAGAGTTGGAGTGTGCCTGTAATAAGCCCACCAAAATCGACGGCATTCGCCCTATGAAGCTCACTTTCATATTCTTCATAGTACTCAAACCAAGGGTCTTCTCTGTCTGGAATAAAAGAGTCGTTCTCTCTTCCTGGGTAATAGCCGTTATTCTTTAAGTGGTCCATGAAGTTGAGGATTTCAAAGGGAGAGACTTCCTTGGTATTAATTCCTCGTCTTGCAAGCACTGCCTTTACAACTGACTTGCTTTCGCTCGTGTCATATATGGTGAAGTTTTTAGAGAGTCCAAGGTACTGAGACTCTTGCCTTAGGACACGTGAGCAAAAAGCGTGAAAGGTTGTGATTTGAAGGGATCCAAGATCCTCATTAACCTCGGTCGAAACACGGTCTCGCATTTCACGAGCAGCCTTATTTGAGAAGGTAAGCGCAAGAATACGGTAAGGGCTGACATGCTTTTCCATAAGCAAGTAAGAAATACGAGTGACAAGAGTTCTCGTCTTTCCAGAGCCTGCACCGGCCAAAACCATGATGGGGCCTTCTGTCTCTTCGACAGCTTTTCTCTGCGCTTCATTTAATTTTGATAGATCAATCATTCTACAGTTACAGACTTCGCTAAATTTCTTGGCTTATCAATATCTGTCCCTTTGAATTTAGCCATGTAATAAGACAGAAGTTGGTTGACCACGTTAACATAGATTGGCGACAGCTCATCAAGCCCATCAAAGTTAAGTTCAATAAAGAAATCTGAAATCTTCTCTAGTGAGCGATCTTTTGGTCCAATGCCAACAATAATTCCCTTACGCGCTTTAATTTCTTGAATATTACTTATCGTTTTATCTTTTAGTTCAGGGCCTACAACAGCGATGTTGACCATCTCCTCATCAATGAGAGCAATAGGTCCGTGCTTTAATTCACCGGCGGCATATCCCTCAGCATGAACGTAAGCAATTTCCTTAAGCTTTAGAGCTCCCTCTAGAGCAACCGGATAATACTGTCCACGACCAGTGAAGAAGTATCCCTTTTTGTTATAAATTTCTTCGGCGATCTTTTTGATAACATCTACGCGATGAAGAACATCGTCCACTCTCTCAGCAAGGAGAGAAAACTTATCAACCAGAATCTTTTCCTTGTCCGTATCTCCATAGTCAGGCGAAAGGGCATGAGATAATAGGCGGCCAGTTAGGGCCATTTGAGTAAATGCTTTTGTTGAGGCCACCCCAATCTCGACGCCAGCTCTAATAAGGAGGTTATAATCACACCCTCTAAAAAGACTACTGCCTTCAACGTTAACGAGAGACACTGTTGGGACTCCCTTCTCTTTACACTCCCCTTGAGAAGCAAGAGTATCCGCTGTTTCCCCAGACTGACTAATGAAGAGAGAAACATCTCCCTTTTTAAGAATGGGATTACGATAGCGAAATTCACTTCCTAGCTCGTAGACACAGGGAATACGGTTTATTCCTTCAAGATAATCCCTAACGAGAAGTCCTGCGTAGAAAGCTGTACCACAAGCTGAAATATGAAAACGCTCTGGCTTAAGTTCGCTCGCTTCTTTTAAGAGCTTTTTCCCATCTCCATCGAAGTAAAACTGACAGAGTGAGCGCATTAAGCCTGGCTGCTCATAGATTTCTTTGAGCATATAGTGCTCGTAATCACCCTTATCAGAGGGGTCATATTCCATTTCTTGGCTTTGGGACTTGTAATCCGATGAAGGATTTCCATCGAGATCATAGAAAGAAATAAGTTCTTTATTTGAGGCACTTAAGTGGCAAAGGACACCGTCCTCAGGAAAATAAATTCGATCTGCAGCACCAATGAGTGCGTACGGATCAGAGCTTAAGACAGCCTGTGAATTTGTGGCATGAGTTCCACAAACAAGAGGAGCCGCTCTTTTGATAGCAAAAATCTCACGGCTCTTTTCATTGATAAAAACAAAAGCAGAATTACCATCAACCATCTTAAAGGCTTTTAGGATCGCTTCCTTTAGGCTGAGTTTTTCGAGTAAGGAGTAAACGAGAATGAGGAAGACCTCGGAGTCTGTTTCTGACTTAAATTCAAAACCATTTTTTATGAGTTCATCTCTAAGGTCATCGGCATTCTCAATAATGCCATTATGAACCATGCTAAGGTGACCATAACTGTGGGGATGGGAATTAAGATCTGTCACTCCACCATGTGTGGCCCAACGAGTATGGCCAATAGAGGCCATGGACTCTGTATTGACGTTCTTTAATTCACCGGCAAGATTCTCAATCTTCCCTGTCTTTTTAACAGTCTCAAGTTGGCCATCATTGTTAAGAAAAGTAATACCTGCAGAGTCATATCCACGGTATTCAAGTCTTCGCAATCCCTCTAAAACAATATCTACTGAGTTTGATGGTCCAAGATGACCCACAATTCCACACATAAATCGTATTCCTCACGTTATATTTGAGGGCTAAGAATACCATTGTCATGGGCTAGCAGACAAAGTTTACGCGACGCAAACCTATCCCTTCTTAATGGCCCACTTCCCTTTAAGAAAACGGCTTGCCATCTTTTCTTTGGTAACCTGACGAGAGCGGCTCAAGGCAAAGCCTTCATCTGGAACATCTTGGTTAATTGTGGAGCCACTCGCGACAAAGGCCCGCTCGCCAATATTGATGGGCGCAATCATTTGCGTGTCACTTCCAATGAATGAATCCTTACCTATCTTTGTAAGGTGCTTGGCCTCACCATCATAATTACAAGTAATAAATCCACAGCCAATATTCACATTTTCGCCAACCTCAGCGTCACCAACATAGCTTAGGTGAGAAACACTCACTGCTTTTTCTAACTTGGCCTTCTTTACTTCAACAAAGTTACCAATTTTTACTTTTTCTCCAAGGTCAGTTCCTGGTCGAAGCCTTGCGTAAGGACCAACCTGACAACTTTCCCCAACCAGAGCGTTTTCTAGATAAGAGTAAGCCTTAATGAGAACACCTGTCTTAATGACGGAGTCTTTAATTATAGTTCCCGGCTCAACGGTTGCACCGCTTTCGATTGTTGTCTCGCCATGAAGGAAACAATTGGGATAAATCGTTGTTCCTGCCGAAATTTGAACTGTTGGTTCAATATAAGTGTGGGCCTTATCCATAACAAGCACCCCTGAGGCCTGAAGACTCTCATTAATTCTAAGCTTCAGCTGATGAAGGGCATTTGAAAGCTGCACTGGACTATTGACCCCAAGAAAAGGTGTCTCAGAGTCAAAGCATACAGGATAAACGTCAGAATCCTTTTTAAAGGCATCTGTCAGGTAGAATTCCCCAGCCTTATTATTAGAGTCAATCGAAGCTAAATTTTCTAAAATCATTTTGGTTTCAAAAATATAGAGACCTGAATTTACTTCAGTGATTTGGCGCTGCTCCTCTGATGCATCCTTTTCTTCAACGATCTGAAAACCTTTATCAAAGCGCACGATACGCCCATAGCCAGTAGGCTTTGGTGTTTTAAAAGATGCCGCCACAGCCTTTGCTTGATTTGTCTTTAACTCCTCCCAGAGAGTGCTTAACTCTGTTGAAGTTAAAAGAGGAGTGTCCGCACAGAGAACTAAAGTGAAGTCAGTATCCTTCGCCCATGGACAATCATTGAAGTAAGAACGAAGAGCATCCGCGGTACCAAGCTGTTCTTTCTGAAAGGGGAAACTTATTTCCTTATCACTGTGATGGAGTTTTACATGCTCTGCCACTTTTTCTTTTTGATGGCCTACGACGACCCCAAATTGGGCATTGAGGGAGTGAGATCTTGCAAAGTCAGCTGCAGCATCAATTGAAAAGTCCAATAACTTCTTGCCCATGAGAGGAATGAGGGGCTTTGCGATATCCACGCCCATTCTTTTTCCAAGTCCCGCTGCTAATATTGCCACACCAATTTTGTCAGACATTATTTTTTCCTTATTCCCGAGCAAAAAAATTCAGTTTTCTAATTACCCATGATTACTATCGTTAAGAGATTTTAAACAAATTTATCAATCATTCCAATTGTTTTACTCCCCTTATCTTTTTAATTTTTCACATGAAAATGCATAAAAACTTTAAAGAATGAACTAGTTATACCCGAACAATGTTTGTGTACAAGACTAAGCACGGAATTGCTGTTGTTGGAGGACAGATATGGTAACAAACTACGAGGGTGATAATATCGAATTTAAGGACCGCCTCCCTCTCCTTCCCATTAGGGACATTGTTGTTTATCCCTTTATGATACTCCCATTATTTGTTGGTAGAGAATCATCAATACAAGCGGTTGAGCACGCCCTTAATAAAAGTGATCGCCTGATCCTTTTAGCTAGCCAAAAAGATATCTCAGCAGAGCATCCAGATCCAAGTGAAATTTATGATCTTGGAACGGTTGCGATGATTATGAGAATGAGAAAGCTTCCTGATGGAAGAATCAAAATTCTTGTTCAAGGCTTAAGTAAAGCTAGAATTATTGATTTTGAACAAACTTCTCCCTATTTCACAACTAAGCTTGAAAAAGTAGAAGATTCAGAGAATACGACTGATAATGTTGCCGTCAATGCTCTGATGAGAAATATTCGCGAGCAACTCGAAAGAGTGATCACACTTGGTAAAGTTCTCTCCCCGGATATCCTCACAGTTCTTGAAGACATTCAAGAGCCTGGCCGTCTCGCAGATCTTGTGGCTTCTAACCTCAATCTTCATGTGGCCGAAGCACAAATGATTCTCGAAACTTTCGATCCCATCGAAAGGCTTCATAAGATCAATGACATCCTTACTCGTGAGCTCGAGATTCTCTCCATGCAAGCGAAAATTAGAAACAATGCCAAGGGTGAAATTAATAAGAATCAAAAAGAATATTTTCTTCGTGAACAAATCAAAGCCATTAAATCTGAACTCGGTGACGAGCATGATGAACAAGGTGATGATGAGTTTGAAGAAATCAGAAAGAAAGTTCGTGCTGCTGGCATGAGCGAGGACGTCGAAAGAGAAGCACTCAAGCAACTTCAACGCTTAGAAAAAATGCATCCCGATAGTTCAGAAGCTAGTATTATTCGCAGCTATCTTGAATGGATGGGTGATCTTCCTTGGAGCGCCTCTTCTGAAGAGAAGATTGATCTTGATAATGCTCTAGATATTTTAGATGAAGACCACTTTGATCTCACTAAGGTCAAAGAGAGAATTCTTGAATATCTTGCTGTTCGCCAACTTAAAGGAAAAGAGATGAAAGGGCCTATCCTTTGTTTCTCTGGTCCTCCAGGTGTTGGTAAGACCTCTCTTGGTAAGAGTATTGCTCGTGCCACAGGTAGGGAATTTGTTAGAATTTCACTTGGTGGTGTTAAAGATGAAGCTGAAATTCGTGGTCATAGAAGAACCTACGTGGGTGCTATGCCAGGTCGCTTCATTCAAGCTCTTAAACAAGCTAAAACAAATAATCCTGTTATCCTTCTCGATGAAATCGATAAGCTTGGCGGAGATTATAAAGGTGATCCTTCAAGTGCTCTTCTTGAAGTTCTTGATCCTGAACAAAATAAAGAATTTCGTGACCACTACCTCAATGTGCCCTTTGATCTCTCAAACGTCATGTTCATTGCAACATCTAACGTTCTTGAGAATATCCCAGGACCTCTAAGAGACAGAATGGAGGTACTCAACCTCTCTGGATACACTCAAGAGGAAAAGGTAGCGATCTCAAAACGATATATTATTCCTAAGCAACTAGAAGAAAATGGTATTACTTCTGATCACGTTGAGTTTACAGACGAGGGTCTTCAATCAGTTATTGAACACTTTACGGCTGAAGCTGGACTTAGAAATCTTGAGCGCAGAATCGGGGCACTTTGTAGAAAGGTCGCGATGAAAATTGCGAAGGGTGATCAAAATGTAACTCATATCATCCCAGACACAGTTCTCGACCTTCTTGGACCGCCACAATTCTCAAAAGAGGATCATCGTGAAGAAGATGAGGTGGGAGTTGCTACAGGATTAGCTTGGACAGCAGCTGGAGGACAAGTCCTCTATATCGAATCAACGAAAATGAAAGGAAAGGGATTCACCCTTACCGGTCAGCTCGGTGATGTGATGAAAGAATCTGCTCAAACGGCTATTGGCTACATCAGAAGTCGTGCTGAATACCTTGGAATTGAAGAGGATGCGTTTGAAAATAACGAAATCCATATTCACCTCCCTGCCGGAGCAATTCCTAAGGATGGACCAAGTGCCGGTATTACATTAGCGACAACAATCATTTCACTTCTCACTGATTGTCCCATTGATAAAACAGTGGCCATGACTGGTGAGATCACACTAACAGGAAAAGTTCTTCCCGTTGGAGGTGTTAAGGAAAAATGTTTGGCTGCCATGAGAATGGGAATCAAAACAGTTATTATTCCTTGGAAGTGTCAAAAAGATCTTGTTGATATCCCAGAAGAATATCGTGAAAGACTTGAACTCATTCCAGTGAAGACAATTCATGAAGTTCTCGACCTTGCTCTTGTTGGCTGGGACGAGAAGAAGAAAGAACTTAAGAAGAAAATGAAAAAAGCGAAGGAACAGAAGAGAACAAATAATCTTCCTCCAGTAGCAGCTTAATTTTTGGTGGCCCAATTCTCAAATTCCTTTAAAATGGTTTAAAGGAATTGAGATTATGGCCAACCAAAATGATCAGGATTTAAGAATCGCAGTCGTAGATGACTCCGACTTCTCACGAAAGACAGTTGTTGAAATACTTGAAAATGAAGGTTTCAATGTTGTTGGCCAAGCCTCTTCTGCGGAAGAGGGCATCAGCTTAGGCACCAGTGCAGGTGCAAACCTCTTTATCATTGATGTCATTATGCCAGAGAGATCCGGCCTTGAAATGGCTAAGCTCATGAGTGAAAAAGGCATGGGTGTTCACATCATCATGATGTCTTCAATCAATATGGAATCAATCATCATTGAATCTATCTCAAGTGGGGCCATTGACTTCCTTCCTAAGCCATTTATGGCCGAGGACCTCATAAAGGCCGTTAAAAAAATACAACTTGAAAGGGCTAAGTTTTAATTATGTTTTCGATCCTTAAGTTCTCCATTGCCTTTTGTTTTAGTTTTCTTCTCCTGAGTATTCCCGTTCAAGAAAAGCCCCTCTTTTACTACCTTAACACTTGGGCCCAACCCATTACTGAAGAAGTCTTCTCTGGGTCTCGAGAGGCACTTCTCGATGGTGTAAAGAAAGGGAAAAGCTTCAGCACAAAAATTTTCAACAACACCATTCCAAAGGAAGATAAAATCTCCACGAAGTCTTCGTCAGTTGATAAAGAAGAGCTAGAAGAGCATCTTCACAACCATTCTGAGGACTACACCATGGAAGAGAGAGATATGCTTCAAAAGATTATTCTCAATAACCAGTAAAACCTTCATTTCTCAACACCAAAAAAAGTCGGCAGATTTCAGGGCTAAGTCACCATCCTTCAATGGGGCTAAGGCCCTTATTTTTCTCAGTTTGAGGTTTTTATCTTAAATCACCTCAAATTAGTTTAAGGTAGTGAAGACTTAAATTAAGGAGGGGTTATGAAAAGAGATAAGATTAAGAATTCGATTCAGTTTCATGCACCAGGCATCCTCTTTCTCGCAATTGGATACTTGCTTATTAGTTAAATAAAAAAGCCACCTTAGAGGTGGCTTTTTTAATGCGGTCAATTTGAGCTTGTTCTTATTTTGCAGTAGCTTCTGATTCAACTTCTTTAGCAACTTCAGTCTCTGCTACAACGTCAGCATTTCCATTACGACTCGCTTGGATCATTTCAGCACAATCAGTAACACTCTCTCCTACTTGTGAAGCAGCGATTGAAGAAGTCATTGTTAAGATCATACATGCAGTAAAAAGTAGTTTTTTCATTTCTCTCTCCTCTTTTGTTTTAGTTGCTTTATATAGAAGCAAAGATAGTGCCAACTTTTTAGTTGTAAAAACAGGCACTTAAAAACCAATGAGTGAGTAAAGATTTTACTGTGTATAAACAATTGACGAAATTAGCCCTCAACCGAGCCAGGAGAGGAGCTTTCTTATCAATCCCAGCTTCCCTTTATAGGGAGGATAGCGCACGGGTAAGTCTAAAAATGTCCCTCGATGCATAATCGACTTGGTATGGCTGAATGTATCGAAGCTCTTCTTGCCATGATAAGCACCCATACCACTAGCCCCTCGTCCGCCAAAAGGTAAGTGAGGGCTCGTTAAGTGCACGATGGAATCGTTAATACATTGACCACCACTTGGAATCTCAGACACAAAGCGCTCAATGATGGTGTTACTGTCGCTGAAGAGGTATGCCGCTAAAGGGTTAGGTCTCTTAAAGATCAGCTGCTTGGCCTCATCAAAGCTCTTAACTTTTACAAGGGGCAGAATCGGCCCAAAGATTTCATCTTCCATAACCTTTTTATGAAAGTCGGCTTTAACCAATGTTGGTTCAAGATAGAGGTCTTTTTGGTCCCCCTTTCCACCATGAAGAACATCTTCTGGATTAATTAAATCCAATAGTCTAGTGAAGTGGCGCTCACTGATGATCCGTCCATAGTCTTCCGACATCTGGGGGTTATCCCCAAAGAACTCAGTAATATATTTTTTAAGGTTATCCACAAGTTCATCAAAGCGCGATTCGTGCACCAGGATATAATCTGGGGCCACACATGTTTGACCCGTGTTAAAAAACTTCCCCCAAACAATTCTCTTAGCGGCAAGAGAGATGTTATCCGCCTCTAAAACCAAACAGGGTGACTTTCCTCCCAATTCTAAAGTTACCGGACAAAGGTGTTTAGCTGCTTTTTCCATAACGATTCTGCCAACGCTCCCATTTCCCGTGTAAAAAATATGATCAAAAGGAAGATCGAGCAGTGCCTGAGTTTCCTCAACAGCCCCCTCGACAACAGACACCACATCAGAAGAAAAATAGCGGGGAACAAGCTCTGCAATAACTTTAGATGTTGCTACTGCAATTTCAGAGGGCTTAAGGATCACGACATTCCCAGCAGCTAAAGCCCCAATCAAAGGAGACATCAGTAACTGAAAAGGATAATTCCACGGACTAATAATAAGAACCTTTCCTAGTGGCTCAGGACGCGTCCAGGACCATGCAGGAAATTGAAGGTGGGGGGCGAGATGAAAACGCTTCTTCATCCACTTTTTTAAGCTTTTTAAAGTATGCTTAATTTCATTAATGGTAAAAAGAGTTTCGCTAATAGCCCCCTCAAACTCACTCTTACCAAGATCCTCTCTCAGAGCGGCAATAATGCTCTTCTCGTTGTCCTCGATCAGTTTCTGGAGTGCCAATAGGTTATTTTTCCGGGCTTCATAAGAGGCCATTACGCCCTTCTCAAAAGCAACCTTCTGCGATTCAAATATTGTGCTAATTTGCTCAAGTTCTGTATTCAAAAGACCTATCCTTAAAAAAGAAAAGTCCCACAATCGTGGGACTTTTTAACTAAAACAAAAATAGTATCTCTTTTTACATTACTTTGCGCTAGCACCTTCATTATTTTCTTCGGCTTTGTCTACCGAAGCAGTGTTGTCTACTGTTTCTTGAAAACGGCTGCTTTGAATTGAGTCAACACAGTCTGCTTTCATACTTTCACCCATTTCCTCACCAGCGTAAGATACGTTAATAAGTAAAATGGCCATCATTGCTAAAAATAAATTCTTCATCTCTTACCTCCCTCTAAACTAAGAGTTCATTTAAACTATTATGTTTATATAAGAAGCAAGTAGCGTGCCAGACTTGGTCTTTTGATTTTAACTAGTTAAAGAGGTGTAAAAAGATGAAGCGCTTAATGCTTCATACAGTGTTTAAATTTTTGACAAAAAAAAGCCGCTTCATTTGAAGCGGCTTTGAAAAAGAAGATTTTTTTTACTTTATTGGACAGTACTTGTGTTATCTGAAGCATCAGCAGGGAGATTAGAACCATCTCCATCCACATCTGATCCGGTACCTTGTACCACACACTCACCACATGTCGAATTAGGACCACAATTAGCTTGTTCACCTAATTGAGCATCGCCGTCCGCCATTGAGTAAGTACTTAAGCCCATTAGCATCATCATCATTAGTAGTTTTAATCCTTTCATATCGATCACCTGTGTTTGTGTTTTTTCTATTATCTCAAGTATTCGTTGTCGGTCCTACTTTTACCCCAACTAGCTGAAATGCCGTTGGGGTGGGTGCCTCTAAAGTGAGGCGCTTTCTTACATATTCAGATTTACACCTGCTGGCTTAACAATAGCGAGCAGACTCTGAAAAGCTTGTGTCACCTGAAGAGCCATCTTGTGACCTTGCTTTGACTCTACCTTCTTGATCTCACCATAGTTGTCATAGGCAACGTTAATTTTTCCATGACCTTCCATTTTGATTTCAACAGGCTTACCAAGAGCGTTGTAAACAAAGCTTAGAGTTCTGTTCTTATTCGTCTTAGAATCTTTGTCGAACATCTTAGTGATGCGACCTTTTGTATCGTAGAAGAGCATCACTTGCTTACCTTTGTCGTTTGTCGCTTTCACAAGGTTCGCACGACCATCGTAAGAAAAGTTCGTAACACCTTTATTGTTAACAACTTTAGTAATCTTGTTAAACTTTGGGTGGTAAGAAAGCTCTACGCTATCACCTTTTGAAGAGGCTTTCTTCGTGAGGAGCCCTTTCTTGTTATATTCAAAAGTCGTTGTGTTATTTCCACGTGTAATCTTAAGAGGAAGTGAACAACACTCAGAGTAAACGGTCTCAGTTTTGATTGAGTTGATCTCTGTTGCGATTCTATAAGTGTACTGAGATCCATCTGGACGAGTTTTGATTTCGTACTCGTACTTAGAAACCGATTTCTTACCACTTGGAGATGTTTTCGCAACAGTTGTCCAGTAGTGAAATTCAGGGTTCTTAGGGTTAGACTCATACTTATACTTTGTTGATTCACCATTTCTTGAGATCACTTCTTCAACAAATTGTGTCTTAGGAGTGTATTTAATTTCTAGCTTAGACCCATCTGTGTAGCCAACAGAAGTCATATTGTGGTTACCATCATATGTGTACTTGAACACATTTCCAGCAACATCTTTAGACTCCACAAGGTTATCTTCACGATACTTGTAGTGAGTTTTCTTATCACCTGAAGAGTAGATATGCTTTACTTTACCGTCTGCGTACCACTCGAAGAAAAGTTGCTTTGCTTGGCTATCTTTAATTGAAACGAGGTTACCTTTTTTGTAATTGAGAGAAACACTGTAACCATTCTTAGTAGACATCTTTACGAGTTTACCATCTTTGTTAAAGTATTCTTTTTTGCCATCGTTAAAAGCTCTCATGAAGCCCTTCTTTGTTTTAACGATCTTTTGCAGCCCTCTTACATTGGAAAAAAGCTCCGTACCTGCTGCAATCTTAGCCTGTACCTTGTACTTTCTCGCATAAGCTTGTCTCAATTCAGCATCGTTCTTAAGTTTCCCTAAGAGATTCTTTGCCACGCCGTCATTAATAGCTGACTTCTTTCTGATTGCAGCGATAATATCTTGTGCTGCTTTATCAGCATTTACTGCCGTTTTAGGAGTAAATCTTGTCAAAGCCCCTGAGCCATTTTCATGAACAACTACAGAACCGTCCGCAGACACTGTCACGTAAGTCTCATAATCACTACCCCAGCCAAATCCAAACCAACCTTTCTCAGTCGACTTAGAGTTATTTGTTCGAGTAATCTCAAGATCCATTCCGCCACCGGGAACAATGATATCCGTATAGGAAATATAAAAATTCCCATTTTTCAGATTCACCCCAGCAAATGCCATTGAAGGGATTAGTAATAAAAGTAACAACAGTTTCATAGCTCTCATGCAATAGTCCTTTTTTCCAAACAGACTTAATTATTTCTCTCTGATACTATTCGACTCATTTATGAAAAAGCTTTAGGAATTTTTACATCTCTAAGTCTTTATTTTTACTACTTTTAGAATAACCCAGAATCCAAAAGCATCGAGAGCGATAGCGACAATCGTCATAACAATGCCAAGAGGGTGTGTGACCATCAATTTGATTGAATTGGGATCACTAGCGCCATAGATTCCCGCGATAGCAAAAGGCATACAAGCGATCGTAACCCCTTGAAACATACCTTGTGCGGTATAGGTATCAACCTTTTGCTGAAGGCGGACCCTTTCACGAATAACGCTAACAATGGTGTCAAAGACCTCTGCAAGGTTACCACCAGTTTCGCGAAGAATATTAATCGAAGAAACAAACATATCATTATCTTCAGTAGGCACCCTCTTCGTGAGGTTTTCAAAGCACTCTTCAAGCGTAATACCAATTCTATTTTGCTGTAGGATTAAGCCGAACTCTTGGGAGATAGGTGGATTGAGCTCGTTAACAACCATACCTAAAGCTTGAGGAACAGAGAGACCTGCTCGAATACCGTTTGCCAGAAGAGTAAGGCCATCAACCATCTGCCCCTGGTATTGCTTAATCCTTCTTTGAACCATGTAATCTACAATTTTCTTGGGTATTCGAAAGGAAAGGACACCAACAATAATGCCTATGACAAAGCCAAGAATCCAACTTATCCACAGACCAAAAAAGATCATAAAGAAACAAGAAAGGGACAGTGAAAAAATCAATAATCCCATTGTGAGTTTATCTGGATTGACCTCAATAAAAAGAAGCTCAAGCTTTTCTAAAATATAAGTTCTTGTTCCTAAGGTCTGGGCTTCAATCCAGTCAAAAATATTTACCGAATAACGTAAACAAAAGATAAAGATCAACAAGGCGATTATTATTAAAATCCCCTTCTGCCCGAAAATAACAGTAATGACATATGACATAACTCTTACGCCTTTTTCTTCTTAGGTGGTGCTCCGTTTGGTCTTTGTGGTCTTTGACCCGGCCTTTGACCTGGTCTTTGCCCCGGCTTCTTTTGCTGCCCCTCAGGTGGTGCAGCTTCTTTCTTAGGAGGCGGTGCCCCCTGAGCATTATTGAAGAGCCCTCGTGGGACGTTGTAACCCTTCTTTTCTAGGATTTCGATAAACTTAGGGATGAAGCCTGTCGCTTGATACTCACCCTCAATTTTTCCATTCTTATCAAATCCTCTTTGATTATAAATAAAGATATCCTGAAGAATAACGACGTCCCCCTGCATACCACCAAGTTCAGTAACATAAGTCACTCTTCTTGAACCATCATCAAGACGGGACTGTTGAATAATGAGGTGAACTGCATTTGAGATCATTTCACGAATGGCCTTAGGCTCTAGACCTGCACCAGCATACTGAACAAGTGTCTCAATACGACCAATACATTCTCGAGGATTATTTGAGTGAACTGTCGTCATAGAACCTTCGTGCCCAGTTCCCATAGCCTGAAGCATATCAAGAGTCTCTCCACCACGACACTCCCCAACCACAATTCTATCTGGTCTCATTCTCAGCGTCTGTTTTACCAAACAGCGAATATCAATTTCTCCATCACCTTCGAGTGAAGGTGGTCTCGTCTCAAGGCGAACAACGTGATCTTGAGGTAGATCAAGTTCAGCCGAGTCCTCACAAGTAATCACCCTTTCATTAGCAGGAATAAAGGATCCCAGAACGTTAATAAGGGTCGTCTTACCAGAACCAGTACCACCGGAAACGATAATATTCTTGTGGGCCTCAACGGCAATCCGAAGAAAGTCAGCCATGTTTTGAGTCATAGAATCAAACTTCACAAGATCTTTATAAGTAAGTCTGTTCTCAGGAAATTTACGAATAGTAATCGTGCATCCATCAAGTGCACAAGGAGGAATGATGGCGTGAACCCTCGATCCATCCTTCAAACGAGCATCAACATAGGGTGTTTTTTCATCAATTCGACGTCCAATGGGCGCTACAATTCTTTCAATAACATTAAGAACCTGACGATCATTAGTGAAGGTAATATTGGATTTCTTAATTTTACCGCCGTGCTCATAATAGATTTTATCTGGACCAATAACCATGATCTCTGAACATTCTTTATCCGCAAGAAGATCCTCTAGAGGTCCAAGGCCTAGAGCTTCATCTAAAATCTCCTTAACAATCTGATTCATATCTTCACGACTGTTCAGGACACCCTTTGTGTCTTCTTTATTGAGAATATCGACGACAACTTTTTTGGTCTGCTCTTTTAAAATGACTTGCGCTTTAGGATCATCTTTATCAGTCTTCTTAAGATCCATCTCATCATAGAGACGACGATGAATTCTCGATTTAAGAGCACCCCAGGCATCGCCCTTTTCCTCGCCTCCTGCACTTCCCGCGGCACCAGTGCTCTTTTTTTGAACATCAGTCGGCTTATTGAGCCTAGCAAGGGTTTTAAGCACGTTCTTTTGAATAAGCTTTCTTACAGTCTCAGTGACTCCCTTTGCAAAGGCAGAGTTCTTATTGAGAACCATAATGGGCTTTTTCTGGTTAAGGGCAGAAACACAAGTTTGATCATCTTTAGGAACTGTTGAGAAAACGGGCTTACCAATTGTCTTTCCCATCACCTCCGGTGTTACCGGATGACCCTTTTGAACCTGATTTCCAATGACGAGAATCATATCTTTTGGGAAGAGCATCGTAACAAGCTCTGAATAAAGACGCTTAGTTTGATTTAGTGCTAAGATGTCTGGCGTAACGACTAGAAAAATCGCCGTGCTATATTCAAGAGCCTTTAAAGTAAGAGGTGTTAGCTCACTCCCCCCATCAATAATAGTAAGAGGATAGAGATTGGGAGCTGCTTTAAGAAAAGCACCAAGCCCTTCACTATTGATGGCTGCAGATGCTGTTGGATCATCCGGCATACCAATATATTGAACACCTGAGGGGTGAGCTGTTAGAAAGGGCATAATCGAGCGCGGATCAATAGACCCACTAAACTCAGAGAGTTCTCTAACGCTTTTCTTAGACTTAATACCCGTAATAAAGTTCTGATCACCAGAAGCCTTTTGATCAAAGTCCATAAGCATGATCTTTGATCTTGTTTCAGCCGCATAAGCGAAGGCCATATTGGCAGCAATCTGAGATTTACCAACCCCACCTTTACCACCAATAATCGTAATTATATTTCCGGCCATTTAACGGCGCCTCCGTCTGAACTTACGCTTTATATCTTCTGTTCCCGTGCTCGCTGATTCCACAATTTCTGGTGTCACAAAAACCACAAACTGACTTTTTGAATTTGCAAAAGCCTTTGAACGAATAAAATTAAAGAGAGGACTCGCATCTTCCACTTCATCGGGTGCGATCTTGTCATAGTCTGTGCTCGATTTATTAATCACGATCCCACCAATGACGGCAGATTCCTTCGACTTCACAATAACTTCGGTCGTAATATTATTTGACTGCGTTGAAGGAGGACTTGTCCCAGTGTTTGTCGAAACGCCTATATTGAGTTCCATATTTATTTTCTCATCTTGAAGAATCTCGGGCTTCACTTTCACGGTAAAGCTGGCATTCGCTTCTTGCGCTTGTGCAAACTCCCCAGAACCAAGAGAAAATCTTCTTGTATCCGTCTTATCAATACTTCCGTTCTTCTTATCTTTTACAAGGATGACACCACTTTGAACGACTCTCGCGTATCCTGCAGCCTTAGCTGAATTAAGCTTGGGAAATAAATTTGAAATCGTTCCACTAAGAGTTCCGTCAGACCTCGTCGTCACTCCACCACTTTCCGTTCGCCCAAAACTAATACTTCCTGAGCCATTTGAAACTAGAGGCGTCCACTTGAAACCAAAAGTTTTAGCATAATCCTTTGTGAGTTCCACAAACTGAGCCGTGATTTTAATAAGCTTATCAATTGGCGGTGGTTGGCTTTTCGCATTTACTTGAATGAAGTTTTGAATAGCCGGTTTTTGCGCTTGAACAATCTGCCCAGTTCTTTCACCAAGACTTGCAATCTTATCGGGATAGAAGGCTTTTGCAATATCTTCAGCGCGCCTCTTCTTTCCCTCAGTATTAACAATTCCTTCAAGCCAGTAGGTATGATTCACAATTCTGACCGTTACGTCTGGCAGCTGATTCTTTTGAATCTCTTCTTGCATCTTTCGCGCAACGAGCCTCTCTGTCTGTGGACTCAGTTCCACAAGAAAGAGGACTTCAGCAAACTTTTCTTGATTTATGACCTTAACAACACGACCGATATCATTAGGAACAATGATCTCGCCCCCAACATAGATGGTCTCTCCCTTGATCCCAATCTCAAGCCCTTCGACATCGCCCAAGAAGTCTTTTAACTCTTTCACGAGCCTTGACTGATCATTAGCTGTAATTGTCACTAAAAACTTTGCTTTGACATCCCCTACGTTATTTCTCAATGTCACCGATGTTTTACCTGGCTTTAAGCCGGTGAAAGTGATTTCTCTTTTTTGAGGGATCATCGTGATTCTCAATAATGACTCGTCACCAATTTGAATTTGAGGATTAGGTGAAAAGTTCAGATTCTCAATTTTATCAATACCTAAAATCACTTCGACAGGTTTTTCTTGTACGGGCTGCGCCCAAGCACTGTTGAAAATCAAAAAGGTGAATAATATTGAGATGATTAAGCGCAATTTCTATCTCCCGCCACGAACTTTATTCTGTTCTTGAAAGTATTGTTTTGCTTCTTGTCTGCCGTCCTCTCCAATCACATCAAAAATATCAGTTGATTTGATACGAACATTATCTTTGTCGTTATTATTACGAAGAGACAACCATGGCTTGGCACCTGTCCAGTATGTGAGGAAAACGAGTTTTTGAGCTTCATAAGGGGTCAACTCAAGCGTTACGGTATCGTAACGGTCATAGACCTGCGCATTCATTTTCTTAATCTCACGAGGTGTTTTCACTCCATAAATGGGAATGGCATTTGTCATCGACTTACCTGTAGAAAGCACCAAGACGTCTTGCAGGATCGTACTTGTTCTTTGCATATCTTTTCGGCCGTTAGAGATATCGATAGGCGCGAGGATATCGACTCGATCACCTGGCTTAATCAGTTTTGATACCGCCTGTCTCTCTGAAATTTGAATTGCTATCGCCCTCTTACCAATACTTACTTGCCTGGAAAGACCCGTTTTAGCACCTGGATAAGTTACTCTCGGTTTTGTGATTTGTTCACCGGCCATAATAGGTACAGTGGCCATCGTATTTTCGAGTGCTTTAATATTGTCAAAACTTCCCGGAGCAGCGAAAGACTTCGGAACTGGTTTAACAATGAGCATAGTATCATCAAGGAGCTCTAATTCCTGGATATCACGCTTTGCCACTACAATAGCAACTTCAGTTCCATACTTGCTAATATAAGCACTCTTTTGATCTTCAAGATAAGTGTAGACCATAAAGACCGCAATACCAGCAATGACAAGAGCGAGGGTAAAGGCCCGTGTGTTCACGAAACAACTCCTTATAATTGAGAAAATTTTCTACTTTAATCTTATCAAAGGCTTAGAGCTGAATCGCTAAGAGGAAAGAAAGTCCCCTTTATTATTGGTCGGATATTGTACAGGCACGATTGGTTGAGCGTGGATCTTGGTTATCTGGAGTTTGGGCGTACTCACTTACCCACCGGTCACCCTGAAGAGAGAGATTTTCACCACAAACACCATAGACGGTCATAACCCTGATATAAGAAGTCTGTCTTTCACCTTCCACAGGCTCATCGCAAGACTCATCACCACTATCTGAGAAAATAGAATTAAAGCGAAAGCAAGGAGCTACAGGTGTCCCCCCTGCTCCACTTGCTCCTTCTAGTCGATCAGCAAAACCAATCATACTGGCGCTCACACGAGTAACACCCCCAGCATAGCCGGAAAGCTCCCCTTGATAAGGCAGATAACTATTTCCCTTCATCAAAAAGTAAAAATAACGCCTTACTGTCTTTTGCTGATTGATAGAGACATTAATGGCATTACCTACATTAAAAATCACAGTGTAGAGAAAAATCAAAATAGGAAGAAAAACAAGAAGCTCAAATATCGCCTGTCCCTTTTCCTCTCTCAATTTTCCATTTTTCTTAGCAGCCATTATCAAAAACTGTTGCGTGCCTTACGCAACCAGCTCCTCCAACGTCACTTAATGAGGCACATATTTGTTGAAAACACTCAGCTCGTGTAGGTTCCATTCCTAAATAGGACTCGCTAATCATGGGAATTTCTATTTTTGCATTTGAGCCAGGTATGGCAATAAATTCATTAAACTCTACTCTAGCACCAATATAGAGATTACTTTGCATTGTACTTCTCGCACTGGGCTCCTCAAATGTAATAACGTTTGGAAAGTCTGGCATTAAAACATCAAGTTTGAAGTTATCAAAAACCTGTTTCGCATCTGCTGCCGCGGATGGATCAGATCCATCAGGGTTTTTAGAACCTGACTCTCCTACCATATACGCACGAGAGGCTTGAAAAGTAGCATAGTGAATAAGAAAACCATTTGTATAAACAATAGATAACTTTAAAAACCCAAAAATAAAGCCAAGCGCTAGAGAAAAACTGAAGATAAATTCAATTGTCGACTGGCCTTTGGAATCCTTTATTTTCATTCTTGTTAATCCCATTCTTTAATTCGGTGGATAAACACTAGTTTGATCATACCCAAAAAACCGTGAAGTTGAACCATCTGGTTGCGAAAAGCTTGGATGATTATTAGGGGGAACAGAAGGAATAGCGTCACCGGTATCAACAAAGGTACTATAGCGATAGTCCATTGCGATCCTCTCCGCTAGAGTTTGAAAAAACGAAGAGTTGCTACCAAAGAAGTCCTGGAAGGACTGTGATCTAGAGACTGTAAAAAAAAGTGAAGCGACGACTGCAAGGAGAAGTATATACTCCACAGTCGATTGACCCGACTCATTTTTCTTCACTTGAAATACTCTTTTAAAACATCCCATGAAAAAGCGACCCATGATATAGCAATTACTGGAGCGTAAGCGAATTTGGTGCCATAGACACTTTTAATTCCTCTTACATCCATGATTTTTACAGACAATGCCAGTTTATCAAAATTCTTCGCTGTATTATAGATCAGTAAATAAAGGCCGATTGCTATAGTTGAGTAAATGAGTTTTAAAAAGAAGAGCTCATGGTACATCTCTGGTACGAGAAGAAAGAAAGAGAAGAGGAATTTTGAGTCACCTCCACCCATTATTTTTAACGTAAAAAGGAAAAACCCAACTCCTAAGAAAACCAAGGGGTAGAAAAATGTTGAAAATGAAAAGAAGAAAAACTTTGGAAAAACGAACAGAGATGCAAGAAAGAGGGAAATATTTAGCAAAGACCAGTAATTTGAAATCTTTCGGTACTTAATGTCTATATAGGAAACAACTGCTAGCTCTACGGCAAGGAAAACGAGAAGCACTAAGGGAAAGTTCAATTGAATATCCCGTTTTTGTATTTGCCATAAAAGCAAGCGGACTCACAAACTCCGGTGGAAAGCTCTTGGCTCAATACAAATCCCAAGCCTTTTACTGTACCTTTAATTCCACTTCCTATAGTTCCGGCTAAACTCACGCCAACTAAGGACATAAAAGCAAAAATCAAAATATATTCAATCGTCGCCTGACCTGCAGAGCACTTAAGATGTTTTTTCATGGAATTAGAATAACAAAAAAGAGGACGCGTTTAAACGCGGAAAGATAACTCCTCTAGAATAGAGAAGTAAAATGGCGAAAGGGAGAGCGGACTGCTACTCCCTATTATTGACCTTGATTAAGTTGACCAACCCAACTGTCAGCGCCATCAAAAACACCGTCAGTGATTTTACCCAATCTGTCTGTCGCTTTGTCTTTAAACTTAAAGACGATCAAGGCTACAACCGCAACAAGTAGGATGTACTCTGTTGAAGTTTGTCCGTCCTCATCCTTTAAGAAAGCAATGATTTGGTTTTTCATATTCAGCTCCTAAAATTCCTCGATATTCCCTCTATCGGAATCTTTCTCTAATAACTTGAGCTTTTTTCCCTCTTGGAAATTCACTTTATCTTACTATTATAATCCACTATTTAATGCAGAGCAAGAAAACATAAACATTGTTTAAAATCAATAAGTTAGAGGCTTGGAGGTACATTATTACTATTGAATAACGCGTTATTTTCGGGCATACTGAAAGTGGGCTTTGTGGTTGGCATACAGTATTTCGCCCTACAAAAACTACCAAGGAAGCGGTCCCTGGCCATGGTGAGCAAGCTCACAAAAGCGCAAGCTGGAAGTGAGAAGCCTAAAATGGTTACTAACTGCGTCCACCTGTCAAATGACGGGCGGAAACTTGAAGCCAGCAAAGCCCACCCTTTTTCTTCCCCTTAAAATTGACAAGTGGCTCCCTTAAAATCATCATTATAAGTATGGAGAATCTCACAAATAGCCCTGCCCTGGGTTCAGAGAACTGGGCGACATGGATTGAAAACTTGGCCATTGAAGAAGTGAACATGGCCGAGTCGGGTGTCATTGACATTCATGAGCACCTCAATCCCATTCATTTTCTCGAAGAGAGCTCCATTGAATTTATGAATGACCTTCGCGATCTCGTTGAAAGATTTATCGCTCGCTTCAATGAATACAGGGGCCATCAATCAAGTCAGCATATTAAGATTTTTAAAATCTCTAATACCGTGAATGATTTCATGCTTTTTAGAAATTCTTTGCGCCTTATTTTTGCCAGAAGAGCTAACGATCTCATTAGCATTGCTTTTATTACTAATGGAAAGGATCTCCTTGCCCCAAGGCTTCAGGCACAAGATTCTTTTGGTCTTGAAGGTATGCACGAAGTCCGTGCTCACCTTGGTCCTTTTAATAAGATCACTTGGAGATTTCAAGGTGAGGTCGTCGATAAAGAAGCGATGGTGAAACACTAC
>CATLOT010000025.1 GCA_950054155.1 uncultured Bacteriovoracaceae bacterium
CGGATATATGGCAGTTTAGCCTTTTGGTTTTTGAGAAAATTTACTTGTGCGAGGAGTCGGGTTCATATATGGCACCTTATGGTATCACAGCAAAAAGAGGTATTCGAGATAAAAGAAGCGAGAGGCCTGTGGAGATGAAGTAAAATAATCTCCATGGAGAAATGTACTTAGTCCAAGAGTTAATTTTTCATAGTTATTTTTTTGAAAATGAAGACTGAGGTCGAACTCGTTGCCAATGTCAGAGTTATTTCGGTCGCCATTAATGAGAGAAGCTACAGCTTAGTCGTAAGCCCCTATTCCCTTGTTCATTTGATTAAAATTCATCCATTTAAAATTGAGCTTCCAACGATCATCAATTTTATAGTTGGTTCCTGCGAAAAAGCCTTCTAAGTTCCGTCTTCCTACAATATCAATCATACCATTGTAAAAATGACGATTGGTATAGAGCTGGTTATAGCGTCCGGAACTCTGAGTCCAACCAATAAAGGTGCGAAGGCTCGACTGAACGAAGAAAGAGCCTTCGAGATCAATCGTATGCTCGACGTCGTTTGTTTTAGGAAGGGACTGTAAGACAATCTCACTTCTCCATCCCCACCTTCGTTTTTGCCCTTTGTAACGAGATCCTAAAGCCCACACCTCATCTCCCTGACGATCATTATTATGAATAATATAGGCGTCAAGGTTAAGATCCTTCTCCTTAATTATTTTATAGTAGAGGAAAGCTAAATTAATATCATCGTTGGTGCTAACGATGTCACTTCCTTCAGATACTTTAGCATAAGCAAAATCAAGATCACCCTGCCCTAATTCAAAGCTCAACTTAAGGGCATCAAAGACCAGTCCGCCATTTGTCCAATTGCGAGTACCAAGAATTAGATGGTCTCCGTAATTGAGCTTTTGTCGCCCTATCTGATAAGAAAATCCCTCCTCCTGTGAAAAAATAGAGGCTTCAAAAATATCGACTCTGCTATGAAATTGATCTCCACTTGTGAGTAAGGAGTTTTGAACTTCGCCATAAGTTTTTGTGGTCTGAGGGGTCAGAGTAAAAGTTATCCCTTTTTTTACCAATACTTTCAAACTCGCTCTTGCTCTCAATTGAATCAAGTTTCTTCGGTCCCCGTTTGAGCTCGTCAGTTCACGATTTTGATTCCTTACCCTGAACTGGCCCTTGAAATCATAGTCAACAGCAGAGAGAGAGAATTGAAGGAAAAAGAAAAAGAGAAAACTACGCATAAAAAAAGTCCTATTCTAATTTCTTAATCAGAGTAGGACTCATTATTAGTTATATCAATCTTTGTTTGGGAGGTTAGCTCTCCTCAGGGAACATCTCTTCTTGATGATTTTGAACTTCAACTTCAGCTGTGCTTCGCTTCTTAAGCGTCACAATCCCTAAGTCAGTTTCCTCCTCTAAAACGCGCACCCCTCGCGGCAGCTTTATGTCTCCGGCATGAATGGGCTGATCAGGTCTTAGATTATCTAGTGAGACTTCAAGATGGTTTGGCAACTTTGTCATAGGGCCTACAAGAGTAATCTCCGTTAAAACCGGTTGGACGATCCAATCCTTACTCAGGTCACTTGGTCTTTCTCCAAAGTGAAGAGGTACCTTTCTCGTCATATCCTCACCTTTAAGTTGCTCTTTATTCATAAACTTCAGATTAAAGTGAATGGGGTGATGAGTGACAGGATCCTCTTGCCAATCAAGTAAAATTGCATGACCAATACTTTGACCATCAAGTTTGATTTTCATGGCATCATTTTTATGAACAATCATTTTTCTTAGGACCCTCTCATCGAGTTTGACCATCGCACCTTGGGGATCATTAAACACTGCTTCGTCTTTTTGCGTATCAACACTTAAGTGCCCTGGTATGTGACCAAGTCTACGCATTGAGTTAAGTCCTTCGTTAGACTGATTTCTGCTTTCTAGTGATACATTTAGCATTTTGTTCTCCTTCGCTAAGGTTCTTCTCAAGACTAACGTATTCAATTGAAGTGTTAATCAGCTCAATGTAAATTCTTTGTTAAGCAGATCTTCTTTAGGAAATCCCTATGACTCAGCGCAGATGCACGACTTATTTCGTCATCCGTAGAATAGGTAAAAAAAAATGGAGCCCCCAATGAAAGAATTAATTACAACACTTTGTGCCCTACTCTTTAGCACCTCACTCAATGCAGCCGATATCGTCCCCTTAGAGATTGAGTTTGGTATGTGGAAGAATGAACTCGCTGAAAAAATTACAGCGTCTCTTAATCTCAAAGAGGGACCTATGGCAAAGGCGATGGCCCAGATGGAAGAAGCGGCGAAAAAGAATCCCCAAATGGCCAAACAATATGAAAAGTATATGAAGATGATGAAGGCCCAACAAAAGAACCTAAGCGCTGCCTCGTCTGCTTCTTGCCTCAATGAAAAAACACTTAAAGAGGGAATTGATAAAATCGTTAATCAGAAAAAAGACGATAAATGTGTTAATAAAATAGAGAAATCCACAGGGACATTTTTAAAAGGAAAGACAACCTGTGAAGGAAAAACTCACTCCTACGAAATGAAAGTTACAAACCCGAAGACGATTGAAGTGAAGTTACAAATGGATAACGACAAGGGACCAAAGAAGCTAAACTTTAAGATGTTTTGGGTTAGTTCGGAGTGTGCTAAAGGGTAATTATGAATTTAAATAAGATCGCCGTTCTCGGTGCCGGAACAATGGGGGCAGGAATCGCCCAGTGGTTTTGCCAGGCCGGCTGTAAAGTAGAACTTCAAGACGCTGGACTAGAACAAGGACAAAGGGCCTATCAAGGTATTCTTAACTCTTGGGATAAACTTCTCTCTAAAGGTAAGTTTACTTCCGAGGAAGTTTCCGCCTTTAAAGAAAATCTCTCCCTTGTCGCGCCTGAAGAAAGTTTAAAAAAAGACACTGATCTTTTGATTGAAGCCATTATAGAAAATCAGCAAATAAAGATTGATGTCTTTCAAAAGCTTTGTGCTCACTTTAATGAGAGTACTCTTCTTGCAACAAATACCAGCTCTATTCCCTTAGATGCGATCGCAAGGGAGCTCCCTTCTTCGAGACAAGAGCAATTCTTTGGTCTGCACTTCTTTAACCCCGCCCCTATTATGAAGCTTGTTGAAGTGGTCTGTGGTCATTGGAGTAATAAGAAAACAGGACAAGAGCTCCTTAATTTCTTTCAAGAAAGAGGAAAGAAGCCAGCTCTGTGCCAAGATGGCCCAGGGTTTATTGTTAACCGCTTAGCGAGAAATTTCTATGGCGAAGCTCTAAGGCTCGCTAATACTGAAGACAAAGAAAAGTTTCAAGAAATAGACACCACTCTTAAAGAAGTGGGAGGTTTTCGAATGGGCCCCTTTGAACTGATGGACCTCATTGGAATTGACATCAATTACTCAGTCTCGGAATCAGTGTGGAAGTCCTTTTACTATGATGATCGTTTTGCTCCTCATCCCCTGCAAAGAAAAATGGTCACCAGTGGACGCCTTGGGAAAAAAACCAAAGGAGGCTTCTATGACTACGAGTAATATCATGGTTTTGGCCACAAATGATCACCCTCTTTTTGAACAGCTCAAGGCCCAAGACTACCTCTTCTTTGACCTTAAAACGAAAGATCCTTTTGAAGAGAGAAAGACTTTAAAACCAGACGTCATTTTTGACTTCACTCTTCTTGACCACGATAAGAAAGAAAAGCTTTTAAAGAACCTCTCCATGCAATTTGAGGCTCCTCTTGTAAGTGACCTCTCTTGCTTATGGGGCGAGTACTTTATGGAAAAATTTCCTAATCTTATTGGTGCTATGGCCGCGGCCATTTGGTCACCCCAAGCAAAGGTTGAAGTGTGCTCTAAGAATGAGTCAGATCTTCCTATGGTGAGAGATGTTCTTAGAAGCTGTAACCTTGAACTTCATTGTGTGAAGTCGGCAGGACACGGGTTTATTTATCCACGCACGATTTCTCTTCTTATTAACGAAGCTTATTTGGCCGTGGAAGATGAGCTGGCAACGGAGACTGACCTAGACACAGCGATGAAATATGGTGTCAACTACCCCTTAGGTCTTGTAGAGTGGAGCCGTAAAATCGGTCTTAAGCCAGTGGTGTCTCTTCTTGATGACCTCTTTGAAAAGACTAAACAGAACCGCTATAGGGCCAGCGTGAGTTTAAGAAAGCTCGCCCTCTTAAAAAGTTAGGAGAAAGAATGAAACCTATTTATATTGTCCACGCTAAACGTACTCCTATTGGCCGCATCGGTGGACTCCTTGCCCCCGTGCGTCCCGATGATCTTATGGCCCACCTCTTTAGAGATTATAAAGAGTCACTCACCTTTGATCCCACTGAGATTGATGATGTGATTGTAGGCTGTGCTAATCAGGCCGGTGAAGACAATCGTAATGTGGGCAGAATGAGTGCAGTGCTTGCTGGTCTTCCCTATAGTGTTCCTGGCGTTACTCTTAATCGTTTGTGTGGAAGTAGTCTTGATGCCGTCATAAGTGCTTGTGGACGCATTAGCACAGGCCTTGCTGAGTGTATTCTTGTGGGAGGAACAGAGAGCATGACCCGAGGTCCCCTCGTTATCTCAAAAGGCTCAACTCCTTTTGGCCGCGACTCTCAAATGTTCGATACGACTTTTGGCTGGCGCTTTCCCAATCCTAAAATGAAAGAAATGTTTCCCCTTTATGGAATGGGAGAGACTGCTGAGAATATTGCTGACCGCTACCCCATCAGCAGAGAAGAACAAGATAAGTTTGCACTCGCTTCTCATCAAAAAGCTGTCAAGGCCACAGAGAGCGGCGCCTTCGCTGATGAGATTCTGCCTTACACGGTGAAACTCAGAAAGAAAGAATATACGGTAGAAAAAGATGAAGGCCCACGGGCTGACACCAGTCTTGAAGTCCTTTCAAAACTCCGTGCAGTCTTTAGAGAAGGGGGCTCTGTTACCGCCGGTAACTCCTCAAGCATGAATGATGGTGCCGCTATGGTCGCCGTTGTGAGTGAAGAGTTTCTAAAAAAGCATAACCTCACTCCCCTTGCCTGCATCACAGGTCTTGGTGTCGCTGGTGTTCACCCCGATGTCATGGGTCTTGGTCCTATCGAGGCGACAAAGAAGCTTTGCGCTAAATTTGGCCATAGAACAAGTGACTTTGACGCTATTGAACTTAATGAAGCCTTTGCCGTCCAAGCACTTGCCTGTATGCAGGACCTAGAACTTGATCCGACCAAAGTTAACCAACATGGGGGCGCTATTGCTCTTGGTCACCCTCTCGGATGCTCAGGTGCTCGTATCCTCACAACGCTTCTTGGTGTCATGAAGAAAAACCCTGCTCAAAAGAAGGGTCTTGCTACAATGTGTATTGGAGTTGGTCAGGGAGTCGCTCTCTCTGTTGAGAAATGCTAACAAGCTGTGCTATGACAAGGCATGAAAATCGTAAGTGCCTGCCTTGCAGGAGTTCCATGCCGCTATGATGGCCAGGCAAAACCTCGTCTGGATCTGATTGAGCTCGTTCAAAAAGGCGAGGCCATAGCTCTTTGCCCTGAAGAGCTCGGTGATCTCGGAACGCCGAGACCCCCTTGTGAAAATGTTAGTGGTAAAATCCTCACTCAAGAGGGTGAGGATAAGAGTGAGGCATTTCATCGTGGAGCGCAAATTGCTCTCGCCAAAACTTTAAAAGTCGGTGCGACTGAGGCCATTTTAAAGAGCTGCTCACCCATGTGTGGCGTGGGAAAAGTTTATGATGGTACCTTTAGTGGCACCCTAACGACAGGTGACGGCGTTTTCACGCAACTTCTTAAACAACATGGTATTAAAACCAAAGAGAGAGATTAATGTTAGAACTCAAACCAAGTGAAATTCTCTATAGTGACGAGGATCGTCTCTGGGTCAGTGAACTCCTAGGCCGCGAGCCAAGAGGACTTTACAAGGTTGAAAAATACCATCCCGTTCACAAGCATCCGATGGTCATAAAAGTTCTTCCCTATGTTAAAGGTGCCCCCTTTCCCACTCTCTTTTGGCTAACCTGTCCCCTCTTAAAGAAAGAAATCTCCCACATTGAAAAAGATGCATGGATTGAGAAAATTGAAAAAGAGCACTTTGCTAAGGGAAGCGAAAACTTAGAACTTCTCCACTCCCACCACCAGGCCTACGCTCGTGAAAGACGAGAGCTCTTTGAACAAAGTGGTGGTGATTGGGATCAAATCCCTGAGCCCATGGCGAAAATCCTCAAAGAGAGTGGCATTGGTGGCATTGCTGACTTTGATCACATCAAGTGCTTCCATCTTCATTACGCCCACCATCTCGTAAGGGAGAACCAAGTTGGAAAAATTCTAGATGAGCGCTTTGACTTTAAGCGCTTCTATTAAAAGATCCTGATCAACCTAGTAGTGATTCACTGCAGATTGTGCGCAAGTTTTGCGTAAGTTAAAATAGACTTATCACAAACAAAGGAGCACTTATGCAGACACACACAACAACACAAGGAAATAACCCAAGCAGCGCAGAAGAGAGCGCGCCTTTTCGCGGTCTTCTTACTCGCCTCCTCCACGAGGCCTTCTATCTAGAAGAGGAGGTTCCCCTTCTCGAAAATGATGACTCTGGTGATGATGCTGACTTTATCCGCCAATTTCTTGGACAATTAGCAAGTTAAGGGAAAAAAAGACAAAAGAAGGGAGCCTAGATTGTCATTTTTTAGGTAGAATAAGGTGATGCCTAATTTTAACCAAGAGATTACCTACCTTATCCTTTTTAGCGCGGTTCTTATTCTACCGAAGCTTATGAGGCGTCTTCGTCTTCCAGAAGGAATAAGCTGTATTCTCTTGGGGCTCCTCTCCTCATACTTTTGGGAGTCCTTTCAAGAGGATCAGCTTCTCTTGCTCCTCTCGCGCCTAGGGATCACTTCTCTCTTTCTCTTTGCGGGAATGGAAGTTGATATCAAGACTCTTAAGACCCACAGTAATGGTCTTTTAAAACACCTCAGTGTCTCCCTAATAATGATGGGTCTATGCTCTGCCTTTTTGGCCAATATCTTTCATCTTCCCACTCAAGTCGCGATCATCTTTTCTCTCGGACTTCTCACTCCGAGCACAGGATTTATTCTCGAGTCCATCAAAGACTTTCGCCTTAGTGAAGGTCAAAAGTACTGGATTAGCTCTAAGTCAATCGCTGAAGAGATCCTCGCTGTGATGGTGCTCTTTATTGCTTTGCAATCAAATGATATGCAAAAGCTTGGCATGAGTCTTGGGGTGCTTATCTTTCTACTTCTCGCACTGCCCCTCATTTTTAAGATCTTTCTTAAATTTGTTGCTCCCTACGCTCCTAAGTCAGAGGTTGCTTTCCTTATCCTTCTCGCGCTTATTTGTGGTGTCGTCACGAAGAAAATAGGCACTTACTATCTCGTTGGCGCTTTTATCGTGGGGATCATTGCTGGTCGCTTTAAGCATTTTCTTGGAAAGGTTGAAGGCATCAATATCTTTAATAGCCTCTCAATTTTCTTTGGTATTTTTATCCCCTTCTACTTCTTTAAAGCAGGACTCAGTCTATCGGGTAATCTCTTTAATAAAGAAAGCCTCCTCATCGGTATAGGCTTTGCCATTTTTATTATTCCCATGCGCTACAGTGCTGTCTTTTATTCACAGAAGAACTTTATTTCAGATAAGGTCAAGAGGCCTTGGAAAGTTGCTCTTTCCCTTATGCCAACGCTAATCTTCGGTCTGGTCATTGCCTCAATCCTTAGGGATCGCTTTGAAGTAAAAGACTCTCTTATTGGTGGGCTCTTTATCTATACACTCATTTCAAGCTTTCTCCCTGCCTTCGCCTTTGAACGCCTTCCTCCAAAGCGCTACACAAGTGAAACCGTAACGAATGATTAAGATTTATTAATTCTAGCTCCCCCTCTAAGAATCTAAAACGATCAGCTTTATAATGATCCTTATTTGTTATAAAGGATCTCAACTTGACCCTCTTTGGAATTGATAGCTCAGAGTTCATGCCCCATGGCCATTGCGTTCTCTGGCGAGAAGAAATCCTTTGGCCCATGGTGGCAAGTGACGTTCTCATTTTCTTAAGCTATAGCGCCATTCCCTTCTCGCTCTATACTTTCTACAAGAAGAGAGAGGATATTAGTCCTAGTGTTACTCGTCTTCTTATCCTCTTTGCTCTTTTTATCCAACTTTGTGGCATCACTCACTTTATTGGAGCCTACAACTATTGGCACGCTGAATACTTTATTGAACTCTTTTTTAAAGTTTTTACGGCCATTGTGAGCATGGCCACCGCTGCCGTTATCTTAAAGAACACAAACGTTCTTCTCGCTCTTCCCTCTCCAAAGCAGTTTGAACAGGCAAACGAAGAACTAAAGCGACTTAATGAAGGCCTTGAGGAGAAGGTTCAAGAACAAACAAAGATTATCAATGCCCGTAAGAACTATCTCGAATCTATTTTAAATGTCCTTAATGATGGCATTTTAGAATTCTCTCCTCGAAAGAATCAAATTGGAGATGTCATTGATTTTTCCTGTCGTGTAATAAATGAGCAAGTCCTCCAGCACACGGGTTTAAAAAAAGAACAACTCGAAACAGATAGCATTGTGAATCGAGAGTCGCCCTATGGGGAAGTCGGTCGCTTTAGGCTCATTAGGGATATTTACCTTACAGGTCTCTCAAGAACATATGATCCAAGCCCCTTAAAATTTAATAACAGAATTTTTCGAACAACCTATACACCTAATAAGAATAATGACTCCGTTCTTCTAATCCTTTCTAATGTCACGGAAAGAGAGGAACTAAGGCTTCACTCTATATCTAACTCGCGCTTGTCGGCCCTTGGAGAACTAGCTGGTGGAGTCGCTCATGAAATAAACACTCCCCTACAAATAATATCGGGAAGTGCTCGCCAACTGGTGCGCGGTATTGAAAATCCAACCCAGGTGCAAAAAGAAGCACGAGTTCAGATTGAAACAACGGTCAATCGCATCAGTAAGATCGTGAAAAATCTTAAGCGATTAAGCCAGGGTGATCTCGATGATATCTATGAACTCGACTTACAGGCCTTTCTCAAAGAAATAAGTGACTTTGTCAGTGAAAGAATAAGAACCAATGATATAAGCTTTAAAGAGTCTTTTCTTGAAGGCAGGGCTCACTTTATTAAGGCCAATGAAATCGCTCTCTCTCAAATCGTCATCAATCTTATCAATAATGCGGTCGACGCCTTAAGAGAAGAGCAAAATAAGGAAGGCAAGGAGATAGAGATCTCCATCCTTGATGAGGGTGAAAAAATCATTATTGAAGTCGCTGATAATGGAGCAGGAATACCACAATCAATAGTTGAAAAAATCTTTACCCCCCTCTTTACAACTAAGGACGTTGGAAAGGGAACGGGTCTTGGTTTAAGCTTATCAAGCCGTCTCGCCACTGGTATGAAGGCCCAATTACGCCTCAAACAAGACGAGAGAACTAAGTTTCAAGTAATTTTTAATAAAGGAGTTTAAGGATGAATATCGTTTTTTGTGATGATGAGGAGTCAATTCTCGAACTCTATATCTCAGAGATAGAATATGCACTGCCGGAACATAAAGTTGTTGGAATCTCCTGTCCTCTCAAAGCATTAGATTACTGTCAAAATAACAGCGTTGATCTTCTTTTCACTGATGGACGCATGCCAAAGATGAATGGGATTGAACTTGCAAAAAATATTAAAGATATTGAAAATGCCCCTCAAGTGATCCTCATCACTGGCTACGTAGGAACACCTGATCAGCCTCTAGAAGAAGTTGGCATTTCAAAGGTTTTTAATAAGCCCATCAATTACGATGAGCTCATCGACTTTATTCGTCTCTATTAATCCCATCGTCAACGTCAAAGTCAATAACGAAGCGGTCATTTTCAAGGTCTTTTACGAAGCTTACGCTGTAAAAATTAATGGTATTCGTTGAAGCATCATAGTACCACTGGCCACCATCAGGCTTACTTCCACTTTTTAACTGGATACTTTCAGGATAGCTAACAGCACCGGTATTAGGGTCATATTTTGCTTCTTGGTAGTAGACCTTAATAGTCTCCCCTTTAGGCCTTCTTTTAAGAAGAAGACTTGGAAGGCTAACAAGAGAGACAATATCTTCGGCGATACGAGAAAGTTGGGCGCCAAAGTCAGCGATGCAAGCACTAATAGCAAAACCTTCTGAGGCATTGATAATAACGTCAAAAGGATTACCGTCCCAATCTTGAGTAAAGTAGAGACCTCGACAATCCGTAAAAACCTTATGATCAAAGGCCCCATAAAAGCGAACCTTCTTATTACTTCCCGCAAAGCTTCTTATCCTATTTAAAAAAGTCGTTGCTTCATAATTTACACCAAAGTCTTTTTCACTTTGCTCAATTTCATCACTCACAAGAATAAAGAAGAGATGACTGCTTGAGCGAACAAAGGCCGGTTGAGAAGGAGTTGAACCCGTAAAGGTATTAAGATGCCTCTCAAGGTTGTAAAAAGAATATTCACTGGCCGAGCCACTTGTTCCAAGATCGTCAATTGCCGATTGAAACTTTCTCACAGCAAGATCAAAACTCGTGGGATCATACGAGAGGATTTGTTCACTATCAAAGGGTTTAGCAAAACCTAAGAAGGGTTCCTGGTTTTGATCCGTAGAGATTACACCAAGCTTCCATTTTAAGTAGTCTTGCTTAGCGAACTCAGTAAAAAAGAGACTCGCATTGGCCTTAATATTATCTTGAATGGATCCCATAGAACCTGAATTATCGATAATCATGACGACATCGACAGTATCGAGTTTAAGAAGATCCATAGGATAAAAGCGCTCGTCACGTTCTTGAATAGGCAGAGGGTCACTGACATAGAGATAGGCAGGATCCTTCCCTCCACAACTTGGTAAAAGCGAAAGGCCCAAAAGAAGAAGAGATTGGTATAACCTATTTTTCATAAAACTTACCTTGCATACAATTATTGGTAACCTCAGCACTCATATTGAAGAGTTCATCACTCCAGAACATTCCGTCATGAGGAAAGACCAATTCGTTGCGGCTCTTTCTGACAGTTGCCGCATCATATCTTTGCACCATATCTTCGGTTGGAAGTTGATCTTTGAGTCCCTCAGCAACAGCGTGCATACGGCTAATCAGCTCAATCCTCACAAACTTCATTTTATAGAGTGCCGAATCTAAGATTTTCTCTTTATTGCGCCACTGCCTCTTCGCTTCATCTTTCAGTTCTAAAGAAGCGTGTGCCTTCATCGTGGAGAGCCCATTTGAAAATCTTTCAATTCCCCACTCTGCTAAGGTCTTTTGCTCGGCTTCGATACTCTTAAGTTGACTCTTTATTCTAAGAGAGTAGAAATTATCTTCGGCGAGAGGTGCCTCATCACTCTCTTTGTACTGACCAATGAGTTGAGCCCATTTCTTATTCACACTCACAAACTGGTGAATGGACTTTCTAGCGTCACTGAACTGGCAAAGCATGGTATGCCCAATGGCCGAAGCGAGATAAACTTCCGGATAGAATTGATCCTCAAAAACACCTAGTTTTAAGGTCACCAATTCCCCCATGGCCTGGCTAAAGTCTCTTTGCTGCAACAAGGACCACAAATTCTCTGTTCGTGCTTGGAGAAAGAACTCACTCGACTCAGGAATCCTCTTGTAATAGGAACTTGCGGCCTTAAAGGCACGGGCCTGATAAAGAAGACGGCCAAGAGTCAGGTAGTAAAGAGCGATCTCTTCACTCTTCTCACTCTTTTCCATCCAAGGCTCTACTACTTTTTTAATAAACTTTCCGGAAGCCCCAAGCTTTCCCTTCTTGCCATAAGCAAGAAGAGAGGTATGCGCTAACTGAACACGAAGCTCATCATTAAGAGCGAGCTTACCAATCCACTGAACGGCGTCCTCACCACTTTTAAGTGCTTTGAACGCTTGAAGAGAAATATTAACTCGGCTGTCTTTAAAAGACTCGGTCTTTTTTAAAGACTCCCGCATACTCTTATCGAGAGTAAAACCACTGGAAATGAGAAGTTCACTCGCCTTCTTAGCGATAACTTGGTCAAGAGCAAGACCAGTTTCGGTTTTAAGAAAGTTATTTTGTGAGGTGAAACTAATCCACTCTTTAAAGAAACTTTGGTGCAGACCTAATCTATGAAGAAGATAGAGTTCCATTGGCTTCTTAAGATCATTCACCTTCGGATCATCGAGTTTAGGGAGTGCCTTTAAGACCTCTTGATACTTCTTGGCAAAGAAGGCATCCATAACGATATTTGTCTTTGCACTAACGACTCCTTTTGCCTTCCAACGACTAAAAAGTTGAATGCGAAAAGAGTCATCTAATTTAAGGTCCTTTTGAACCGCCAATTGATTTGAAAAATCAAGTTCGGATCCTGATTCATCAAGGAGAAGATCAGTATTGGCGACCGCCATTGACATCGACAATGAAAGGCCTATGAATTTGAGTCCAGCACTAAGCTTCATCATGACTATCCTCTATCACCTTCACCAAAGAGATAACCTATTTCCATGTATCCCATAGCATTGTGAGTAAATTCTGATCCCGTTCGTTTTTCTTGATTGTAGAATTCATTTTTCACCCCGACACGCATGCTGAAGTGATTACCGATCCAAAAAGCGAGACCAAGGTCAGCTAATCCGTGATTAACATCACCTGAAGCAAGCTCCAATTGTCCGGCACCAAGAGAAATATATTGATCAAAGTAGACAACAGTGTCTGACGACCAGCGAAGCTTACCGTAGATCGTATTATAGGTCGCAAAGATCTCCTGAGAGTTATAAGCAAAATCTTGATCGGGCACGATCTGTTGGTTCTCAAGTAACTTCTCACCTGTCGTTGTGAGTTTATTCGTGTAGCGGTTATAGCGCAGACCAAAAGACCATTTGCTATTGAGGTGATAACGATAACTAAGAGCAGCTTGCTTAACATCAAGATGACTATCAGCTGTAAAGTTATACGCTCCTTGTAATGTCACCTCATGACGATTCACAAGACTCGAGTAACGGGTATTAATGATATAGAACTTATCTTTCGTTAAAACCGGCGTTACCTTATCGTCAGGCAAGAGAAGACCATCGAGTTTATTTTCAAGAGCGGTCTTCTCTTCAGCGAAAAGAGATGTTCCTAAAAGTAAGCTTAAAAAGACACATTTTAACTTCATAATTATCCCTAGAACTGAGCGTTAAGTAAGGTGTTAAACCAAGATTCTGCAATCCCCTCATCATCGGCACCGGCATCGAGATCGGCCCATTCCGTACCGAGAATAGAGAGCTTGCCGCCATTCTTTCTCTTACAGTTAACACCAATTCTTAATGGATTATTCCCTGTGTCTGTAAGACCGAGAACGCCTTTACAAATTTTATCAGGCTCATCAAGGCCACCGTTAAAGATAATGGGATCGGGCGATTCAGAAGTTGTCGAACCTTTTAGTTTCACAGCACCTTTTGGAGTTTGGAATTGCCCCGTTGTCTGAAACCTCATTTCACTTAGAGGGGGAAGATTCGGAAGTTCACTATATCTGCCGATTGCACGCAGATCATAATCCTCTTCAAGACGAGTTAAGAATTCCTCAGGAAGCTTTTGGTAAAGAGCTGAAGCGATTACGACGTGATCAACTTCTTCAACAGCAGCGAAGATTTCTTTCTTATTAGAAGGATCAAGAAGCGTGCTCGTTGTCAGAATGATAGTATCGCGACCAGAAAGATTTCTTTTGTCGACAGTCTGTATCGCAGGATTCATAAGATCCATTTTCTGCTTGAAGCGCTCTTTATAGAAGGTGACTTCCTTATCCCTCGTCGAGTCAGCAAAAATTAGGGTCTTATTTCTATTTTCAGGGAAGACTTCGACAATGAACGACTCTGTTGAGCTAACATTGTAGTCACTTGTCGCCTTTACATTGAATTGGAAGGTTCCCGCTTTATTAAACTTCATTACAAGTTTATTTCCATTCCAACCGTCTTTCTCATAACTCACATACTCTCTCATCTCCTCAGGGAAAATCTCAACCTTCGGTTCAAGTTTGCTGTCTTCAGCATCAGTAATGGGTATTTCTCTTTCAAGAGTTTTATTAAAACCAAGGTAGACGAGTTCTCCTACCGGCCACTTCTTACGATCGATAACAGGGGGTTTTCTATCTTTTAAGAAGATTTTAATTTTCGTTTTCTGGGTTTCACAAGCTGACTCACGCCCACGATTGTCTAGCACACAGGCTTCATAAGAGATCTCTTGGACCGTGTTATTGTAGCGAGGTGGAATGTCTTTCCACAGAATGCTGAGGACACTTGAGAAAGTGGCTGGATTCTTCTTAATCTCAGTTTTGAAGTCACCAAAATTAGGTCTATTCACACTTAAGGTCATATTAGGAGCAATCTCACGATTGAGGTCGTAAGCGGCAACTTGAAAGCCAGCATCAAGCCCTTGCTCAATCTCCTCAGGTGCCACGAGTTTTACCCCTTGGCGAACATCATCAACCTGAATACGATAATCAAATGATTTCGTATTATTTCTTGGATTGGTCGCCACAAGCTTCCCCTCGTAACGAACATAACTTCGCCCTGCCTGACGGCGGTTAACATGAAAGTAATCTGGAGTGAACTTTAAACGAAAAGTTGTCCCATCAACCTCTTCGACTTTTAAACCAGAAGGAAGATCTTTAGTCGTAAGCTTAAAAGGTCCGTCAGGAAAGTCGTCATTCTTAAAGCGAACTATTTTTTCAAAAGTTTCATTCTCATTCACAGAAGGTGTCACACTTCTTGTATCGAGTGTAATTGGCCTTGGAGTATCGTCGACAATAAGCTTAACAGTTCTACTGGTTCCAGCAGTATCAAGAACGGTACTATTAAGATAAATTGTCACTGGATATGTTCGACTATCAACTGTCGCATTATTTGGATCATTCGCAGCAAAGTAATCAGGCATCCAAGTGATGGTATGGTTGACTTCATCAAAGGTAGCCCCTTCAGGAAGACCCTCGACCCAAACAATCGGCTCCCCGGGTTCTTCAACAGCGACTCTAATTTTAAATGAAGACTGGAGCCCCTCTCTAAACTTAATGTCCTCAATTGGCTCGATGGCCACAGGAGGAAGTGGTTTTACCGGATCTTGTCTTTGAACGACTCGTATTTCCTGGTCAGTGGGATAAGGATCCTGATCACAGCCAACAGTTAGGCCAAGAAGAGGGAGAAGTAATAAGATTTGTAATGCTTTCATTTGCTATTCCTTATTTTCTAAGAACCCATCGGTCTAAGCATAAATGGATATTTCACTGGTACTTTTACAGCACCCTTTGGCTTTGGAAATTGCCATCCCATCATTTTCTTTTGAATACACTTAAGAACTTGAGGATCTTTTAAAGTCGCTCCCGTCACTTTGGCATAATTCAATTTCCCAGCGGGGTTAATTTCAAAATTTGTTTGAACAAGGCCTTGAATCCCAGGCTTAACTTTAAGCCTTTCTTCATAACAACGCCTTACTTGACTCAAGTACTTGGCAATAGTGGCGTTAATTGCATATCGACTAATACCGCCCTCAAGAACCATATCAGAACTACTGACAGCAATAGCAGAAATACCAGTCCCACTTCCTGAGGCTACGAGCGTGTTGCCATAGCCGCCTTTACCACCGCCAGAGGTTCCCTTTGTCACAAGCTTACCACCTAGCCCTGCGACCCCAGTGTTTCCAACAGTCGTTTTCTTCAAACCTTTACCCAGGTTGGTAAGAACCTCACCACCACTTCCAGCGTCTCCGCCTTTACCAGCGCCGGCCGTCGCCTTTTTAAGGTCTTGAGGAACTCCACCGACAACATCTTTTACTGTCTTTGAGCCAACCATTCCAAGAAAGCCGAGATTTCTCTTTACTGCTCGCTTAGAACGCTGAGCTTTGGTTAGAGGTTTAACTTTAATATTGGGTTTAACCTCATTTCTTTGCACATTCACAGTTTTTACTTTTTTGATGATCTGTACTTTGAGAGGCTCTACAATCTTCTCTTCTTCAACTTCCTCTTCAACAGGAGTGTCCTGCATGAAGTAAATAATAGGAATCAAAAGAAAGGTAAGAAGGAAGGTTAATTCCAACACACGACTCATCCAACTCGCATTATCTTCATGATCGACTAGTAGAGTATTTACGTAATCAGCCTGACCATTAACGAGTTTATAAGAGCCTGCTTTAGTTTCTAAGAGCCAACCACCGTCAATAGCTCGGGCTTCGCAATTATCAAGATTCTTAACTGTAAAGCCGGCCTTACTCTCCTTGTCTTCCACAAGGTCAAAGCGACAGGCCCAAGCATGCTTGGTGAAATCAAAGCCTTGCCTCTTTCTCGTGGCAACCCGCTCTTCAGCGCGTGATTGGCTAATGAAGCCAAATTGCTCGTGAAAGCCAAAATCCCCACTTACAACGTTTTTAAGAATTTTTATGAGCTCTCCCTGCTCCGTTTCAATAGCAATCATTCAACTGCCTCCCCGAAATCGTCTGCCATGACGTCTAAGAAATCTTCGCGAAACTTCAAAAGTCCGCTATCTTTTTCACCAATATTACCTGTTACCACTGCCATTTCTGGCTTCTTGCGCTCACCCTCGATAAGAAGCGACTCAAAGTCAATGCGCCCTGAAGCCTTATACTTAACCTTAGGTTTCTTCTCTTGTGCGCTGACACTCAAAGAGATAATCGCCAAAATAATCAAAAGCTTATTCATTACTCTCTCCTTTGGGGACTACGACAGGTTCTGGCCCAAGAGCTTCAAGACGACCCTTATAATAAGCAGCAAGCCTTGCCACACTCTGATCTTCATAAAAAGACTTAAGCTCTTTAAGGGCTGATCTATTATTAGGCTCTTCTAAAAGTTGAGCTTTGAGCTCGCTGGCCCCTTTCAATTCCTCAAGAGCAAGCTCTCGACTTGGAGTTTTTTCTTCCATTGGAATTAGGGAAGCATACTGAGTAGGGTTACTTTCAAGATTAGAACTAATTCTCTTTAATTCATCTTCTTTAAGCTCTGTCTTGAGATCTTTCATCTGCTCTTCTAGAAGGCGTTGATAATCACCTCTTACAGTCTCAAAGGGAACCGCCATTTGCTGCAGTTGAATCTGTACTTGAGCTAAAGTGGCCTCATCAAGGTCTTTAGGTAATGGTGTTGCCAGGATATCCTCGACCATTTTCCCATAAACACGAGTAACCATATGAAGGATATAGACTCTTGTTTCAAGATCAGCTCCCTCGAGATATTTCTTTGATAGAGTGACAAAGTTTTCGATTCGCTTTGTTCTCTTTTTAAAGCGGTACTGACTATAGCGGCCATAGAACTTGTAATTCATGGCATTCTTCATCGGCTTTTCAAACTTCTTAAGCACGATGCGCGACCAGATCGGTCCTTGAGACTCGCTTTGGGCCATAATGAGCTTTCTGTTTTGAGCGCTTGGTTTCTCAAGTTCCAATCGACGTGCAAGGCTTAACTTTCTCTTCAGACTCCACGGAAGAAAGAGGGCCTTAGAGTCAATGAGCCCAGCTTCATCAAGAGTTAAGAAGAGAACCCCTTCGATTTCTTTGGGGAGGCTTTGAGAGCGCTTCATTTTCTTCATCATTTGACTCAGGATACGATCTCTTTGTCCTCTATTCTTATCGAGCTCATAGAGAAGAGCAATTTTAAGATAGAGTTCATAGGGAGCCTTAAGACCCTGCTTTTTGAGGTTGAGCTTCTCCTGGAGTCGAGCGGCATCAGAATAACGTCCCATAAGCTCATACTCATTCATGAGTGCTTCTTCATCATTGGCCTTTTCAAGTAGCTTGATCAGCTTTTCCTGGTCTTTAAACTTAACGGCCAAGACCTTTGCATTGGAACAAGATTTCTTTTCATAAACCCCTTCAAAGCAAAACTTATAAAACTCATCGAGACTCTCTTTGGAGTCCGTCATTTTAGCTGCTAAGGCAAAGCGAGCATCAGTTTTAAGCTTACTCATTTCCTGGTTTTCAGAAGCAAGTTTCTTATCTTTTAAAGAAAGCTCTTCCGTTGCGCCCTTCCATAATTCAACTTGATCAATAATGCTGGAATAATCATCCTTAGAATTAAAAATATCGAGAACAAGGTTTTGAGAAAGAAGGGCCCATTTTCCAAGGGCTTCGCCCTTAGCTTTTCTCTCTAAGGCCGCGTCAACAAGACCTTTAAAGAGAGGAAGAGCTGCCTCAAAATTCTTCTGAGAGTAATACTCGCGAGCGGCGACATAGCGAAACTCTTCAGCTTCTTTAGTAGGGCTTAGAATTTCAGCGAGGGCGAGGGCCTCCTCAATAATAATGGGACTTAGCTTAAGCTCAGTTTCTCCTTTCTTAGTCTTAACTTCACTCTGTAGTTTTTGGGCTAAGGAAAGTCTTGTTTGGCGAAGTTTTCGAATCTCACTCTTTTTAAAGCCAAAGCCAATATCTTCTTTTATCCACTCTCCAAGGCGAATAATCTTATTCTGCTTATTCTCCTCAGCCTTGAGCCAGCCTTGCTGAAGTTTCTTTCTCAAGTCGTCATTAGGATAGATGGTGAGATAAATATCAATGGATCTTTTAAGGTGAGTATTCAGTTCTGGCGCAACATTGGCCTCACTATCGACTTGAACGAGGTAGCGGCGAAAGATCTTCTTAACTTCACTAGCATGATCTTTCTTGGTTGGGATATCTTTTGCGCTTCGTTTTTCCATGGCGAGAAGAAGTTCATCAACTTTTTCCCACTTTCTAAAACCGTAAAATTCTTCGAGGAGACGAGTTTCAAAGTAAAGGCTTGGTGTCTTTGCATTGACCTCTGAAAGGAGATTTGCGCCCGCACGACGATTACCGGCAACATAGAAGGCTTCAACGAGCTTTTGAACGAGCTCAGGTCGCCCCGTCTTCTTTGCAAGAGCCGAAGTATACTCCAGTTCTTTAAAGCCATCTGTATCGGCATTGGACATAAAGAGAATAAGATCTTGAAGAGAAGATTCCCTCACTTGATCACCTTCTGTCCAAAGCGATGCTTTCATTTCAGCTATAGCATCATCGAGCTTTGTATCTTTAAAGTAGAGCCAGCCTTTTCGATAGTGAGCGTAGTTACAACTCGCCTTAACATCACAAAGCTCTATCGCTTGGTCATAGAATTTCTTGGCCTTGGGATAAACTGCATCTTGCTCATACCACTCAGCTAGGGCAAGAGAAGCCTGTTCTTTCATTTTCTTAGGAACTTTAGGATGGGCCTGAACTTCAAGATAGTAGGGTTCAGCGCGCTCATACTGGTCAAGGCGACTTAAAAGTCGCGCCATCTGAAACTGAATTTTAAGTCTTGTTAGCCCTTCAGCTCTCTTCACTCCATCCGTGCCTTCAAGGCTATGACGGTAGAGGACCAAGGCTTTTTCACGGTTCGCCTTAAGCTCCTCGTGATTTCCCTCCCCTCCTTCTTTGATGGAAACATCAAAGTAGAGGTCGGCAAGGCGCAGAGTGAGTTCAACTCTGGCCGGATCATCAAGTTCAAGAGAGTCTCTTAATTCCTCCATCTCTTGAATCAAAAAATGTAAATCCTTAGCCTGTGAAGACAGACAAAAAAAAGTGAATAAGAAGAGGATCCCAATGACTTTCATTAACGATGTCCTACAACGGCCAATTCAATGGACTGGAACTGGCTACTCGTTAAAATACCCATAATTTGAGCGACAACCGTTGATTGGATCTCCTTATCAGCTTGGAGGTTAATCTCACCTGTAAAAGGAGTTGTGTGAGACTTCGCCCAATTCTTTTTAATAACATTAAGTTTCTTTAAAAGACCGTTAGGTTTTTTTGAAATGTCCTCAGTCTTTCCTACTTTTTCTTGGTCAAGGTAGAGAAAACCATCACTTGAAATAGCAAGGACAGGTGCTTCTCTTACTTGAGCTGGAGTGATGGAGTTAGGAAGCTCTACCCCTTTGGTCACAAGTATCTCAGGAGAACTTGAGAAAGTTTGAAGAAGAAAAACCACCAACATACTGAACATATCAACCATTGATGTTAACATGAGGGTGAAACCAGCCGCTTTTAAGCCCCAATGCTTCTTTCGTTTTCTGTTAACGAGATGTTTTTCAAATCCATCTGCTGCTACCATACTTTGATTTAAAATCATGGTGAGCTCTCCTAGTTACCGCTTGCGGTCAATACACCGATATTGACGATCTTATTCTTTCTGAGAACATCCAGTGTAGAAATAAGACTGCCATAGTCCACAGTACTTCGTGGTGTCACTGTGGCAGTTGCAATTTCGATGCTTTTCTTTTTAAAAGTTAAAACTTGAGAGATGAGGGTTTCATTAAGGTTCGCCATAAGCGCCTCAAATGTCTCCCCCTCGACTTTTAGGCCTTGCACACGCTTGCCATTCTTCTTGAGATTGACATTCATTTGGGTAGGGTCTTTAAAAACAAGATCCAGATCAAAAGTTTCCTTCTTTTCTTGAGCGGCACTTGTGCCGTGGCTTTGCTTAACCTCAACAGTTCCAATTTCAATCCAAACTGCAGTGATCAAGAGGAAACACACACATGTTGAAAGAAGGTCAATAAAAGGAGTTAGGTTCAATTGAGCATCGAGCTCTTTCTTTTGTCCTAGTCCTGTTTTCTTTCTCATAACTACCCCAATCCGTTGGTGCTTATTAAATCCTTAAAAAATCTCTTAGTTTCTCGTAACACTCTCTGTTTTGCCTTGAGAGGCTTGAAGAGGAGCTTGATCTTCTTCATTCATGTGACTTTCTGTGTAGAAAAGGAAGTCATGATAAATCTCACTCGCTTGTTCTGTAAGAGATGAAATGATCTTTTCCGTTCTGTTTTGGAAAATCGCGTAGGCAACAAGCGCTGGAATTGCGGCAACAAGACCAAAGGCTGTTGAGTTTAGGGCTTCAGAAATACCTTGAGAAAGAAGGTTTGCTCTTTCAACAGGTGAAGCTGCGGCCACACCAGCAAATGAGCTAATAAGACCTGTAACAGTACCGAGGAGACCAAATAGAGTTGAAACGTTACCAAACATGGCAAGAAAGCCTGTTCTTTGGTCATAGCTAGAAATTTCTTTAGAAAGTTGCTCGTCCATTCTGGCCTGAAGAGCTTCGTCTCCTGCACCAGCACTTCTCATCTTACAAGCGATAGAGGTGATTTTACCTAGGCTCGTCTCACCTGCGCCCATGTCAATATAATCTTGAGCTGCTTTGAAATCCCCTTGAGCAATGAAGCTAAGGATATTCTTTCTAAACTCCTTAGGAGCTTCCTTATGCTTGAGATAAAGCGAGATCGTTCTTTCTACAATAAATGCGACTGTTAATAGACCAAAAGCCAAGATGAAATACATAAAGAAACCACCGGCTTGGAACTGCTGTACTAAACTCATGAACCCTCCTCCTTAAGATAATTCAGAATTGTGATAAATGTTGGACAAAAATAGTCTTATGACTGAGCAATCGTCTGTCAACGAATCCCAATGAAAACCCAATGAAAGTATGAAAAAGTAAGAATTAGGTTAAGATTATGAGGGGCCGCATCCAAAAGAGCCGAGGTCGCTCTTTTCAATTCGCGCTTCACCCTGACCAGGTCTTGGGCTATGTTCACGCATATAATAAAGACGAATGCTTTGAAGTTTCTTATCTGGGTCTTTAAAGTGTTGATTCCACTCGCGACAAATATAACGCACGAAGCTTCCCCGATAACCAGAATAGTTACTGCTGCTGAGCCTTTCCCAGACTTTACGCCAAAAGCCACTGGGATACTCCGTTTTTAGGTCTCTTGGCCTTTCAAAGCTTACATTTTTTTTACGCCAAGGATCAAACTTCTTTCCATTGGCAAGCTTTCCTGACAAGACAGGCCAGCCTTCCATTGTTGCCGGAAAGGGAGAGAACATATCCCAACGCTGATCCAGCCCGAAAAGATAGTAAGCATTATGGGCATAGCCTGTGAGTTTATACATCTTCAAGCTTTCAAAGCCCGTGGCATTAAAGAGAATTCCCATGACTACAAAGAAAGTAAGGAAAACTAATTTTACCCTTTTAATAACTAATGATGGTGACTTTACACCACCAGCTCCCACAAACTTTAAAATAGGCGCAAAGTAAGCCCTTCTCGTCGCGACAAAGTCGTAGACTCGTTTACCAAGTCCCTTTGGGAATAGAGAAAAGAGGAAAAAGAAAAGAGGTGTGCCACTTTGCTTTAAAATCATGAGAAAGTTTTCCCATGCAAAATAGACTTCTCCCTCTTCATCTCTTCCGGCCCAGGATCGTCTCCTGATGATCTCTTGATGAATTTCCTCATCCTTTGAACTAGGAAGAATTTCAATCTCTTGCACCAAAAAGAGAGTTTTAATGAGATTGACCATCCGTTTGCAATAGCTGCAATCCTTGTCATAGAAGACTGTATAGGTTTTCTCAGGGCGGCGTGTGAGGGCGTCCCAAAAAGACCCCGGTATAAATATTAACCACATACTTATGCAAATATAGGGAAAGAGACCAATTGAAAATGTCACACTTATTCCCAAGTGAAACCCAATAAAGAGCACCACACTTAAGAGCCTCATAAAGTTTCTTTTAAAAGGGATCAAAAGTAAGAGCGGTCCAATAAGCTCAAGTAAGAAGGTCCCAATACTCATCAGAGGAAGAAGCGATGGCGCCCTTAATAAAAGTCTTCCTAGACTCGTTGTAAAAGTATCAAGATGAAGAGCAAAATGGAGAGCTTCCCCCGTACTATGCCAATAGGGATGCCACTTAAAGAGCGCCGTTGTGAGGTAAATGAGAACTGCTTGAATTATCCAGGCGGCGACACTTAGGCCACTAAACTCAAAATCCTTAAGCTCTTCACTCTCCTCAATAAAGTAACCCCTATCCCAACTCGCGATTTTTTCCATGGGAAGGAAATAACTCCACAGAAAAAGAAGAGGAAGAAGAACATCACCACCGTTCATACTTAAAGGAAAGCGACTTTGAATGTTGAGAAGATAGATCCAGATGATAATATTAACAACTTTTGTCCTGTACCCTAGGGCAAAGCATAGGCTTAGAATCATTCCGCTTATAAAGACAAAAAGAGCAAAGGTTGGCGAACCGAAATAATAGAAGAGATTGAACTTCTCTATAGGACCAAAGTAGAGGTCCATCTCAGAAGTTCCTATTATTCCTTGATGGGAGTAAAAAGCTGTAGCGTATGGAATTCGTTCGAAGAAATAAAAAAAAGTAACCAGCCCTAGGAATACTCTCACTAAAGCAATCGATCTTAAATCAATGGAGAATACTTTTTTCAATATCTCTCCTCAAAAAAAGAAACCCCCAATTCTGGGGGCTTTCCATTTATGCTATTTAAACTTTGGATTAACCAATAAGTTGTAGAGCATTTTGACCTTGAGCATTTGACTGCGCAAGAACTGAAGTACCAGCAGCGTTAAGGATATTAAGCTTAGCGTTTTTGGCCGTTTCAGCAGCATAGTCAGTATCACGAATTCGTGAATTTGCCGCACTCAAGTTTTCATTACTTACTTGCAGGTTTTGAACAGTTGAAGTTAGTCTATTTTGTTTCGCACCAAGCTCCGCTCTTTGACCAGAAACTTTCTGGATTGCAGTATCAAGGGCAGCAAGAGCATTTTGAGATTCTTCCTTAGAAGTTACCGCAAGGTCTCCTACTCCAAGACTATCTAGTGAACTGTTAAGCATTTCTGTATTAAATTTAATACGGTCTTGGAAGTCGTCGTTATTGATACCAATTTGGAAATCATATGTTTCTCCAGTACCATTAAGAAGTTTCTTACCGTTAAATTCAGTAACTTGAGAGATACGCTCGATTTCCTGCTTGAGGTTTTGATACTCAAGATCAGTAAATCCTCTTTCAGTATCCCCTACTGTATCAGAAGCAGCTTGTACTGAGAGTTCTCTCATACGAATAAGAATGTTTCCGACTTCGCTAAGACCACCTTCAGCAGTTTGAATCATTGAGATACCATCGTTAGCGTTTCTTTCAGCTTGAGCTTGACCGCGAATCGTTGCTTTCAATTTTTCACTGATCGCAAGACCTGCAGCATCGTCAGCTGAACGCACGATACGTGTCCCTGAAGACAACTTACCGAGTGATTTAGCTTGTGCTTCGTTGTTAACGCCTAGAGTACGTTGTGCACTAAGAGACGTCGTGTTTGTGTTAATACGTAAACCCATTAGATCCTCCTTGTCTTCTTGGCGCCGCTTCCTTGGTGCTTAATCCCTAACCGTGAGGAAAAATGAGCTTACTGCTCTCTGAAACTTATGGTTTTAAAAATTTCTGACTTACCACAAGGCAGTCACAAACAATTTCGGACTCTCTGGCTAGACCTTTAGAATTTTTTTCCGTTTTTTTCTTTTTTTTACCAGAGTAAAACACTCGGAATTATTAAGAAATCTTTACACCTTTCCTTAATATATCCCTTTAAATTTTACCTGTGATTTCCGATAAGATTGATGAAGATGAGCCAAGCAACAAAGCCCCTTATATTTATTGAACCCCTTTCTGACACTCTCAAAAAACTAAAAGAGGTGGTGGAAGAAAATGCTGAAAACGAGGGCATCGAGGTCTATGAAATCGATTCACTAGAGGAAGCGGCACAACTCCTCCCTACTATCGGTCAAAGCTTAACCCTCATGGCGAGCCCTAAGAAATGCGCCATGATGCTTCAATCCAATCGCAAGACGATCAAAAAGCTTCAATCAAAAACAATTTTACTCTCCCCTAAATCGATTCCAAGAAAAACCCTTGATAAATTTATGAAAGTGGGGCTCACAGAATGTGTGGTGGAACCTGTTAATCCCAAAACACTTCTCTATAAAGTTCGCCTTCAGCTGCGCTCAATTGCGACTCGTAAAGATGAAGAAGAGGAGATGAATAATAAAATTGGTCAAGGAGACACAGAAGAACAAGTTGATACCAACTCAAAGATGCGCGCTGAAAAGGGAGTTATCCTTGATGAGGGAGACGATAACCCTACAAAAGAAAAGAAGAAGAACCAAGAAGAAAATGTTTTAGAGGATTATCACAAACCTAAGAAGAAGACCTATAAAGAAGAAAATATTTCGGGGTTTTATAAGAATAAAACGAAGAAGCGAGAAGACTCTGAAGAAGAAGAATATGAAGAGGAACCCAAGAAAAAAGGCTATCAAGAAGAGGCCATAGACGGCCACTACAAAGGCAGTATCGAAAAGGCTCAAGAAGTTGAAGAAGAGGAAAAGGAAAAGAAGAAAGCGCCCTCCTTTGACTTAGAAGATGATATTGATCAAATCAAAAAACAAATTAATGATGAAGTTGAAGATGAAGTTGCCAAGAAAGAAAAGAAGAAGCAACTTGAGTTTGCTGAAGAGACCCTTCAAAAAAAGAAGTCTTCCTCATTAGATGTAGAGGAAGATGGGCCTTCTTTAACCCAAGAAAAAGAAGGTGGGGAAGATCTTGGTGGTCACTATAAAGGCGAAAGCACTAAAGGGCTTGATATCGAGGAAGAAGGTCCTGAGTTTCGAGAGCGCGCCGAACTAAGTTCGGAAGATTTAAAGGAAACAGAGGCCTCTAAGAAGCTTGATATAGTCGAAGACGATCCCGAAAAGGATCTGCTTGACGAAAGAGAGGATGAGGCCATCGATGGACATCTGCGTGGAAAAGCTCAAAAGCACCTCGACATTGAAGAAGATGAAACCGACTTTGTCGAAAAAGCTCCCGAAGCAGAAATTGAAAGACAAGAAGATGAGGTTTATAAACTCGATGTTGAAGAAGACCTTACCCCCTCACAAAAGAAGGCGAAGGAAGACGGCTACGATCCCAATGAGGAAGAGGATAAAAAACAAGATGCCAAGGCTGATGACATTGATGGATACCTCCGCGGAGGGGCTGCTAAGAAGAATCTTGATATTGAGGAAGACGAAGACCTCTATCATGATGAAGCCCTCGCCCAATTAAAAGAGCGAAAGAAGAAAGAGCGCAACTCTCTTGACATTGAGGAAGATAGTGAAAAAGACCCTCTCCTTCAAGAAAAAATACTCGAAGAGGAATACAAGAGAGAAAAGACTGAAAAGCTTAGTGTCGTGGAGGACCACGACAGTGATCATCGCCAAGAAAAAGGCCTTCAAGAGGAAGAAGACGATTTTAAGAAAAAGAGTCAAAAACTTGATATCGACGAAGATGGTTTCTCAAAAAGAGAGGGGGCCCAGGCAAAAGAGAAAGAAGAAGGCGGAAACAACCGCACTAATGCCCGTGCTGACCATATAAAGACTCATTACTCAAGTAAAGAAAGTATCCGTCATGATAATAATGATTGGGGAAATGGTTGGGATAAGAAGGGAAAAGCTCAAGATGACTTTCCTACTGAGAAGAATGAAGAAAAGGAACTCATTATTGAAAGTGAGGACCTAGGAGAGCAGACCATCGATTATGGGCAACTCAAGAAGGAGTTTGAAGGCATCACTATTGATGGCATCCCTAACAAGAAGAAAAACTATGGTCTCTTTGATAATGTCGCCGAAATAAAGACCTATACCAAAACAGTACTCAATCCTGAGGGTCAACTTGAAGAGATGGCCTTTGAGGAAATTCAAAATGAAGTTGAGGAAGAGGAAAAAGAATTAGTTTTTGAGCCAGATTCAAAGGGTATGGAAATCGCTATCGAAGTGCTTGATTTTTATTTTGATGAAAAGGCAGATCCTGAGAAGCTCTGTGCGTTTATCTCCCAAAAAGTCAGCGAGAGGTTCTCAGGTGACACTATCTTTTACACCAGTAAGAGAGGAGCGGAACTCACTTGTCTGTTCAATGGCTTTATTGAAAATAGCGCCGGAAAAGAGCCCGTAAGGCCATCAGCTGAGGAGCTAGAGAGTCTCTCAAGAGGTGAAAGAAAAGAGGTTGAAGATGATTTTAAAAAGGATCATCACGACTATGAAAAACAAAGAGATGCCTTTAGGAAATCATGGGAATTTGGCGCTTTTCGCCGCTTTGATCAGTGGAAGGAAATGAAAACTCCTCAGTGGCTAGATCACACCTTCCAAGCGAGTGAAAATGAATTTGTCTTTCCTTTTTACGAAGGCGTGACTCTCTTAGGTCTCGCGGTATTTGTTCCTAAGGAGAGCTTTAACCCTGAAAAAGCCGAATCTCTTGAAGCTATTTTTGAAGCCGCGAGAGGCCTTTACCTCACTGAATACTATCACGAAGTTGGCTCCACTAAGCAAAGAGAAAAGACAGAGAAACCACCAGAGCAAAAGAAAGGTGGCTTCTTTAGTAAATTCTTTAAGAGGGGGGCGTAATGAAAGGCGTTGATCAAAATAGTGAAAACTACTTCCATGTTGACTTAGAGCTTCTCAAGCCCAAAGCTTACGCCATTTACCCCTTTCAAATATTTGTTTATCACCCTATTGCAAAGAACTATAATGTTTTTCTTCATGGAAACTCCCCCCTCACCAAAGAGAAACTTGAATTTCTTAAGTTTATTACTCAAAAAGGAGGAGAAGTCGCTATCTCGCGAAAGCAAAAGCGAACCTTTCTCCATTCCTGCCGAGTCAAAGAAGAAGATATCCCTTCCTTAAAAGAAGTGACGGAACATGAGTTTATCACCAGGCAAAGAGAAAGAGCGAAGAAGAGAGAGCAAAAAGAGTCTAAAGAAAAGTTCCACTTTAAAGATGAGTTAGAAAAGGCGATTAAAAGCGACAACTGGATGCCTCTTATTGAGGAGATTCGCGATCTTGCCCTCACCTTCCCCTATACTATTAGTCATACTGTTAGCCTGGCGAGCACTCTCGCTGAGAAGCTTCTAACCAAGGATAGCCCGACGAATCGTGTGGTTGCTCTTAGTGCACACTTAGCTCAAGGCTGTGGCATGAAAGACCCTCTTGCCCTTGGAGATCTCATTTGTGCGGCCTTTCTCGCCCATCTTGGTCACACCCAGATGCAAATGCTTTTCTCTCAAAAGGCATACCTCGAACTTAGCTCCCCTCAGCGACGAGATTATAGCAAACACCCTGGTCTCTCTCAGCACATGATTAGAAAGTCTGGTCTGATCATAAGTGAGCGCTGTAATAAGATTCTCTATCAACACCACGAGCGCTTTGATGGAAGTGGTTATCCCGAATATAAACAGGGTCAGTTTATAGAACCCTTAGCTCTTGTACTCGGTGCGAGCGCTCACATCCTCGAGTACAGCAGTGGAAAAATCACAGGCAGTCCAGTGGCCATGAGTGTTGTCATTAAGAACATGAAAGAAAAAACACTTTCACCTGGCCTCGAAATTGAGTTTGGCGACACAATTTATGAAAGTTTGATATACTTATTAGATAGTCCCAAGAAGGAAAATGAGAACACGGCCAATGCGGCTTAGGAGTATTGAAGGATAGTTTTATGGCATTAAAATCGAGTATGAGAATTCTTTTAACTGACCCCTCTTCTGGAAATCGTCAGGCCATAAAAAGTATGCTTGGTAATATAGGTTTTAAAAATGTCACCGAAGCGATTGACGGTGAAAAGGCCTGGCAAAAAATTGAAGAAGCCGGCAGTGAATCTCCTTTTGAACTCATTATTGCAGCCTGGGAAATTGATAAAATCAGTGGGCTTGATCTTCTCAAAAAAGTTCGTGGAAATGGGACCATCGCTAAAACCAAGTTTCTAATGATTACAAGTGAAGCTGATCAGCAAAATATTGTTATAGCCGTTAAGTCTGGTGTTAACAATGTTGTGGTTCGCCCTTTTTCTTCAAACACCTTAATGGAAAAGATTGGCAAAATCTTTGGGGTCTAGTCAAGAAAAGCGAGAGTCTTCATTAACGTCGCCATCAATTCTCTCTTTTGAATGGGTTTAGAAATATAGAAATTCATTCCACTATCAAGGGCCTTATCACGGTCCTCTGAAAAGGCATTTGCAGAAACCCCAATAATGACTGGTCCTTTGGGGATGTCTTCTCGTATTTTCACTGTAGCATCTAACCCGTTAAGGTTTGGCATTTGAATATCCATAAAGACGATATCAGGCTTTTCTTCTAAAGTACTTTTAACGCCTTCATGACCATCTTTAGCAGTAAGAATCGTTTGAAAGCCAAGTTTACTCAAAGTCTTATAAAGAACAGCGGTATTGATATCATTATCCTCTACAATGAGGGCCTTCACGTGTTGAAAGGCTTCCGCCTCAAATGAAGCGGTGACGTCTTCTTGAGATGCAACCCTAACATCACATTCTTTTGCCGTTAAATCGATGGTGACGATCGTCCCCTCTCCATAAGTGCTCTCTATTCTAAGTTCTCCGCCCATCAAATCAAGGAGCCTCTGACAAATGGAAAGTCCTAAGCCAGTTCCTTCATACTTGCTCGATTTTACATTTTCAACTTGAACAAAGGGCTTTTTAATAAGCTCGACTTTATCCCCAGGTATTCCAATTCCCGTATCCTCAACACAAAGAGAAAGTCGACCATTTTCATACTCAAAGGAGACAGAAATACTCCCATCATCAGTAAACTTAACACTATTTCCAATAATATTAATCAGAATCTGGCGTAACCTCTTCGCATCCTGAACTAAGAATTCAGGAACACTACGGCTTAGATAATAGCTAAATTCGAGACTCTTATGCTCAATCTCGCTTTTAAAAATTTGCTCAACTTCTTCAATTAAAGTACGCGGAGAAAATGATTCCTTCTTAATCTTCATTTTCCCTGCTTCTAGTTTTGAAAACTCAAGAATGTCATTGATAATATGGAGGAGCCCATCTCCAGCATTCTTGATGTAACCTAAAAAGTCCCTCTTTTCTGAATCCACTTCGTCCTCTAAGAGGACTTCCGTAAACCCAAGAATCGCATTTAAGGGAGTGCGGATTTCGTGGGACATATTAGAGAGAAAATGAGTCTTAGCTTCAAGGGCGCGCTCTGCCTTTTCTTTTTCTTGTCTGAGGCGCTCCTCATGAAGCTTTCTTTCATTAATATTTTGAATTTGGGAGATAAAGAAGTCTGGTGAGCCATCACTCTTCTTAACTAAGGAAACTGAGAGCTCGGCCCAGATGAGATTCCCATTAGCATTGATGTAGCGCTTTTCTATAATGTAGTTTTTGATTTCACCTTTAATTAGCCTCTCCAGTTGAGTCAAATCATCGGCAAGATCTTTTCCATAGGTAATGCTTTGAAAATCAAGAGCAACCAATTCCTCTTCACTATAACCGAGGAGATCGCAAAGAGCTTGATTCGCCTTAATAAATTGTCCTTCAATAGAAACCAAAGCCATTCCGATCGTCGAATATTGAAAGGCATTTAAAAAGAGTTGATCAAGTTTCATTAGTACTCAGAGAAAGGAAGATTATTTACACCATGCCAAGAGCGAAGAGCAATCTCCGGTTGGTCTTCTTTATCGTAAAAGTTTAACTGAGCATAAGTCAATTGAGGAGAAGGTCTATTTTTGCCCCAATCAAGATGATACATATCAGTCCACGTCCCCGTATTAATAAAAGTTGTCCCATCCACGTAAGTGCGATGAATAGGTTCATGGGTGTGTCCTACAATTAAACAGTGAATATCCTCTCTTTTTTCAAAGACATCTCTTGTGAGTTCTTCATAGTCACCAAAGAGCTCTAACTCTCCCAAACTTTGCTTAATCACTTCCTTGGCGCTTACTCCTTGCTTGAAGAAAGAAATAAAGCGCACCATTATAAAATAAAAAGCATTTGAAAGGATAAAACGAATCGTAAAAATGGTGTCGTAAATAAGGCCATTGATCATTGCCTTTTTAATAGGTCTAACGGCATTAATATGACCACGGTCTTCTTTAAACTTATTGATAACCCGTGTGACGTAGTACGAGCCCCAAGGCGGAATAAAGTAGCGCTTCCCCTCTTCATCTGTAACAACAGAACTTTTGGGGTCGAACTGGTGAGCGACTTCGTATTCATGACCATGCTTAAGGAGAACACCTTGATGAGGCTCATATTCTCCGCCAATTTCACATTTTATTATAAAGTTATCCCTAATATCCTCTGGGAATTGATCAAGGAGAAACTCTTGTAAACGCGGCAGGGCCAATTCACCGTCGTGATTACCAATAATAAAAACAATTTTCTTATTCTTCTTAGAGAGGAAATCTCTAAAGGCCTGCATGACCTCAGGGTGGGCTTCAAAAATTATTTTTAGTTTTTCAAGTGCAGCTTCTTCACTCCAAAATTCATCATCAAAGAACTCCACAAAAGGCACCGCTAACAGATCAAAGAGGTCTCCATTAATAATGAGCTCAACCTCTCTTTTTTCAAAGTCGCCATTTGAGTAGTAATGAAGAAACTCAACCATTTCTTCGTCATAGTGAAAGTCCTCAAGAAAGTTCTTCACTCCCTTGACGTAGGCACCAGCTCCAAGATGAATATCAGAGATAACAAGAATCGTTTTATACGCCTTATTTTTGCGGAGGAATCTCATAAGGTTTATTTCCTAATTTTAGTTCTACTTTTTGACTTGGAGGAGATAGGGGGACGAAGAAAATCTGAGTATCTTTAAGCTGCTTGACGCTCACACTTTTAGACTTTCCAGGCTCAATACGGACATAAGCTAAAACTTCACCTTCTTTGGTTTCTACTTTTGCTGTTAATTTGACGAGGGTTTTATTTTCAATGATGACATTTAAAAGGGGGTCATATTTCACAGGACTTAAAACCCTCACCTTTTCATCATAGACTTTGACAACAAAGGCATCCGCTTTTTCATAGGCAAAAGCCGAGGTAACCGACAAAAACAGTAAGGCTAAAATAATCTTAGTCATACACTTAGTATAACCCTAAAAGAGAAGTCGCGCCTCATTGAGACTTTTTATCTCATCTCTTACTTTTGCAGCTTCCTCAAACTTAAGTTCTTTAGACAAGAGTTTCATCTCTTTTTTAAGTTCAACTATTTTCTGATCAATGGCTTCTGGGCTCAGCTCTAGCTTTTTTACCTTCTCTTTCTTACGTTTTCCACCATGAGCACCCCGCAAGGTTTCAATCACCCCTCCACTGACTTCTTTAAGAATCGTTTGAGGGGTAATCCCATGCTCTTCATTATAGGCTTCTTGGATCTCGCGCCGTCTCTTAGTCTCGCTAATCGCTTTTTCCATACTCTTAGTCATTTTATAGGAATAGAGAAGAACACGACCTTCCGAATTTCGAGCAGCTCGACCAATCGTTTGAATCAAGGAGCGTTCACTCCTTAAGAAACCCTCTTTATCAGCGTCTAAGATACCAACCAGCGCCACTTCGGGAAGGTCGAGTCCTTCCCTAAGGAGGTTAATTCCAACAAGAATATCAAACTCTCCTAAACGCAAATCCCTCAAGATTTCCATTCTCTCAATGGTTTGAATATCACTGTGAAGATAGCGAATGCGCATGCCCACACTCTTAAAGTAGCTGGTGAGCTCTTCCGCAAGCTTTTTAGTGAGTGTCGTAATTAAGACACGATAACCTTCCTTAATCGTTTTCTTGGCCTCAAGAAGAATATCATCCACTTGAGTTTCTGCATTTCTCACCTCAACGAGAGGATCAAGAAGCCCCGTGGGTCTGATGATTTGTTCAACATATTCCCCGTGAGTCTGCTCAAGTTCATAATTTCCTGGTGTCGCACTCACATAGAGAACTTTATCAAGCTTCTTTTCAAATTCATTAAACTTAAGAGGTCTATTATCAAGGGCTGAAGGGAGGCGAAAGCCAAAGTTCACCAAGTTCTCCTTTCGACTTCTGTCTCCTTTATACATGCCCCCCACCTGAGAACAAGTGATATGGGACTCATCGATAATCATCAGAAAGTCTTTAAAAAAGAAGTCTATCAAAGTCGGAGGAGGATCACCGGCCTTAGCGCCTGTTAGGTGGCGTGAGTAGTTTTCAATCCCCTGGCAAAATCCCATCTCTTCAAGCATTTCAAGATCAAGAAGCGTTCGCTGCTCGAGGCGCTGCTTTTCAACAAGTTTCTCTTTGGTTTCAAGATCTTTAAGCGTATGGCGCAATTCAAGTTTAATGGTCTCAATCGCCTTTTCTAGGCGATCTTCACTGACCACGTAATGGCTCTTAGGATAAATTGTCACTTTAGGAAGCTGAGTTAGAACACGACCTCTCAAAGGGTCAACAATACTAATGCCATCAATCTCATCATCAAAGAATTCAATGCGAATCACGTCGCTATCTTCATAGCTTGGAAAGACCTCGACAACATCTCCTCTCACTCGAAAGCAACCTCGAGAAAAATCGATATCATTGCGCTCGTATTGAATACTCACAAGTGACTTTAAAAATTCGTCCCTATCTAGTGTATCCCCCTGAAAGAGAGTCACTTTCTGACTTGAATATTCATCAGGTGAACCAATACCGTAAATACAAGAAACCGAACTCACAACAATGACATCATCTCGCTCTAAGAGAGAGCGCGTAGCCGAGTGGCGCAGCTTATCGATCTCATCATTAACAGAGGCATCCTTCTCAATATAGGTATCAGAGCCTGGCACATAAGCTTCAGGCTGATAGTAGTCATAATAAGAGACGAAATACTCCACTGCATTATTGGGGAAGAACTCTTTAAATTCAGCATAGAGTTGGGCCGCAAGAGTTTTATTGTGAGCAAGAATGAGAGTTTTCTTGCCTAAATTCTTAATCACATGGGCCATGGTGAAAGTCTTTCCGGAGCCCGTGACCCCAAGAAGGGTCTGGCGCTTCCTTCCCTCTTTAAATTGAGAGACAAGACTTTTAATGGCCGCAGGCTGATCACCTGTCGGTTCAAATTTAGACGTTAATTCAAATTGACTCACTATTCCTCCAAAGCCCCCACTATAGCATAGATTGTGAGAACTTCGGAGTCAGTGATTATGGACAGCGGGCCTGATTAGCTCGCTGTTTCAGAGTTAGGAAAACAAGAGTCAATATCTTCCTTAATTTTAACAGTCTCCACGCCTCCAGAGATCGAAACCTCCTGAGCAATGAGATCTTTACATTGGTCCAACATCTTCTTTTCACCAAAGCTTAAGTTTTTCTTTTGCTTTAGTAAGAAGAGCGCACGCAGCACTTCTGCGATTTCAATGAGAGAGCCAGTCTTCACCTTGAGCATATACTCACGGTAACGACGGTTCCAGGTAGAATTATCAACATCAACATCATGGTCTTTGAGAACATCAAAAACCCCTGTCACTTCAGTTTCATCCACTAGGGCACGAATACCATTTTCTGAATTCGTGGGCACCATAACCTTCATCCCATTGGCGATGACTTTTACAATGTAGAATTTTAACGTCGCACCACCCATTTCTCTTTCTTCGATGTCGACAATCTGTCCAACACCATGACCGGGGCATACGGCGTAGTCGCCAATTTCAAACATGATTCCTCCTTGAGCTCAATTTTAAGAGCGAAGCTCAACTCATAAATAACATGATCATAATATCGCATTGCGACATCACATGATATGGACCCTGTATCAATTACAGATAGCCGTCAAAATTTAAGACACCACCAATTAAGGACTTGGTGTACAATAAGTCTGTGAAATTAATGATTTTAGATGATAATGACCGCTTCCGGCAATTCCTCATCGCGACCCTAGAAGAGCGCTTGGGGGAAATAGATGTTGTAGAGGTCACGAGTGCGCGCACTGCGATCATGCTCTTTGAAAGTGATCCCTACTTTCAGGGCTTCATTGCGAGCCTTGATCTCAAGAAGGGCTCCTTTATGGAGGTCTTCCAGCACTTTCGTTCACGGGAATACACCGTGCCCTTTATAACCTATTCAAATGAGGATCAAGACCTTAATCTTCCTCACCTCCCCTTTCTCCATAAAGACGAGAAAGATCAGTTCTCCCAATTTACGAAGAAACTCTTTGAAACCCCACCCTTTGTTCAAAGTCCCCATGGTCCAGAGCAGTACTCCCGTATTCGCCTCTTCTTTTTTTGGCGCTTTCATAAACTCGACTTTCCTCTCTATGTGAGGCTCAACGATGATAAGTACGTCAAGGTTCTCAACCCCGATGAGCACTACGGTCCTGAGTTTCTAGAAAAGTACCATGATAAAGGCATTGATTATCTCTATGTGAGAAGTCAGGACTTTTCAAAGTTTGCCCTCTCTCTCTATAAAAAGCCCATTGTTGAAATGGACGAAACTCTTCCTGAAGAAGAAAAAGCACGGCGCAAAACACAATTCATCCAGCACATGGCCCTCACCGTTGGCATCACTCCCGATGTGGTTGAAAGCGCTCAAGAAAATGTTGATGGAATTATTGCGGAAGCAAAAGAGAGAAAGACCCTCATTAAGCTTCTTCATATCCTTGAAAAGGGCAGCACCTACAATTCTGACCATGCGACTCTCTTGTGCTATTTAACGGCAGCAATGTGTGATGAGCTTGGTTGGACAACCCGACGATCAAAAGAGAAGCTTGGTTTTGCAAGCCTCTTTCATGACATCAGCCTTACTGATCCGCGCTTAGCTGTAGTCAACTACCGCTCTCTTAAAGCCCTTGATCGCTTTGAAAGCACCCTTAAGCAGCGCTATCTTGAGCATCCTTTAAAGGGCGCCGATTTAGTGCTCGAAATTACAAATGAATACCCGCAAGTGGACACTATTATTTCTCAACACCATGAAAGACCTGATGGGAGTGGCTTTCCCTATGGACGAGATTTTAATCAAATCACACCCCTTGCCTGTCTCTTTATTGTTGCCCATGACTTTGTTAGCCGAGCCTACGAGCGGAACTTTGACCTCACAAAACCACAAGAAATTCTGGATGATATGTTGGGGGAATACACGCAAGGTCATTTCATGAAGTGCATGATCGCCTTACAAACAGTTGTGACTAAGAATCAGTTGGAAGAGCAGATTTAGGCAATTTTCTTTGGCTGAAGTTCGTGCTGAGCTGCTCTGATATGCACTTCCTCTTGCCAAGAAAGAACATCATGAATGAGCCCTTCGCGCTCATCTAAACTCAGTCCCTTAATCCACGCATGAAAGAGAGTGAAATTAAAGCTCAGGTCACTCCAATGAAAAACGGCCTCCCCTTCATTGAGCATGCGAAGACTCAAATCCACGTCAAAGGATTTGCCATGCACTTCAATCCCTATCACATGATAGTCTTCACCCTTTTTCCAGGGAAGATGGGCGTAGCCCACGCCTAAACAGGTTAACGGAACCTTTTCCTGCTCCCCCTCTGGATGGGAGACCACGGCAAAAACTCTTAAAGGGCGAAAAATTTCATTGGCCATAGCTTTCCTTTATCTACTCTAACTTTGTCGGCAATCCACGCAGGCCACATAAGTTTTCCCTTTAGAAAAGGTGTAAAATGTCCGAAAATCAAAGACATAGAGACATTAAGGAGAATATGAGACCCATCATTTTTGAGCCCCATAAAAGGCCTACAATGACCTACTCTTCCCGAGGAGGAGCAGAGGAATTGACGTTGACCCTGTATGAGGCAACGAGTGATGAGCTCATCTTTAAATCAAGCGATATGCCCTTCTTGCGAGGACAAGTCCATTACAAGAACAAGAGCTATCAAGTGACCTTAAAAGATAGTCCTCATGAAGAGCGCCAAAGAGGTTTTTACACCTTTGAGCTTGAAGCGGGTCAAGAGCTCTATGTCACCCTTCTTAAAGAGCTTGATGCCGAAGAGCTCACCCGGTGGATTCTTGAAATTCCTCTCGATAAGAGCGAACAAGAAGAACCGCAACACCACCACCTTGAAGAGCTGCCTCTTAAAAGAGGAGCGATAGCCCACACTCTAGAAGCTATCCTGGTGACCCTCTATCATAAGCCCTGGCTAAGTGCACTTCTCCTTATACTTCTCTCGCTCTTTCCCGCCTATCAGTTAAAGAATATTAGTGTGGATCCAAGCCTCGATCGAGTGCTTGTTCAAGACAGCCCCTTGATGAAGCAGTACAAGAAGTCTCTAGAACTTTTTGGTTCCGATAAGTCGGCCATTCTTTATTTTAAAGATAAAGACCTCTTTCAAAAAGAGAAGCTTGAAAAACTGAGGGCATTCGCTTGGAAACTGCAAAAAGAAGATAAAATAGCGAGAGTGCGCAGTGTGTTCACTACCACCTTCATGCGCTATGAAAAAGAGGAGGACACTCTCTTTACGGAGCCTTTATTTCAAGACCTCGATATCTCTTCTGAGCTTTTAGCAAAGCGCCTTAAGCATGTCCAAAAGGACCCTAACCTTCATGGTCGCCTCATCGATGTGCCCCAAAAGACTCTGGTCTTTGTTCTCGAACTTAATCATCACAATAAGACGATGGTGCCTATCGCTGAGCTTCTCAATAGTGAGGTGAAAAAATTTAAAGAAGACTTCTCTGAAAGTTTTCAAACGGGAGAGCCCACCATTGAGCTCTTTCAAAAAGAAGAGATGGCCGAAAGCCCAAAGATCTTCATGCCTCTCATCACTCTGGTTCTTCTTATCTGCTTTGTCTTCTTTCTTGGCAGCAGCTTTGCTTTTATCATCACTCTCCTCGCAACCCTTTTATCTACAGCCTGGGCCTTTGGTTGGATGACTTATATGAATATCCCCATCCAGATGATGGTTAACCTCGTTCCCGGAATTCTTCTTACCCTCAGTGCAACAGAAATAGTCCACATAGCGAGTAGCTTAAAAGTCGCAAAGGAGAATCACTTTAGTGATGTCGACTCCCTTCGCTACCTGGCCCGCGACATTGGAAAAGCCCTCTTTCTCACTCTTTCCACAACTGCCCTTGGCTTTTTAAGTATCCGCTTCAGTGAAATTAAAATCTTACAAGAATTCTCAGTCGTCGCCTCTCTCGGGCTAATCTTTGCCTTTATTATCACCATTCTCTATATCCCCCTGCACTTGCGCCTCTTTCCCTATAAAAAGAAAAGCGGCTCCCAAGGCCACGCCCTCTTTAAAGGCTTTGAAAAGTACTTTATTCGCCTTACCTATCAATTTCTCTTTTCAAAGAAAGCTCTCTTACCTCTCCTTGCCTTCCTCATGCTTAACACCTACTTTGCCACGCAAGTCGAGGTTGATAATGACACCTTTCGCATGATTGCAAACCGTGCCCAAGTGAAGAAGAATCTCAATACATTTAAAGAGCGAATGGGGGGAATGAAGAGTATTCACGCTGTCCTCTCCTTTAAAGACTCTACTGGTGAACAAGATCATAAGATGACAGACGCCAAAAACCTTAAGCACTTATGGAAACTTCACCAAGAGCTCGAAAAATATAAAGAAGTAAAACATATTGAAAGCTTTGCTGGGCTTATTGCGATCCTTAATCGAGAGATGCGTGAAGGAAAAGAAGAGTATTACAAAGTTCCTAATAGCCAAAATCTTATTTCTCAATACTTTATTATGCTGAGTAGAGATGATGTGGACCCTCTCCTAAGCGCTGACAAGTTAAAAACCAATATCAAAATTTCTCACGATTTAAGCTCCTCTAAAAGAACCGAAGTCTTTATTAAGAAGCTTGAAAAGCATTTAGAACGGTTCACTAAAGACACCCCTTTTAAATTTCACCTCACAAGTAGGAATATTTTAAATATCCATGCGGCCAACACCATCATTTCATCTCAAAGTGCCTCATTGATTACCATGGGCCTTGTTATTGTCGTTCTCATCTCTCTTTTCTTTAAGAGCCTGCAAGCAGGTCTTTTAAGTCTCCTACCAAATCTCTTTCCCATCTTTGGACTCTTTGGGATTATGGGTCTTCTCAATATTCCCCTTAATGTTGGAACGTGTGTTGTTGCTGCCATTACCATCGGTATTGCAGCAGATGATACCATTCACCTCTTCGCCCGCTATTTTCGCGACAAAGAGACAAGCCTTAATCCCCTCACCGCCTCACGCCTTACCATTGGGGATGAAGTTGTCCCGATTCTTACAACGAGCCTCTCCTTGGCCTTGTCTTTTAGCTTTTTTAGCTTTGCTCGCTTTATTCCCCTAATGCAATTTGGACTTCTAAGTGCCTACGTTTTGCTCTTAGCTGTGATAAGTGATCTCTATTTAGGTCCAGTTCTTCTAAGCCGCTATTTTCTTTTTAAAGAAGGGAACTCCAACTTCATAAAATGGATGTTAATTGACCAAAAGACCCTTAAAGAAGGTCAAGTATTTCATAACCTATCAACTGCTGAAGTTGATACAATTTTGGCGCTTTCTCGCGTTACCTTTAAAAGAGAAAATTCACAGGGGCTCTTTATCCCACTAAAAAACTCAAGTGTGGATATCTATATTCACCTTCCAACTGATAAAGAAAGCCATCTTTCTCCTAGAACTTTTGAGAAAATTTGTCATAATTTAAAGACGTTAAATCTTTATTAATTATGGAGTTTTTCATGCCCTCACTATCAGCGAGCCTTATTCTCTCGTTCTGCCTCTCCTCTGGTTTCCTCTGTGCCCCTCTTCAAGCGGCGAAATGTGACAAAGAGGGAAATGCCATTATGAAAGAACAAGACAAGAGGCAATCGGCAAAGACCGAGGAAGAAAAACAAAAGATTGTCATTCAAGATGTAAAATCAAAGAAGAAAGAAGAGCGCGACCTTGTGCGCTTTGGAATAAAGCCAAAAGAAAATGATTCACGCTCTGTCCTCTACTTCAATTCACCGGCAACTATTAAGGGTGCAGGTCTTCTTAGTTGGAAAGAACAAGGTGAAGAAAACCAATGGCTCTATATCCCTGAAATAAAGAAACTTCAAAGAATCGCCAGCGGAAGTCGAAAAGAGTATTTTATGGGAACAGACTTCACTTACGCTGACCTCGAAGGTGAAAACCTTAAAAAGAATAATTACACCTGCCAAGGTGAAATGGCCTGTCCCAATAAGCAAGGCCAATGTTATATCATCGAAGCAAAACCCATTAACGAGAGTGAAAGCCGTAATATTGGCTATTCAAAGAGAATGCTCCTCGTGAATAAAGACAAGCTTATCACCCACAAGATCGTTTTCTTTGACCTTAAAGGCGCAAAACTAAAGACCGCAGAATATGTTCAGTGGGAACAAATAGGAAAACTCTGGCGGCCAAACCTCGCGATTATGGATCGCCATGGCGTCCAAAAAACATTCATCAAAGTTAATTCTCGAAAGCTCAATAAGCCTATTGATGACCTTGTCTTTGAAAAGAGGTTCCTAGAAAAAGAGATGCACATTAAGTAGTGGCCATAAAAGCAAGCCTCCTTCTTAGCCTCTTCATTCTCTCGTCCTCACTCATTGCACAGGACTTCACCCGACGAGTCCCTCGAGTCCGCATAGGAAGCGTCAAAAAAGTAAGCGGCAGTCTCGTCGGCCTAGGTCGAAGTGACCGCAGCCTCACCTACCTTGGAAGAGGTGATCAGATTCTGGATAAGCAGACTCTAATCACACGGAGTTCAAGTCAGGCCATCATCAAGCTTGGGTATCAGAGTGAGGTCATCATTGGCGAAAACTCAAAGCTCACAATCACTTTCATGCAAGGAAAGAACCGCTACCTTATTCGTCTGCTTCAAGGAGTTATCCGTGGCACTTATAATGGAGCTGGAAAACCAGAAGTCTACGTCACAGGAAATAGTCTCGATAAGAATTATGGCTCCTCTCAGTATGATGCTCTCTCTCGCTCGGGACGTTTTTATTTTAAACCCCGTAACAAAAGTCCAGTCTACAAGTTCTCCACTTCAAAAGAAGGGCGCTCTCAGTTAGAAATTAGCCGCGAGGAGATTGAGCTTCTCAGTCAAAGTGATCCCAATCAAAAGCCCGTATACTTCCTTAAAAAGACTAAGGCCAAAGTAAAGAAAAAAGAGGCTGCTCCCACCGTAGTCTCTTCTTCATCGGCAGTAAGTGAAGCCGCGGCCATCTTTGGTCTCTCAGAAACTGCGACGACCGCAGTTGAAGAGGCCTCCTCCATTTTCGGCTCAAGTGAAGCTAGTAACCGCGATGAAGCCGCGAATATTTTTGGAGACGAAGTTCTCGAATCAAAAATCAAAGAGAAATTCAGTGATAACACAGGTGTGCTCCTTGAGAAAAAAGGACCTACCTTTAGAGAATTAGAAGTTGCCGCAAAGAAAAAGAAAGAAGCAAAGAATCCCCTTGATCTCTCCCTTTACCTAAAGTCCACACTTTACAGTTCTGCTCCTCGCGAAGATGTGGGTAATGTTGATCCTCAATCCTTCCATCAAGATGCCCGTCTGAACTTTGGCAATAAGTACTCCTTCAATGATGTGGAATCCCTGACCTTTAGTGCGTGGCTTGATATCAGTAATCGAAAGGAAGTCTATAACGACATTGGGGAAACATTTGATCTCCAGTCAAGTAAGAGGAATTACCTCTACCTCAACGAACTCTACTACACCTACACCACCCGCGATATGGATATCCAGTTTGGTAAGAAAATTCTTAAAACGGGTAAAGGGATCATCTACTCACCAAGTGATAGTTTTTCTCCCGCTGACGGTACCGTTCCCACGGCCCCCCTCTTTCTTGGGAACTTCTTTATCAGCGCTGACTACTACCTTGGAGACTGGACCCTCACAGGCATTCTTCTGCCAACAGTTGTCCCCAATAAGAGCCCGACTCAAAATTCACGTTGGACCACTTTGTATTCGGACCTTGATTATCAACTCGAACAAGACCTTCCTAGTGGGTTTTCAACAAGGGAAACGCAATTTCTCCTCAAGCTCGAGGGCACAAAATGGGGCACTGACTGGCTCTTCACTTTCTTTAATGGACCTAATACCAACCCTGTTATCAGAAACGACATTCAGGTCATTAATAACACCCCAACCTTTACCCTCATTCAAGAACATGTCCCTATAACCTATCTCAGTGCAGGCTTTTCAACGACCTTAAAAGGTTTTGAACTTCATGGTGAATTCCTCACACAAAATGCAGAGGATGGTCGTGATGACTCTTTCACAGCGATGATGATTGGCTTTCGCTATGTGATGGATAACTGGCCTAAGAAACTAGGGTTAAATAATATCGACTTTGTCCTTGAGCATGGTAGAGAAACCCTAAGAAGCCCTCAATCCCAACCCTTCTATGCCCTGAGCTCTCTCAATGCCCGCTTCTATCAAAATAGCTGGGTAGGAACGATGATCTTTAACGTGAATGATAGCTTAAGCTTTAATTACGACTTTCATTTTGATCTCAAATATAATGGCAGCGCTCAAATTCTAGGAGCGAATTACAATAGTGGATCAAGTCAGTACAGGCTTAAAACAGAAGTCTTTAGTGGTGATGAGGAATCTAACTTTGGAAAATGGGACCTCAATGACAATATTACTTTTGAATATGTCATAAACTATTAGCCGTTTATTTAGAGAGTTGCATGAAGTAGAGGCAGATAGGAATAAAGTCTCCATCTGTACAACGCACACCATAGAAAAGAGAGCCCCTCGCAATGGAGTTTCCAAACTCTCCCACAAAGCCAGGTTCATCAACAATGAAAGCAAAATCTTGTAAGAGTCCCCTATTTCCCGTTGAGGTGTCCCCGGGTAAAGTCGGCGGAGTCGCCCCACAAATTTCAAGGTTCATTAAATCTTCAAGCTGAGTATCCGTTTCCTCAAATGGCCATCCCTCTTCAAGGCGAAACTTATTATTTGAAAAAACCTCTCCCCTTGCGACATGGTTGGTAACAACGCCTGGATGATGTCCATAATTGGGGTAAGTATCATTAGTAGTCAAAACAACGCTCTTTCCAGAGACAACCAAGGTGGCACTCACTTCGGGACAAGTACGGTCTATAAAGTCAGGATCTGTTCCCGGGCCATCATAGACTTCCATAGAGCCCGTATAAGTACCATCATCACCGGAGGCATCATAATCATCAGGAGACAGCACACAACTGCTCAAAAGAACCAGCCCTAAATAAAAAGTGAAATAATTTCGTTTCAAATTCAACTCATTTTATCAAGTTACCGATAAGCCCATAAGGTTATAAACCCTTAAAACTATTATAAGCCGGCCAGCTCCCTAGGGGAAAGTCTCATAATTTTGGCAGTGAATTTTGCCGAAAGACGCTCCTTATGAACTTGTAAGCTACTGATTTTAGGAGAATAACCTCAGATTTCTAATATTAACCCCTACTAGAGCGATAAAATAAAACTTATGAAGTTAACTGAGATCCTCTTCAAAATTGTCCTCCCCTTGATGCTTTTGCTAAGCACGCCCGCCCATGCCAATAGTTGTGGCTACTCGGTCGACAATCCTCTCAATGCCGAGGCCTCAAGCTGTGCTTCAGCAGGCCATAATTGGAATTGTAGCTATAACTTTTGTTTCACAGATAAAGAGCAGACATGGCTTCAAGGGGGATCGCTTGAATGTAATAAGAAAGTCAGTTTTTCAGAAAGGGAAAAGTGTAAAGAAGACCTCAATCAAAGTCTTTCAAGCTACACAAGCGAAGCTCGTGCCTGTAATGGAGATGCGCTTTGTTTGACCCGCCTTGATCAGTATGTTGAAAAGTACATGGCCTGTACAACAAACTCATGTCGTGTTGAGCTTGAAAACCAGCGCGCTCTCTATTCTTCAGAACAAGCAAATTGCGAAAAGAAGAGCTCTCCTTTTAAAGAAGAGTGTTTGAATAATCTTGATACTTATGTCACACGATTTGAAAATTGTAATGGCGATAGTGTTTGTGAACAAAAGCTTGATGAGCAGAGAATTGCTTATAAGAACGAGCAAACGCGCTGTGAAAACTACAGCAGTCCTCGCAACCAAGAATGCCTCAACAATCTAAAAAAATATGTTAGTGATCTAGAGAAGTGTGAGGGAAATAAGACCTGTGAAAATAATCTAGAGGAGCGTCGTACCGCTTATCAACAAGAAGAAGCCAGCTGTATGGCCAAGAGTGAACCACAGAAGTCACAGTGCCTAAGCCGTCTTACAGATTTCACTAATAAGTACAATTCCTGTTCAAATGATGCTTGTCGTGACCAGCTCATCGCTGATCAAGAACTCTATAGTAGCGAGAAAACAAAATGTGATGCCAAGACTGGAACAGAAAAAACAAGCTGTCACTCTCGCCTTGAGTCCTTTCTTGATAGCTACCTCGCGTGTGGAGAAGATCAGGCCTGTAAAGATCAGAAGATGGCCGAAAAAGATGACTATAATAATGAGCTCAATAAGTGTGAGGCCTTAGGCGGTGGTGAAAAGTCAGCATGCCTCAATCGCCTTAATGAATACACGGCCCAGTATGAGGCCTGTGGCAATAACCAGGCCTGTAAGAATAAACTTCAAGCTAATCGTGAAGACTACAATCGCGAGTATAATGCCTGTATGGCCAAAGCCGATGCTTCCGCGCAAGCGAGTTGCCTCGGTCGCCTCGATGCTTTTACAGCAAAATATAAGGCCTGTAACGGAAATAGCACTTGTGAAAATGATCTTATCGCAAAGAAGAATGAGTACAATAGCGAAGCTGCTCGCTGCCAGGGCCTAGCAACAGCAAATGAAAGAACAACCTGTCAAAGTCAACTTGATCAATATCTCGCAAGCCTTGAGGCCTGTAACGGTAATAGCACTTGTGAGAGTAATCTTGAAAGTGATCGTCTAGCCTATCAAGCAGAGCATAGCCGCTGCCTTACTAAGACTGGATCGGATAAAACGGCATGTCTTGAAAATCTAGACTACTTCACCTCAAAGATGAATGAGTGTGGTAGCGATACTCAGTGTCGCGCGCAGCTTACGGCAGATAAAGATCTTATTCAAAATGAAGAGGCCCGTTGTAATTCTCTAACAGGAGAAAAGAAGACAACATGTCACGCGAATCTCTCTCAGTTTCTCACTTCATTTAAGGCCTGTAATGGCCAAACTCAATGTGAGAGCGACTTAAGAGACAGACAAGAAAGTTACACAGCAGAGAGAAGAAGCTGTGAAGCAAAGAGTACGAGTAGCGAGAGGAATGAGTGCCTCACTAGACTCGATCAATTTATGACAGACTACAACTCATGTAATGGCAATCAGAGCTGTATTGATCAGCTCATGGCCGATAAAGATGCCTATGAAGCGGAGAGAAGCCGCTGTCAAGCACTGACAGGCACTGAAAAGTCGATGTGCTTTGCCAATCTTGATACTTTTACAGCTGAGTATAAAGCCTGTGGAGAGGACCAAAGCTGTAAGGACGAGCTCAATAGACAAAGAGCAGAGTACCAAGCGGAAGCCGCAAAATGTGAGGCAAAACCAAGTGCACCAGAGAAAGAGCGCTGTCTAACAACTCTCAATGATTATGTGGCCCAAGTTACGGCCTGTGACAAAGACAAAAGCTGTCTTGATCAGCTCTCAGAAAATAGGGCCCTATTTCAAGCTGAGAGTGCTCGCTGTGAAAAACTTCAAGGAAGTGAGAGAAGTCAGTGTTTTGCTAATCTAGATTCCTTTGTCGCTTCCTTTAATAGCTGTGGCAGTAATCAGGCCTGTAAAGATCAGCTCATGGCCGACAAAGAAGACTTTCAAGAACAAGAGGCCATTTGTCAGGCGAAACCCGCAAACGAAGCAGAGGCTTGTCTTTCACGCCTTAACAAATTTGTCACCTCTTATCAGGCCTGTGGCAACAACACGACTTGTAAAAATAATCTCAAAAGAGATCGCGACGAATATTTAGCGGAAGAGGCCCGTTGTAGTGCCCTCTCCCCTCAAGCAGAAGTAAGTGCCTGCTTAGGCCGCCTCAACACCTATGTCACTCGCTATGAAGCGTGTGGAAATAACGAAACCTGTAAAGCAAATTTAAGACAAGATAGAGATGAGTACCTCGCTGAATTTAACCGCTGTGAATCTCTTAGCGCTAATGAGAAGCAAAAGTGTCATAGCAACTTAAGTGATTACATGGCTTCCTATGAAGCCTGTGGTACCAATACTCAGTGTATCGCCAAGCTCAGACAAGATAAGGCCGATTACGAGGCCCAAGTTGCTGCCTGTGAAGCAAAGACAGGGAGCGAGAAAACCCAGTGTTTTGCTGAGCTTGATGACTTCATGGCCAAGATGAAGGCCTGTGGAAGTGATGAACTCTGTAAGGAAAACTTAAGAAGAGAAAAAGAAGAATACCTCGCTGCCGTTGCAAAATGTGACGAGAAACAAGGGGCACAAAAACAAAATTGCCTCGATCAGCTTGCTGCCTTCATGAAAAAGTATGAAGCCTGTGGTAGTGATGAAGCTTGTAAAGAGCGCCTTCTCACTCAAAAGAGTGATTACGAAGAAGAGCTGGCCCGCTGTGAGGCCCTCCCCTCCGATGAGCAAGGAAAGTGTATTGAAGATTTAAATAACTTTGTTGCAAGCCTTGAGGCCTGCCAGGGTAATAAGAGTTGCGAAGAACAACTCATGGCCGACAAAGATCTCTATCAAACTGAGCTTAATCGCTGTCATGCCATGAGTGGAAGTGAGCGCGACACGTGTTTATCAAATCTTGATAAGTTTATGGAGCGCTACAACGCCTGCGGGACGAATGCGAGCTGTAAGAGTGAGCTCCTTGCTCAGAAAGATGAGTATAAGAGTGAGGAAAATCGCTGCCTCGCCCTCTCTGCAAGTGAAAAGGAATCATGCCTCTCGCGCCTCAATGAATATATGGCCGCCTATGAGGCCTGTGGAACAGATGCCGCCTGTATCGATGAGCTTGAATCCAATCGAAATCAATATATGGCAGAATATAATCGCTGTCAGACCTTTATGGGTCCCCAAAAATCTCAGTGTCTAGAGCAACTCGACTCCTTTACAGAGAAGTTTAAGGCCTGTGGCAATGACCAGGCCTGCAAGGACAAACTTATTGCTGACAAAGATGCCTATCAGGCAGAGAAGGAGCGTTGTCAAAACCTTCCTCCAGCAGAACAGACCCAATGCTTAAGCAACCTGGACCAGTACCTGAGCACCTATGAAAGCTGTGGCGATGATCAGGCCTGTAAAGACCAGCTTGAAGAGGACCGCACCGCCTATCAAGCAGAGCTTAATAAGTGTCGCGCAGAAGAAGACCCTACCCTCGCTGCTAACTGCGAATCTAATCTTCAAGCTTTTCTCAGTGAATATCAAAAATGTGGTGGTGACCAGGCCTGTAAAGATCAACTTGAAGCGGATAAGAATCAATTTCAAGCGGCTCTTGATAAATGTGAGTCTGAATCAAGCCCAGAGGCAATCTCTAGTTGTAAGAGCAATGCCTATGACTTTGTTAATAAGTACACAAGTTGCTCGAATCAAGCTTGTAAAGATGATCTCAGAAAAGATTATGAACGCTATGAATCTGCAATGGCCGACTGTGAGGCCAAAAACACTCTTGGAGAAAAGCAAGCTTGTCGTGATCAAGTAAACGCCTATGTCGCCGAAGTCCAAAAGTGTGAAGGCAAAAGTGGAGACGCCAAGAAACAGTGTATCGGTGAGGCTGAATACAGAATTGGAACAACAATTTGTGCCGAGAAACTTGAATGCCCAAGTGGTCAAACATTCAACTGCCAGACAAAGAGCTGTATGAGTCCTGAGGCCGAAGCCGACATGGCCCGCATCTTTATGGAATGTCATATGCAACCAAGCGAAAGTGAAAAAGACGCTTGTATGGCCAATTTGCAAGAGATTGCAGAGACGGGAGCAACCCTTGAGAAAGATCTTGAAAATAGTGCGAATCAAATGGCTTCCGACTTTAAAAAGGGTGCGATGGTAGCCGGTATCGGTGGAGCAGCCGGAATCATTACTACTCTCCTCTCTATTCAAGGTGGCGGTGTTTGTGCTTCAGGTGGCCTTCTTGCTCTTGGGAGTGCTTATGCTCTCTTCAATGAAGTCGATCACTCAAAGCAAGTTAAGCAGAGAATGGAAACCCTTCAATCTCAATACCAATCAAAAGTTGCGCAAATGGACCGTAACTCCTATGAGTATCAGCGCTTATCTTTTGAATACGCTATTCTCGGTCACGAGGAAATTGCACGCGCCTATGATGAGAAAGGAAGAAATTATAAAATTATCATGGGTGTAGGCGGAGCTGCCGCAGCTGTTGGCGGTGTTGAATTGGCCATCGCGATGCAAATGCAATCTCTTGGTCTTCCTCCCCCTCCTTGTAATCAAAAACTCGCAGGCGCAAATATCGCAGCCGGTGCCCTCATGCTAGGCTCAGCCGCAAGCCTCAATGGTACAGCAAGTAGTGCTGCCAGTAAGCACCGCTCAGATGCAGGAGAACTTAAAGAACTCTTAGCTGAGTATGATAAATTTCATGAGGCAGGTGGTGTTGATGCCAATGCCAAAACTCTGGCACCAAGCTTAGCTGGTGTTGTTGAGCAGATCAGTGTTGATCCCCTTATGAATGGCAACACGGTTAACACTATCAATCCAGATGCTGCTGCTGGCAGTGTCGAGGCGACAGAGAGTATTTCTGCTAATCCCGACACTCGTGCCTGTATTTCAAGTAATGGTCGCCCCGATGTAAGCTGTGGCTGTTCAGCAAAGAATAGCTGCTTGCAGACATCTCTCGACTTTAATGTCTCTGGAACGAAGAATACAATCGCAGCTCAGAAAGCTCAGATTAGCGGTATTAACTCAAAAACAGGAGCAGCTAGTCTTGTGACGGGCTTTAACCAATTTGCTGTTGGTAAGAAGACACTCTCTGAGTTTAAAAAGGAAGCTCTCGACTTAAGTGAGTCTCAAATTAAAGCAGGCCTTGCGGCGATCAATGATTTTAATGCCAATGCCAATGACCTAGAAAAAATTGATATCTCTAAAGGTGGACTCAAAATACTCGCCACTCAATTTGGAACAACGCCAGCGGCCAGTACCGCTTCAAGATCACTTGCAAGCACTTCTGAGGAAGAAGACTCTCAGAAAGCAAAAGAGTCTCCCTCTGATGCCCCTGCCTTTAAATCAACACTCGCTTTTAAGAAAGACAAGATCCTAGGAAAGCTTGATTTTCTCTTTGAGGATGATGGTAGTGATGGGGATAGAGGTCTTGCCTCTCTTACTGCTGAAGACGAGCCTACTCTAGTTTCTGAGAACCTAATCGAAGAAGAGAATAAGAGTCGTAAAAACCGTTCAGGATATTCTAAAGAAGGCATCATTCAAAATCGTAATTTCGACCTCTTTAAGGCTATTTCCATGCGCTATCGTCGAAAATTCTTTGTCAAAAAGCAGTAACACTAAGCATTGTTTACGACCCCTTTTCCCATTGATACCGTTAGAGACGTACTATCAATCGGGAAAACCATAGGGGTCTTTTATGAAACTTCTTCTTTGCGCACTCTTACTCTCTCTTTCTTCACTCTATGCTCAGGAAGATAATAAAGCCTGGTTTCCGGTACGCTCAGTGTGCTATGTCGAGCAAGGCAGAATCGCCTATTGTCGCGCCTGTAATCACAATTTTCGCCCCATTTTCTGTCGTGGCCGTATCGAGGGAAGAACCTACTATGGCTCTTTTCTTACAGCCCATGGCAATCAGTGGGTTATGCCTGGCCAGTGTATGACAGGTCAAATCTACGCTCAAAACCCTATTTATGACCCTCTCGTCTACGCGGACGCTCAAGTTAATTGCCACCAGTAGAAAATACTCGGGTAATTTTAGCCTCCTAAAACTTCTTAGTGAAAATTGAGACAATGGCCCTATGAAAAAGCTAATCTCAATTTTTACTTTTATGACACTCCCCCTAAGCGCCCCCCTCTTTGCCGCCACGGGAGCTTCTCTTAATATTACTCCGGTCGTTGGTCTTGAAAGAGTCGTCAAGATCTCTCCCGTAAGAACAACGAAGACTCGGGCTATCCTTGGAGCTCGAGCAAGCTATGGTGTTCCCCTTCTCAGACTTGAGGCCCAAGTGACGCGAAGTCAGGATACTGAAACACTTCCAGAGCGTGATCTCAGTGAAGAAGAAGAAACCTATACCGGAATGCTTGGCATTCGTTCAAGTTTCAATATGGCCTTTGTTAATTGGTACCTTAGAGCGGGAGGCCATGCTCGAAAAACAGAGTACACGAGAACCGAAGCAGGTGTGACAACAACTCGTGAGCCCGCGATCTATGTTAGTCCTTACGCGGGCACAGGCCTCAATATTAATGTGATGGGAAATTTCTTTGTTAACGCGGGAATCACCGTTATCTTCACGGGTCGCCCCAAAGGAAGTGATAGAGATTATCAAAGTACCCTTTCCTTTGGAGTTAAAATCTAAGAGTTCCAATCTCTCTTCGCTCAGTTTTCTCTTCTTCTAAAAATAAAGAGCCCGACAAGAAGAATCATAAAATAAGTGATCATAAAATGCGGAATCTCAATCCCTACTTTAAACTTAGAGGATTGCGAGAGGATAAAGGAATTACCCCACCCATCCCAAAGGGCCGTATGGGGAATAAAGAGATGAATAAGAGCACCAACCGCTTTAATAAAACCAAAAGGTTTCAGTCCTTCAATAAAACCCTTCTCTCCATAAAAATTATTAGCAAAGCCGATCGAGAAAGTAAGAAGAACATTGAGAATAAATGATTGAATCGTGCCAAATTTAAAAGCAATAATCATTGCTGTGGTAATCGCCACAAGATTACTCAGGCTAATGATAAAGACCCCCAATAAAAGAGAAGGACTTAAGAGAAACTCTCCAACGGCCCATGAAATACTGAAAACACAAATGAGCATGGAAATGATGTAATAGCCCGTCACAATGGCGTAGGACCCCATGAGTCGACCAAGGAGATAGTCCTTGCGACTGAGAGGGAAAGTTAACATTTGAGAAATCACACCTGATTCAAAGTCAGAGCGAACAGTGCTCACTCCAACAAAAGTCGCAACGAGAAAGGACCAAAAGTTAATGCCCCAAAAGAAAACACCAAGAGTGGTCTGGGCAAGTCCTTCAAGTGGACTATCCGTAAGGACATTATTCTTAACATAGGAAAGCCCTACAGAGGCCAAGAGGACTATGAGAACTGTCGTTACTAAAAGGAAGAGAAGTGTTTTTGAGCGCCACTCTTTTTGAATCGTATTCTTTGCTATCAAACCTACTAAGTTCATCTGCCTACCTTTGAATAAAAATAATCAAGAAGATCTTGTTCTCCAACAAGTTCTTTAATAGCGCCGCTCACGATGAGTTCTCCATTATCAAGGATCGCCATTTTAGCACTCACCTTTTCAACGCTATCGAGACCATGAGAGTTTATGAAGAGGGTCTTCCCCTGCCCACTTAACTCTTTAAAATAATCTTGAAGCTCTTTGGTTCCGATGGGATCAAGACCTGAATAGGGTTCATCTAAGATGAAGAGCTCATTCTCGCCAATCATAGTCGAGGCCAAACCAGTTCGTTGCAGTTGCCCTTTAGAGCACTCATTGACTCTCTTATGTTGCAAAGATCCTATGCCCCAGCGCTCAATGGCGCGATCAACTTGACCTGTAAGCTCCGCCCCTCTTAAGCCCTTCATTTCCCCATAGAATTCACATACCCCTCTAAGGGTGTAGTAAGGATAAAAGCTAAACTTCTCTGGAAGATAAGCGACCTTTCGGCGCGCTTCCTTGGAGGAAACATCATGACCAAGAAGCTTAAGACTTCCCTCTTGAAATCCAATAAGGCCAAGAAGACTTTTAACAAAAGTGGTCTTGCCAGCACCATTCTTTCCAAGAAGGGCGTAACTCTCCCCTTCTTTGACCTCAAGACTAAAGTCCTTCAAAGCTTCAACACGCCCATAATTCTTATAAAGACCTTTGGCTTCTATTACATTCATTAACTTTCCTCTTTGATAGGTCTTGGCCTACTGTTGTCATTAATTGCAACGTACGTAAAAACACCCTCAGTGATTTTTTCACGATCAGCCTGAAATTTACGAATGGTCCACGCTTCAACCTTTACAGCAATACTCGTGCGACCAATTTTAATTGTGTCACAATAACAACAGAGCACATCCCCAACATTAAGAGGCTTGTAAAAGGTCATCGAGTCCACAGCAATAGTGACCGTCCTTCCCTTCGCAATTTTTTGAGAATAAATTCCCCCTGCAATGTCCATTTGACTAAGAAGGTATCCTCCAAAAATATCCCCTATGGGGTTAGTGTCCCTTGGCATCGCCATGGTTCTTACAGTTAACTCTCCAGTTGGTGCATCTTTTTCATTCATCATTAGCGCCTTTTTTAGTTTAATGAGCCTATTTTAAATCCCTTAGAGGATGGTGACAAAGAAATATTTCCCGAGCTTTTATCTCAAGAATGTCTTATTTTACTGTCTACCCCTTTCTCTCCCTTCGCAGTATAATGTCCTTATGAAAAAAGTAATGAAAACAACATTGATCATTTCTCTTTTATCCCTCTCATTCGGCTGCGCCAAGCTTACTCCCAAGAGTGAAGGTCGTATTCCCGCTTCCGTCTCCCCCATGGAAGGTGCTCTTGACCAAGAAGCAGACCTCTTCATGAAAGAAATCGAAGAAGCACCTGCCAGACGCTACTAATGGAACCCCGTCAATCCCTTAAATGGGCCAGACAAAAGTTTCTCGCGGCTGCGACAATTATCGCAAAGGATCCCAAGAAGATCCTAAGCCTCGTGACTGACGTTGAAGGAAAGCTCAGCACCCAAAAATTCAAAGATCAATTTAAGACCTTCTGGGATGACTTAAAGATTCTTCTCAATCTTCTCAAAGACACGGCAACCGGAAAGTATAAGCCTAAGTCAAAGAAGAATATCCTTCTCATTATTTTAGGTCTTCTCTATTTTCTAAGCCCCCTCGACCTTGTTCCTGACCTTTTAATCGGAGGCTTCCTTGACGATGCCGCCGTCCTCGCATGGATTGTCACAAAAGTGCAAGACGAGATCACTCACTACAAGAATTGAGAGGCCTTCACTTTAAGCGCCCCTCTCGTGGCAACAGAAGCCGTAAAAGCGCACATCAAAGTAATAATAATGATACTTCCTACTGGTAACCACCAAGAGACAACCCAAAGTCCATCAAAGAAAAGATGACTCACCGTAAAACTTACAATAAGCCCAAAACAAGAACCTAAGAGAGAAGAGCAAAGCCCAATTCCAATAAACTCCCTAAGAACCATCTTACGAATATCTTTAAGTCTCATCCCAATAACTTTGAGCAGAACAATATCATTCTTTCTTCCTTCCATCTGATGATTGGCAAGAGAGAAGAGAACAAGAATTCCCACAAAGAGGCAAAGAACACTCATGGCCTTAAGGGCCCAACTCATCTGCCCCATGACATCCAGTATCTTCTTGACGACTCGAGAAATATCAACCGCACTCACATTGGGAAACTTATCATAGAGGCCGCTTTGAATAGTATCTTTTCTTTTCTCTTCCACTTTAGGCACAGCTGCCAACCACGTCTTAGGAGCATCATCTAAAACTCCTGATTGAAACTGAATGAAGAAGTTCGGCAGAAAACTGGTCCAGCGCACCTTTCTTAGGTTCCACACTTTACCAACAACCGGTACACCGAGAACATCAAAAGTAAGCAGATCCCCAAGTTCAATACCAAGGCGATCGGCATAACGCTGCTCCACTGATATAAGAGGGTGCTCATCTCGTGTCGTATCGTAAGGCCCAGGAAAGGCCTCCCCTTCAACGATAGTCTCGCTCTCACTTAATTCATCACGATAACTAAGGTTGGTCCCTCTATTTCTAAAGCGTTGCTCCCGTTCCTGTTCACGGGTAAGAGTCTCTTTGTTTTCAACAAGCACAGCTTTGTCATTAATCTTTTTAATACGTGAACGAATAAAAGGACTTAAGGAGAGAAGCTTTGTTTGTTCTTTCTTTTCAAAGAATTCTCTCAGTGGTTCAACCTGCTCATCTTGAATATCAAAGAGAAAGAGGCTTGGCAGTCGACTCTCATTTTCCATGGATAACTCTGCTTGAATAGACTGTTGAAGCATCGGAATAAGATTGAGGAGCATACTTCCAAGAAGAAGACTTAAAAAGATCGATATCGTACTCACTTTATAGCGACCCATATAACGAAAACTAAGCTTTGGGATTAAAGCGAGATTCTGGGAGGCCTTAACACCCCATCGCAAGAGGAATAACCCAAGAGGAAAAGCGATGAGAGTCACCCCAAAGAAAAGACCAAGAAAAGCCCCTCCTACCTTAAAGGAGCGTGCTGCATAGAGGGTCATCATACAAAAGAAGAAAAAATACGGAAGATAGTGCATCCAAAATAGTGGTTTATCCCCTGAGCGCATTTCGGCCACCTCTTGAAAGAGTCCCGCCGGTTTGCCTTGAAGGGCACTTAAAATGAGAGGATAGGCCAATAAGAGGACTCCAATGAGACCAACACAAAGGCCCATTGCAAGAGCACGAAGACTTATTAATGCTGGAAGTTCAAAGGGCAGCACATAACCCAGAAAAAAGTTTAAGGCCGGAATAACAAGACTTCCGATCGCCATGCCGAGGAAGCTCCCCAGAAGACTTAAGATAAAAACATGAAGAAGATAAAGCCTGAAGATGCGCCCCCTCTTTAACCCAAGGGATGAATAGATCGCAAAACTCTGCCTTTTGCCTCCAAGATGAGAGCGGTAGAGGTAGAAGAGGCCAACACTCGCTAGGAATAGCGCCACCAGGGAGACAAGTCCCAAAAAGTCGGAGAGATAGGCTAAAATTCGACCAACCTGCTGAGAACTTTTTTGTGGTGTTGTGACCTTTACAGCATTGTCGTCAATTTCCTCATTTAATTTATCGACAAAGTCTTTAGAGACATCCTTCGTTGTTTTTACCGCAACATAGTAGCGAATAGTCGATCCCTTTTGAATAAGCCCAGCTGCTTTCGCATCGGATTCGAGAAGAAATACCTTTGGTGCCACAGAGCCCATTTCAAAGGTTTGTTGGGAGTCATCAATAATTTCATGAGTGATGGCAAAGGACTTATTTCCAATTTTTAAACTCTCTTGAGAGAGTTGCTTGAGGACCTCAGGATAAACCCATAACTCCCCTTCCTTTATTTGATGGTTTTCCTTTGATGGATAAGAAAACTCAGCTCCGGTTTTAAGATTGCGAACCCTTAAAGCACCATAAAAGGGAAACGGGCTCTTACTCTTATTCATGGTTTCAAGAAAAATAAGTCTGCTTTTTTCTCTAGAACGGGCCATCGAAAACATGGTCATAAATTCGGTGTGGTCACTAAGAGCATTATCGTCTTTAAGGGCTTTGAGAAGAAGCTCCTCTTTTTCCCCTTTAAGTGAAAAGCGGCTTGAAAGAGTAAGATCTGCCCCGAGAAGATTCTTGGCCCTTTGGGCTAGCACCGTCTCAAAACTTGTCTTAAAGTTTTCAATCGTTATAAGGCCAAGAAGACCAATGGCAACATTTACAACAAAGAGAAAAGAAAAGAATTTATTATAACGAATCTCACGCCATGCCATTCTAAGGAGCATTAGAGCTGCTCCTCTTTTAAGAAGCCGCCTTCTAACACAAAGGTTTTCTCACAACGAGCGGCAAGTTCTTTATTATGGGTCACTAAAATCATGGCCTTCTTCTTCTCTTTCACCAGATTAAAAATAATTTCCATCACCTTTTCACCCGATGGGCGCAGCGTTTTTGTGGGGACATTGGAGGGCTTTCAGGTAATTCCACTAAAAGATCTGGGTCTATTTAATAACCCATTCACCCTTGGTTTTTCAGATGATGGGGGTGCATTGCAAGTCAGCAAAAAAGGAACAATTGCTGTCACAGCCGCTCGTAATAGTTCCTGTTTATTCAGAACGAT
>CATLOT010000026.1 GCA_950054155.1 uncultured Bacteriovoracaceae bacterium
GCTTTCGCCTTCTTCTGCTTGGCCTACAATGGCGACGCCACAACCGTCTCCAAAGAGAATACAGATTGAGCGGTCCTTCCAATTCACTTCACGGGAAAGCATTTCAGAGCCGACGACCAGAACATTCTTGGCCATGCCAGTTTTGATAAAACTATCGGCCATGTTGACGCCGTAAACGAAGCCTGAACAGGCTGTGGCAATATCAAAGGCCGTACACTTATTGGTGATTCCAAGCTTTTGCTGAAGGACTGAAGCAGAGTTGGGCAGCTTATAGTCAGGAGTGACTGAAGCAAAGATAATCATATCGATATCGTTGGGCTCAAGTCCTGCTGTTCTTAATGCTTGCCACGTGGCCTTTTCGGCCATGTCAGTGGGGAATTCTCCGCCCTCAGGATTACAAATTCGGCGGGCCTTAATTCCGGTGCGTTCATAGATCCACTGATCATTAGTATCGACCATTTTTTCGAGGTCGAAATTCGTCATAATTCTTTCGGGCAGGTAAGTTCCTGTACCCAAGATTTTGGCCTGGTAGCTCATGATTTCCCCAGTCTTAAAAAATTTAGTCTTGTATTCAAAAGGAGTTCTCCTTATTTGACAAGGCTGAGTGAAAAAGATTTTGTTGCCGTGTGTTACTGAGGGGGAGAAGTGAGTGTTTCAAATGGGTAAAAACTAAAAAGGCTTCCCTAGGGGAAGCCTCAATTATCGATCTCTTTAGTAAATGAGATTATTCTTCTGTAGCTTCTTCTTCGTCAGCAGAGGCAACTACAAGTACTTCTTTACCTTTGTAGTGTCCACAAGCTGGGCATACAGTGTGAGGAAGAACGTGAGAACCACAGTTAGAGCAAGACATTGGGTGCTTGCGGTATAGTTTGTGGTGCTGACCAGCTCTTCTTAGTCCTTTACGAGATACAGATGTTTTTTTCTTAGGTACGGCCATTTCCGACTCCGAGTATTTTCAACTTTCACATTAATTTGGCTAATAAGACCTAGGTTTTTACTAAAAAATGCTGCCCCCGACAAGTCTTTTCTTCTTTTTTACCCAAAAGGTGCCAGGTTGAGTTTGGTAACCCTTGAAAATCTTATAGGTGCTCTCAACAAAAAGAAGATGGCCTGATAGCACAGGGGTTCTCATTCTACAAAAGAGAGTCTCTTAAGTATTTTGATACTATTGATACCTTCGCAAGCTCTCTAAGACGGTCCCCGATTTCTTATTAAAGGACATAGGTAAAGTCATTTAAGGAAAAAGTCTGAGGAAAGAAGCTTCATTATATCACTTGATTTAAGTAGTTTTTGGACCTCTTTCCTTTTATCCAGGGTGATTTCACCAGCATCTTCGATCTCTTTAGCCAACCTTATCATCTGTTGCCCAAGAGGAGCATTGCCATTTTCAAGGGCGATCATTCCGACATACCTAAGGGCGCCATTGAGGTTTGAGGTGTTGGGATCCTCAATTTTCTTAGCCGTCATATTATCAACAAGGCGGATCTTGTTGTGGTCCTGGGCCATAGCTGCGGCAAGGGCAAGATGGTTTTGACCCTCTTCGAACTTTAAGTAGTTTCGTACTTCAAGATCGTGCATCTCAAAGGGTTCTTTATGGCGTTTGTAATTCATGCGAATAACGCCAGCACTTTTCTTCGCACTGTCAGGGTTTCCTCTTAAAGTTGAGTAGGAAGTTGCGTAGAGTTTTTTGCCAAAGGAAGAACTTGCAGCATGTTCTAAAATAATTCTGGCTTCAACAGCACGAGCGATTGCATCCATTTTTGTCTTCCCAATTTCGGCGGGAATCCCAATGTGCATATGACTTGAAGACCACTTGAGCTGATCGTTGATATCTTCTTTGAGAACGCGATTCCAAGTCGATGGAATTGTTTCATAGCTACTGTGAGGAAACTCAAGATATCCAGCATCGAGTGTTGCCTTTACGGGCATTCCCATGTCATCGACCATTACCTTTTGCATTAACTTACGATAGCCCTCTGTAAAGTCTTGAGCAGCATCACGAGAGACGCTCATGAATTTTAAGTTCTTTCCCTGGTGTTTGGTTTCGAGGATGGGGTCGACAATATCACTGACAAAGAAATCATAGAGTCGGGGAGAGAGGTCGGTTATAGCGTAGGTGTCCTGGTCTTTGGGAACTCCTTTTCTGACTCCACCAAAAGCAAAGAATTGTTTTGCTGAACGAGCTTTTTTTCCGCCATTCATTATTCTGTCTGCTTCTAATATTCTTTCAAGAGGAATATTAAGAAGATCGATTTCTTCTCTTGTTTCTTTTGTTCCTCTGAGAAACTGAGTCGCCCTCGTGAAGAGACCAGGTTTCTTATTGTCCTCAATGCGAAGATTTTTAAAAAGCTGCTGGAGATCTTCAATATACTTGGGGTCTTTTTCCAGAAGGATGAGGGTGTCTCCATAGGAGAACTCTGAATCGAAAGAATAGGTGAGGGGATAATCTTTGTCTTTGATACGAATAGTGACTTCATTGTCCTGAGCCCAGAACTTCTTGAGGCTTGGTCTTTTCTCACTCTTAATTGATGAAGCCAAGCTTTTGGCAATACAAGACTCTGCGCTTAGAGAAAGCGAGGAGGTTAGGAGTGTGAGGATAAAGAGAATTTTCCAATTCATAGTGAACTTGTCGGGATAAGTCTTTAAAAACTAAAGAGGTGTCAAAAAGGCAGTCAATGTCCCAAAAGTGGCTAAAGTGTGACCGCTCAGGTGCAAGAAAGATGAATATTTCTAGATATTTAGACGGCTTTTTAGGGGGTTAGAGAAATGGTCACTTGGCAATGAGTTTGCAGCTATATAAGTAACGATTTTACGCCTAAGGGAGGGCTAAGAATGAAGAAAACGTTGTTACTATTATTGCCATTACTTTTTTTCGTTTCTTGTGGTGATGACGATGAAACTGTCATCACGGGGTCAGTTGAGGTCCCTTCAGAGATCGCACCAGAGCTAAGCGAAGTGACAGAAGCTTGCCACCTCTTTTCGGCGGAACATAATAGTGAGTCCGACCTCTTAAGAGAGTCTTTTTCAAAGGTCGCTGAGGATTGTGACAACGAAGTTGCGCTTCATGAAAATAAAGAGGCTGCGCTGATGAAGGGGTATGCTTTCTTTCAAGAATTCGTTCAAAGCTACAATGAAGAGGCTCATAAGAGTTGTCGAAACCTCGCAAAGAGGGTGATAAAAAAATCTTATAATCAATTTATGCGTGAGCGCTTAGAGCAAACACCTCAACGAGTTGCTTATGCCGAAATGGATAAAGTGACTTTTGATAATACGATGAGAGTGGCTATCGCTCGAGGTTGTATTAGTGATTTTGAAAGCATTGATTACAGTTTTAGTGATAATGACTTTAGCTATTCTATAGGTGATGAGCATCTTGTGAATGGATCCTTTGAATACTTTAGAATTCAAGGAGAGTCTGGTTACCAAACTCTTGGAAGTGACTGGGCCCTAGTCGAAAGTAAGTTTATGCCGTTTTGGCGTGCTTTTAGTGTGGTTGAAGAGGAAGGCAAGAAATGTGACTTCTTTGAAGTCCAGGGTATTGGAGTGAGCGCTGTCGCTGCCGATGGAAATCATGTTGTAGAACTCGATTCTCACTGCCAAAACGAGTCAGGGCAAAATGTCGCTGGAGACGCTCGTATCGAAATCCGTCAAAGTGTTTCGATTAAAGAGGCCGGTGATTATAAGCTTACTTTCAAAGCTCAAAAACGAGGTGGTGTTCATGGCGACCTTGAAGTAGCTGTCTTTCAAAGAAGCCGTGATAAAGAGTTTGATCCAGTTGCCTTAGATAATTCTCAACAATGGCAAGAAGTGTGTGTCGACTTTAACGCCGAAGACGAACTTAAGTCCGTTGCTATCGCTGTTCGTGACGCTGAAGCATCAGGAGCAAACTCTATGGGAGCCCTGGTTGATAACTTTTCTTTTAGCGCGGGGACCTGTCCTTAATTCTTGGTTTGATGTTCGCAAATCTTAACGTTTAGGTCTTGTCCACATTCTGGACACAGACCTAAACAGTCTTCGTCATGGAGAGGGAAGTGCTCGATATTCATAAAGAGGTTTTCGTGGACCATCTCAGCAATATCAGCATTGCCTCGATCATGAAAGTAGAGTGCGAATTCCTCATTTTCAGTAAAAACATCATCTAATTCTTCAAACTCAGGTTCATTTTCAAGGCGTTTAGGAACAAAGCAGACCTGAAAATCTGCATAGACATCTTGATTTGTTGGAGTGAGGCAGCGGACACAGGGTGTGATGTACTTTGCTTTAATATTACCTCTCACGAGGAGGTGATCCCCAAAAGGCTTCCCTGACTTTCTTTTAATCTTGAGATCACAAGAAATTGAACCTTTTGAGTAGCCGTCTTCTTCACGATCCGTTTGCTCTTCTAGTTCTTCAAATAAAGCGGCAACCCACTCACACTCTTCAGTGAGTTCATATTCACTAACTTCATCAAAAACATATTCACCCAATTTTACGACGGGTTTGATATCATCTTGGACATACTCATTATTCATTGCGATCTCTTGGTCAAAAATAGTAGTCGGTATGCATAGCACAAAGGATGGAAAGAGTGAAGCTGATCATTACAGGTTTTATGGGAGCGGGAAAATCTACCCTGCTGACATCGTGGAAGGCTGACTTTGAGGGGAGGGCCTTTGATCTTGATCATCTTGTTGCGAAGGCCGCCGGCGTCGCTCCGGATCGGCTCGGGGGATGGATTGCCGAAGTGGGCTTTGATGAGTTTAGAAAACAGGAATCAAAGCTCATTAAGAAATTCCTCCAGAAGCAGGGACGGGGTCTCCTTGCGCTTGGTGGAGGTGCTTTCCACAGTGAAAACAGAGAGTTATGGCTAGAGCAAGACGAAGTTAAATCACTGTGGCTTGATGCGCCTCTTGATGTCTTGTGGCGCCGAGTCGAAAAAGATGGAAATCGTCCTCTTGTTGCAGATGGCCGAGAGGCCTTTGAGGCACTATATAGGCAAAGGTTAGAGGATTATCAGAGTGCGGACTATCGGCTTGTCAGTGTTGGCGAGCTCCCTTCATTTTCTCAGTGGTGCAGTGATTCAAAATTAGACGAATAGCTCTTTTGTGGGGCATAATTTAGTCTATGGATAAAGAAGATCAAATTGTCGTTGCCCTCCTCTGTCGTAATCTCCAGCTTGCCAAAAAGCTGTCTGATATCTTCAAACAAGTTGGGGTACTTCCTTATATATGCACTGACCTCGCTGACTTTTGGGAGCAAACCCTCAAAGAGACACCTCATCTTTCAGTTGTCGATGTAAAGTCGACACATGAGGGGGAACTTCTTTTTAAAAACCATCCCAAAATTTTAAGTGAAGAGATGCCAGTTAGTTTCCTCTATGAAGCTGATAGCATGCCTCTTCTCTATTCTACATATGATATCCTTAATCTGGGACTTATTGATGCTCGTGCGAGCTTATCTGGACAGATTAAGGCAGTTCTTAAGAGGTTTAATCGCTATCAAAATTGGCAAGCAAAGGCCTATGCTGCGAATGAATCTCAAGAGGGTCTTGATCGTAAACTGAGTCAGGTGATTGAGCGAACTGAAGAGCTTAAAGAGAAAAACTTTTACCAATCTCTTTTAAAAAGCCTGCAAGGTCGTCTCGAAGAAGAAAAGGAAAGTGAAGACTTTCAAACGGCTGTTGCCCGCGTCTTTTCTCAAGTGAAGGAGATGAAGAAGTTTACCTTTCTTGAGTTGAGCCCTTCTGGTCAAAAGCTTGTGTCGCCTCAGTTCTTCTTTGATAAATACACTCACATTCCTTCACTGTGGCTAGGGAAAACCTGCACTAAGGGAATTGAATTCTTTGCTCAAAATATGGCCTCTCAAATTTGCCTAGAAATAATGGGGGGTGAGTTGATGAGCCTTCTCATTAGAGGCAAGAATAATGAGCCTGAAGGAATGATTTTCGTTCGTGTCGAGAGTGAGGAATTTCTTGCCAATTTTGATTGGGAGTCACTAGAGCGCTACTTGAGTGGACTCTATTGTTATTTTAATCTTAGAGCTCTTGGTGCTGATACTCAAAGTTCAGTAGGTGGTTTGTCTCTCTCATGGGGGCTATATCAACTTCTTGATGAGATAAAATATGGGGCCCTTCCGGAGTCTCGCCTTGAGGGGGGTTACGATCGCTTTGCCTTGATTTCTGTTAATTTTCACGACCTCTATGAACGCGCTCTTTCTCAGGAAGAGATGCGCTTTTATTGGCACAAATTCTATAGTGACTTTATTAATGGAATCGAAACTCAAAAGGGTTTAGATTTTAGACCTTATTACCACAGTCCAAAGCATAGTTACTTTCTCGTTGAAAAAGAGAGTCTTGATCAAGACCTTGTGGCCTTTAAAAATTACTGCACTCGCTTTCCTTACTGGCGTTACTTTGAAGATGCGGATGTTGTCCTTGGGGCAAGTCTAAAACCTGAGGTTCGTCTGGTCCCCATGACTCCTCAAGCAATTGAAAGAGTGATTCTTGAGGAAGAGGTTAGTGCCCTTCAAAATAATTCAGAAGCTTCAAAAGAAAAGCCAAAGAGAACTCTCTTTCGAAGTGGTCCTGAACTGACAATGTAAGCATGGTACCGGCCCGACTTGGCAGTCACCTTCTCATTCACTTTGACCGCCTCAAAGAAAATATTTCTCGTCTTAAGAAACTCTGTCCTAAGAATAAAATTCTTCTCATGGTCAAGGCCGATGCCTATGGGCACGGCTTATCAGAGGTTGTGGACTATACGAATACTCATCTCGGGGTTGGGGAGTTTGGGGTCGCTGCACTTGGTGAAGGTTTGACTCTGAGAAAGAACTTTCCAGACAAAGAGTTTGAAATTTATGTCTTTAGTGACCTGCAATTTTCTTTTGATGAAATGAGAGAGCAGTATCTGGAGAATAGACTCATTCCCGTTATTGGTCAGTGGGAAGACTTAGATATTTTTCTTGAGGATAAGCGCTTTTCTCACCTCCCACTGTGCTTGAAGTTTAATACGGGAATGAATCGTCTCGGAATCGACTATAAAGAATGTGATCAGGTGATTGAGAAGCTCATCAAGTTCAAAAGAAAAGAGATCTTTCATTTAATGACCCATATGGCGAATGCATCAATGCCCATGGAAACCAATAAGAGAAATATTTGGCAACGTGAGCGTTTTCAAGAGATTAAAGAAAAGCTCGCCCAGGCCGGGATCAAGGTTTTAAATTCTTCCTTTGGTAATTCTGGAACAATTGAGCAAGAGTATTCTTTAGAAGAAACTCACATAAGACCTGGACTCATGGTCTATGGGCCTACAAGTATGGCCCCTCAGCATCGCCAAAAATCCTCTTGGCAAGGAAAGGTCATAAGTGATCTCAATACAAAAGTTCTCAAGACTTTCGAAGTTAAGAAGGGGGAGCCGATAGGTTATAGCTCTATCGCTTGTCCCCATGATGGAGTTGTCGCGATTATTGCCCTCGGTTATGGCGATGGTATTTCGACTCGCTTTAGTGGCGCCTCCCTCTATCACAAGGGGGTGAAGGGAAAGGTTGTTGGTCGCGTTTGCATGGATATGACTTATGTTATTTTCCCGCTTGGAACGGCCATTGAAAGAGGTGAGATTTTTCAAGTGTGGGGAGAAGATTCTCAAAAATTTAGTGAGCTAGCTCATGAGACCAATACACTACCATATGAGTTAACTATTCAGCTTACAGCTCGCGTTCCTAGAATCTATCAGCTAGACTAATATCATGTCAGAGCAAACGCGCGAATTACCCGCTTATTTAAAACCGATTGAAAGTCTCGGCGCTTCCGTCATGAATACTATTACGGGGCTGGGGAGCTTTATCACCTTTCTCTCCAAAGCTTTCTTCTGGTTTGTTAGGCCACCCTTTAGGATTCGTTTGTATTTTGATCAACTCTACTTTGTTGGAAATAAGAGTATTTTTATCGTGATGTTGGCAGGGTCCTTCACTGGTATGGTGATGGCCTATCAGACCTACTTTGGTTTTAAGCTCATTAGCGTGGACTCTCTTGTGGGACCCATTACCGCTTTGACTCTCGCTAAAGAGCTTGCTCCCGTTCTTACAGGTCTCATTGTTGCAGGTCGAGCTGGAGCTGCTATGACCGCTCAAATTGGTTCCATGAAAGTGACGGAGCAAATTGACGCCCTTGAGGTGATGGGAATTAATGGTATCCAATACCTCGCTGTTCCTCGTATTGTTGCGGGGACGATCTCTTTACCCATGCTTTCCGCGCTGTTTCTCTTTATTGGAAATGTCGGAAGTTATATTGTTGGAACCAAATTTCTTAGCATCGATGAAGCTATCTATTTATCGAAGCTAGGTCAGTTTATGTTTCTCTCGGATATCTGGCAGGGCCTTATTAAGGCTACCTTCTTTGGTTTTATCATCTCCTGCATTGGAACTTACTTTGGCTTTAATGTAACGAAAGGAGCTGAAGGAGTAGGGAAGGCCACAAACCTTTCTGTTGTGTGGGGAATGATTATGGTCCTTATTTCAGATTATTTTTTAACTAGTTTTTTAATCCAAGTATTTTAAGCCATGCTCAATTTTGAAGACCCTGCTATTCGCATTGAAAATTTAACAAAGACCTTTGGCGAACACACCGTTTTGAATCGTTTGAACTTTGATATTCCAAAGGGAAAGATTGTGACGATTCTTGGTTTTTCTGGGGCTGGGAAATCAACCCTTCTTAAGCATATCCTCGGACTCATGCAGCCAAGTTCGGGAAGTATCAGTGTTCTTGGCAATGATCTTTCCACTTTGGATAATGTCGAGCTTCGCGAATTTCGCCGTAACTTTGGCATGCTCTTTCAATATGCGGCCTTATTTGATTCTTTGACGGCCCTTGAGAATGTGGCCTTTCCCCTTAAAGAATTTACGAAACTCAGTAAGGGGGAAATTGAAGCCAAGTGTCACTCCCTCCTTGAAAGTGTTGGTATCAAAGAAATTGCCCATAATAAGTTACCCTCTGAACTTTCAGGGGGGATGAGAAAAAGGGTTGGACTAGCAAGGGCACTTGCTCTTGAGCCTCAGATCATGCTCTATGACGAGCCGACAACAGGTTTGGACCCCATCACTACTCATATGGTCAATGATTTGATTGCCTCAACATCCCAGAAAAACAAAGACCGACAAATGACCTCGATTATTATTTCCCACGATGTGCGAGCATCTTTAAGGATTTCTGACTTTGTCGCTTTTCTCGATCGTGGTAATATTGTTGAGTACTTACCGGCTAGCGAGTTTGCAGAGTCAACTAATGAATTGGTTCAGGAGTTCGTAAACCTGTAAGATTTCTTTCCAGGAGAGGGGAGAAAAAACACAATTTTGGAAGTGTGGTAATTATAAATGAATGAACTGAAAGTCGGCCTTCTGACCATCGCAACCCTCGCGGCTATTGTGGTCATGTCTATCAAGGTGACATCAAATCAATCAGGTTTCGGCGATTACGTTCAGTATCGAACGATCATTAGAGATGCCTCTGGCATTTTCCCAAAAACTCCTATTCGTGTTGCTGGTATTAATGCCGGTCGAATTAAAGATATCAGTCTTGCTGACAATAATGCGGTCATTACCTTTGAGGTTCTCGAAAAGGTTTCAGTGACTAAGGGTTCAAAACTTAAAATTAAAACTGTTGGTTTTCTTGGTGATAAGTATCTTGAAATTCAAACGAGTAAAGATGATCAGCGCCTAGAAGAAAATGCCTTTATTCCTGCACTTGAGGGAGGAGGGATTGAAGACCTTGTAAAGGATGCTTCCACCGTTTTTAAAGATGTTAAGGTCATTGTCGGTAGTATTAAAGAGTCTCTAGCTCCACCAGGTGAGGAGCCACCCATGAGGAAAATCCTCGCGGATGTTAAGGAGCTTGTTGCTAATACTAAGGTTGCCACAGAAGCTCTTAAAAGAATCATGGTCGATAATGAAGAGAAGATTAATGACATCATCGCTAATATGGATGAATTTTCAGAGGACATCGCTTACCAAGTTAATAATGACAATAGTGATTCCGCGATGGCCGATGTTAAAAAGATTTTGGCCAACGCGAAGAATATTTCTTCTGACCTAGAAAAGGTGATGGGCGACCTGAAGGCCGGTAAGGGAACTATGGGTAAGCTCTTAGTTGAAGAGCAAATTGCCGATGAAGTTCGCCAAACTCTTTCAGGTGTTCGCCAACTTGTGACGAGGGTGAATAACCTAAGAACAGAAATGGAAGTTTATACGGGTGCAAACACTCGTTTTGGGAGTGAATCTCAATTTGGTCTACGCCTTTATCCTTCACCGGAGCGATTCTATGAACTTGGTGTGGTTACCAGTGAGTTCGGTGTAGAAGACAAATCAATTATTACGTCTAATGTGAATGGTAATGTCACAACGGAACAAAAAACAATTCAAGATGAAGACACTTATCGCTTCAATATTCAGATGGGTCGCCACATCCATAACTGGGTTCTTCGTGGTGGTCTGATTCAATCAACTGGTGGCCTCGGTGTCGACTACGAGCTTGCTGACTGGGGTTCTAAGTTCTCTCTTGATGTTTATGATTATCGTGAGGATATTGGTCCCAATGTTCGCTTTACCCTTGAACATCAACTTTATAATGTTCTCTACGGAAGAATTAGAGGCGAAGACCTCCTTGAAAGTGGAACGCGAAGTGCGACCTTTAGTTTAGGTATTAAGTTTACTGATGAAGATATTAGGGGACTCCTTGGTCTCTTCCTTGGTGGGAATTAAGATTTGGCAGAAAAAAATTGGCTCATAAGAACAAAGAATAAACAAATCCTTGGTCCAGCGACCAAGGATAAAGTTATTGAGCTAATTGAAAAGGGTAGCCTCACAGCTGATGATGAAATCACTTGTGGAAATGGCTACTGGTTTTGGATTCGAGAGGAAGATCTTATTGATAAGTATCTCTATGGAGATATTCCTCAGTCTTTCAATCCCATAAGTGAAGCTCAGGATGTGATTACTGCGAAGTCGAGTCCAGATGGTATTACGGCTTCAGTTACTGAGAGTCCAGCCCCTAAAGTTGAGCCTAAGAAAGAACCTCAGGTGTCAGATAACCTTCTTCCTGATGACGATGATTTAGCCTATCCCGATGAGGCCGATCTTGACTATCCAGATATGGGCGATGACATCGAGCAAGAGCAAGGACAAGAGGAATTAACTCCAAATGATGAAGACCTCGACTACCCTGATGTCGGTGAGGTGACGGCTGAAACGTCTCCGAGTTTAAGTCTTTCTTCACACACTCAAGAGGTAGAAGTTCCTCGTGAGGAACCTGTCGAGACTATAGTACAAGAGGGGGAAGAGAACTTTCTTTATCCTTCTGCAGAAGATCTTGAATATCCGATGATGGAAGGTGTTGCTGAGGAGCTAAGTGAAGAAGTTGACGATGATGCCACAGATCCCAATATGGCAATCCCGTCTCTTGAAGAGGAACCCTCTATTGAAGATATTCCTATTCAGGAGCCCGTAGAAGAAACTCCTGTTGATGTCGCTCCTGTTGAAGAACTTCCCGAAGAAGCTCCTTATGAAGAACCACCTCTTCCCAAAAAGAAGAAGAAAAAGAAAGTCAGAAAGAAGAAAAGAAAAGTGGCCACAGAGAGAAAGGGCAATGATCGCTATCTCTTTTTAATTCTCGCTCTCATTATCGTTGCGATTGGTGTCGTTTTCTATTACTACACTGAAGTTCTCAATAAGCCTTTTCCTGTTCTTGGGATCAATAAGGCCCACGCTCAAAGTCTGCAAAGCCTCAGTAAAAAAAAAGTCTCTTAGAGACTCGTACCCTCGAAAGTCCTTTTGTTAGCATCGCAGTCGACAGCAGTGTTAATGGATTAAGCTTTAAACAGCCTGAATATAAAAACCTTGAGACGTGTAAGGCTTTTGAGGATTATCTCTTTAAGCTTGCTCTTATTTTTGAGATACGTGCTGGAAAGAGAGAGAAGTTTAAGCCTCTTTTTACGAAGTGCTTAGGAGAGATTTCTAAAGAGTTTAGTGTGATGGCCTATTTTCCTTATCTTGGCTCCTTAGAGGATGCAAGTGAGTACCTCAAAGATAATGGTTATGCCCTTAAGTATCGTTTGAAAATTCAAAGTCTCCTGCAGAGAAAACGTCAGATTGAAGTAATGAAGAAAGAAATCTTAACGTTGATTGATATTCTTCAAGATAAAACTCGCTTGCAAAGTCCTGAAACCCGTCATGATGTTCTGAAAAAGGTGAGAAAACTCCCTATTGAATGGTGGGAGCGATTCTTTAGTTTGCTTCTTGCAGTAGAGGGAAAGAATCAGCCATGGGCCCTTGAACTCAAAAGAGAGCTGACGAAATCGAGTCCTTATATAACCCTCGTCGGCGGCCTGTCCTTTAGCGAAGATGAGCAAATCAAAATTAGAGACTTCATTATCTTTGTCCTCAAAAAATATCAGGAACAGTTTGGTGATGAAGAAGGAACAAAAATTTTAGCTGAGAAAATAACGAATGCAGTGGGGAATAATGAATTTAAAGTCGTTCGTAATCGTCTTGATGCGGATTGGTCTCTCACTGAACTAAGGGATAATTTTAAAAATCCACTACTGAGAAGTGAGTTCTTTGATTTTTGGTATATGGTAATGATGAATCGAACCAGTGATACTGAAGTCAGAAGTCGCTTTAGAAAGGCTTTAACTCTGCGGTCTCTTAAGAATGCGCAGCCTGGCCAATTTTGGGTCATGGAATATTTCTTCCCCGCAGAAAAGAAAAAGAGAGAGATTATCCTGTCTCGACTTGAAGACATGTGGGCGGGGACAGATTCCCTTGAGCAGTATACCGTTCTTAGAGTAAGCCGCTCTTTAAAGATTAAGAATCTTCTTGCGAAAAGAATTCCTGACTTCAAGCGCGCGGATTTTCAAATCAATAGAGAGTTCTATCGAAAGCTACTCAATAGTGGCCGCTCAACCCACTATGCTTTAGCGGAGCTTTTCTTCTTGGGAGATAAGAACGAGGAGAATCTGTGGTGGCTGATTCTCTAAGGACTCATGAATATCATCAACCCTCTTTTTACCACTTTAATGAAGATAGCCTTCTCTTGAGCCAATTCATTAGGGAGCGAATGACCATTACAGTGGATACTGCTCTATGTGAGTTTGGGGCGGGCTGCGGTGTGATTTCTTATGAAATCGCCAGAAAGTCTCAAGTCGGAACTCTTCATTTAGTTGAAGCTCAAAGAGAATTTAAAGATTTTTTAGAGGCGAATCGAAAAACTTATCAACTCTCTCAAGTCGAATTTTCTATTGAAGATATTAAAAATTTTAAGAGTTCTAGATTATTTGATGGGCTCTACTTCAATCCTCCTTATTTCTTTGAGGATTCTTCAAGACCAAGTGGAAACTTAAATCGAGAAAAATGCCGAAGAATTAAGAGGGAAGCCTTTGAGGATTGGTTTATAAAAGCACATGAACTCCTCAAAAAAGATGGAGATTTATTCTTTTGTTTTAGAGAAGATGTATCAATACCAGCTGACTTTCGGCTCGTTTGTCAGAGAGAGACGAACGGGGCCATCCTTTTTCATTATAAGTCTTATTGAATTTTATTTTGGATGTAGATTGAAACCATTCTCTCTTTGGTTTCGTCATCGAGGCCTACGAGGTCACCCAATTCATTAAGTGCCTCTTGGCGAAGAGCTTTATATTGAGGGCTTTGAGGATGGAGGATATTCTGTTTTAGCTTTTGAACTTTCTCTTTGTTTTCATGACCAGCATTAGCTCTTTTGAGAAGATCCTCACGTTCTTTATCAAAGTGCTGAGTACTCACTTGAAACTTGAGGTACTGGACCTTGCCGCGAAGCTCGGGAAAGGTCGCAATAATTTTCTTTTTGAGAGTTTCCTCAAGCATACTGAGTTGCTGAGAGTAGGCAGAGTGGTTGGTTAAAATAGTAAGGGTCTTTCCCTGGTTCTTGAGAGGGACAGTGACCTTGGCCATACGAGTGCCAACAACTTCTTCCCATCTGGCGATAAGGTCAAGGAAGTTGAAGAGTTCACTACCTTTATTACGAGAGCGGTAGTGGCTTTTCTTATAATTGTTTTGACCCAGAAGGTCAGAAACTTTCTTAAACATGACTCATTCCATATTTGATGACATTCTTTGGCAAGTTGCACTGAATTAGATAAGATTGGCCCATGAAAGCCTTCACTCTTTTATTGCTCGCCTTTCTCTTAAGCTCCTGTGCTGGTTACCGTGTGCGGACCAAGGGGAATCCTTTTGAGGATAGTCATATTAAGACGTTGGCCGTGCCCTTATTCGTTAATCATAGCCTCTTTCCTGGGGTTGGCCCGATCTTCACTCGGGAGATCATGAAGGTCCTTTCAACTTATTCAGACCTACGGCTTCAAGGGAGTGCGAGTGAGAAAAGTGATGCTGTCCTGATTGGAATTGTCACTTCACCGGATCGTTATCGAGACACCTTTAGAACGACCCAAATCAAGTTCACCTCTGGCGAGCTCAAAGATTCTATTGGTGATCGCGCTCAGTTTAACGTGCCCACGTCTTCAAGTTATCAAATCAGCGTCAGGCTTGTGATGATTAAGAATCCAAGTGTTGAAGAGAAGGAACTGATTGTTTCAAGTTTAGGAGAGAAGATTCTTAAGAGTCCAAGAGTCATTTTTAATAGAACTTTGAGTTACACTGGTAATTTCAACCGAGAGTCCAAAGATACGGTCACAAGTGACAGTGGCGGTGTGGTTAACTATACCAAGACAAAGCGCTTTTTTGAGCAAACTGTTGAGAGCCTTGCCGTAAGCACGGCTAAAGACTTTGAGGATCTGGTCATTAATGTATTCTAGTTTTAATCCCTGGGAATTTAAGCAGAATTATCCTCAGCTTTTGACTGAGGGCAAGTTCGGTCCCTATGCCTTTTCTTGCTATGATCCCTATCTTGAAAAGATTTTCTTTAACTCAATCCCTAAGCATTTTATCGAGGGGGGATGGAAAGTTATCGCGGGACCCGAGGTTAGTGTAAGCTGGCTTGAAGATAACCTTGCGACCCTCGACTTCTTTTCAACCCATCAGAGCTATAAAATTCTTCTTAGTGAACAAATGAGTCCTCAGGCTAAAGAGTTTCTCTTAAAAGAGAATATTGAATGGGGAAATCGATTCTTTCTTCTCAGTTTTTCTAAAGAAGATAAGTTCTATGAAAAGTGTAAGAAAACAGAGTCCTTTAATACCCTCAAAGTAAGTGAGCCACGCTTTTGGGAAAATGGGAAGCTCATGAAGTTTCTTTGTGAAACGACTGGTGTTTCCCTTAGTTTTGAGATTCAAAACTTTATTTTAGATACGATAGAAAATACGCCAGGAGAGTTAATCCTAGCGATAAAGAAGCTCGCGCTTTCAGGAATTGAACCACGGCGCTTAACTGTTCAAGATGTCGCGCTCCTTCTCACTCAAAGTAAAATTGATCAGTTCGACTTGGCCCGCAGATGGGGTGATAAGAGGCTGACTTCTTTCTATAAAAAGCTCCTTTCTCTGAGTGAAGATTACGATGGCATGCGCTCATTCTTTGGATTCATGCAAGGTCATGCCGTAAAGATGCTTGACCCAAGCTACATCAGAGCAAAGAGCAAGCCTTCAAAGTATGACAAGCAAATTGAGTCTCAGGCCCAAGGCTGGTCTAAAGCAGACTTGGCCGATGAATTACAGTTCTTTGGAGAGTGCGAAGTTCTAGCGAAGGCAAAGTCTCAAGAGCTTACCCAAAAGCTACGCCTCAGAGTAATAGAAACCTATTAAGACAACAAAATATAGAGAAGGTAAAAACTGAAAAAGCCCATCTTACGATAGGCTTTTAAACTGTCTTTCTATGAAGAAGTGGAATTAAGCGTTTGTTACAGCTTTTGTAAGACGAGCTGTCTTTCTTGCCGCTGTGTTAGGCTTAATAACGCCACTTTTTGCTAGGCGAGCGAAAAGGCTTTGGGCCTTAACGAGAAGCTTTTGAGCTCCTTCTTTGTCACCTGATTCAATAGCACCACGAAGGCTTTTCTCAGCATTCTTTGCCATTGTTGTTTTAATTCTGTTTCTTTGAGTACGAGTTACGGTTTGTCTTACTCTTTTTTTAGCTGACTTATGATGTGGCACGAACAACTCCTGCGTTTAAATATAATGCACTAGACCAAACATCTGAAAATAGTTCTAGATTTGTAAATCATTCCAGCGCTCATGGCAAGGTTTTATTTGATAAACTTGCCCTCTCTAAGTATGATCGACCAAAAATTTCACGGTATTAGCCCAGTTCTGGGCGTTTTATAGGCAAAGGGAGTCGTCATGACAACAATTCAATCACTTGGTGTCGTTGGTGCAGGTCAAATGGGTAGAGGGATCGCTCAAGTTGCAGCAATGAGTGACTATAAAGTTCAACTCTTTGATATCTCAAAGGATTCACTTGATTTTGCGATGAGCTTTATTGAGAAGCAACTTAATAGAGGTGTTGAAAAAGGGAAGTGGGATCAGGACTTTGTTAAGAAAACAATGGGAAATCTCAATCCTATTACTGATATGAGTGCCCTTGGTCAGGCAGATCTGCTTATTGAGGCAGCCACAGAAAATAAAGAAATTAAGTTTAAAATCTTCCAGCAGCTCGATGAAGTGGCTAAGGAAGGAGCGATTCTCGCGACAAATACTTCTTCAATTTCCATTACAGAGATTGCCGCTGTGACGAAGAGACCAGAGAAAGTAGCTGGGATGCACTTCATGAATCCGGTTCCCGTTATGAAGCTTGTGGAAGGTATTCGTGGCCTTGAAACAAGTGATGACACTTTTGAGAGTGTTCAAAAGGTATCTGAGAATATGGGGAAAACTTTTATAAAAGTTAATGACGTTGCTGGCTTTGCAATCAACCGTATTCTTATGCCTATGATTAATGAAGCTATTTATGCTCATTATGAAGGTGTTGCGACTTGTGAGGATATCGATACCGGAATGAAGCTTGGAACTAATCAGCCGATGGGGCCATTTGAACTTGCAGACTTTATTGGTCTTGATACTTGTCTTGCGATTATGGAAGTTCTTCATGACGGACTTGGAGATACAAAATACCGTCCGTGTCCGCTTTTAAAGAAATACGTTTTAGCGGGAAGAATGGGACGAAAATCAGGAAGAGGTTTCTATGTTTATAACAAATAATTACGAGACGATTACATTTGAAGTTAAGGAAGGCATTGGTCATTTAACGATCAATCGTGAAAAGAAGCTTAACGCTCTTAATTCAACCGTTCTTAGTGAGCTTAAGACGCTCTTAAATCATCTTATTGAAGAGGATAAGGGTCAGACCGTAAAAGGTGTTCTTGTTACTGGCGCTGGAGAAAAGGCTTTTATTGCCGGAGCGGATATCGCTCAAATGCAGGATATGAATGTCGAGGAAGCGAGAGAGTTTGGAGCTCTAGGACAGGAAGTAACACTCCTCTTTGAAAGACTACCTATGCCGGTAATTGCATGCGTGAATGGTTTTGCTCTCGGTGGTGGTTGTGAGATGGCGATGGCCTGTGACTTTATTTACGCCACGGAAACAGCTGTTTTTGGCCAGCCTGAAGTGAAGCTTGGACTTATTCCAGGCTTTGGTGGCACTCAAAGACTTTCAAAGGTCGTCGGCAGAAATAGGGCCAAGGAAATCATCTATACAGGTCGCAATGTGAAAGCTGAAGAGGCCTTGAGAATCGGCCTTGCTGTTAAGCTCTTTGCTTCAAAGGATGAAATGATTGCAGGGGCCCTTAAGACCTTTTCTTTCATGACGACGAATAGTCCTAATGCTATCAAAATCTCTAAGCAAGTGATGAATGGTGGCAATGACCTGACTGTCGAAAAAGGTCTGGGGCTTGAGCTTGATCAATTTGCTGCTGTCTTTTCTTCAGAAGATATGAAAGAAGGAACGAAGGCTTTTGTTGAAAAGCGCGCCCCTAATTTTACGGGCAACTAAAGAAGAAAGTATTTTAGACGAGATAATATAAAGAGGACGACGATATGACATTAGAAGATTACAGAGAATTAAGAGAGATGGTTGCTAAGTTCAGTGATGCTGAAGTTGCCCCTCTTGCTGCTGAGATTGATGAAAAGGGACAAATCCCAAAAGAGTTGATTGCCAAAGTAGCAGAGAACGGATTTCTTGGAAGTTATATTCCTGAGGAATACGGTGGCGCTGGTATGGATTACATGAGCTACGCTCTCATTGTAGAAGAAGTCTCTCGGGGATGTGCTTCGACTGGTGTTCTTATCTCGGCCCACACTTCTCTTTCAGTTTGGCCGATTCTTGCTTACGGAACAGAAGAGCAAAAGAAGAAGTATCTTCCCAAGATGGCTTCTGGTGAGTGGATTGGTTGTTTCTGTCTTTCTGAGCCAAATGCGGGATCAGATGCTGGATCTTTGACAACTTATGCTGAAGACCAGGGAGATCATTACATCCTTAACGGATCTAAGAACTGGATTACGAATGGAGTTGAAGCTGATGTCGCTGTTGTCTTTGCTAAGACAGAGAAGACGGATAACCACAAAGGTATGTCAGCTTTTATTGTTGAGACCGCATGGGATGGTTTTGAAGTTCAAAAGAAAGAAGACAAGCTTGGAATTCGCGGGAGCTCTACAACGGCTATTGCCATTGAAAATCTTAAGGTTCCTAAAGAAAACCTTCTTGGAAAAGAGAAGAAAGGTTTTAGCATTGGTCTAGCGACACTTGATGGTGGACGTATTGGGATTGCTGCTCAAGCCCTTGGAATTGCAGAAGCTGCTTTTCGTTATGCTAAGAAATACTCTCTTGAGCGTGTTCAATTTGGTAAGCCGATTGGCGACCTTCAAGCGATTCAATTTATTCTTGCGGATATGAGTACAAAGATTGCTGCTTCTCGTCTTTTGATTGCAGAAGCAAGTCGCCTTAAGGATCTTAATCAGCCCTATTCTAAAGAGGCGGCCCAGGCTAAGGTCTTTGCAGCTGAAGCGGCGATGTGGATTACGACTAAGGCCATCCAAGTTCTTGGTGGAAATGGTTACGTAAAGGAGTATCCTGTTGAGCGTCATTTTAGAGATGCTAAGATCACAGAGATTTACGAAGGGACCTCTGAGGTTCAGCGACTCGTTATCGCAGCAAACGAACTTAAAGAGCTGCGTTAAAAGGTTGTGAATTCTTTTGCCTAAGGCTAGCTTAAGTGCTACCAATGGAGATTACGTGGTTTTAAAAAAGATTTTGGAGAAGGTAGGTATGGCCAAGAAGAAAACGGCTAAGAAAGCTGCTAAGAAAAAGACAACTCGCGCAAAAACGGCGAAGAAGACTTCAAAGAAGTCGACGGCTTCCAAGAAAAAGACTGCGAAGAAAGTCACTAAAAAGACAGCGAAGAAAACAGCAAAGAAAACGACCAAGAAAACGGCTAAGAAAACTGCGAAGAAGACGGCCAAGAAAACGGCTAAGAAAACCGCTAAGAAGACGGCTAAGAAAGTTGCGAAGAAAACAACTACCGCCAAGAAAAAAGCAGCTAAGAAAGTTGCAAAGAAAACCACGGCAGCCAAGAAGAAGGTAGCAAAGAAAAAAGTAGCCAAGAAAACGACTGCAGCTAAAAAGAAAGCAGCGAAGAAGGTGACTAAGAAGGTTGCAAAGAAAGTGACGAAGAAGACAACAGCGGCTAAGAAAAAGGTTGCTAAGAAAGTGACTAAGAAGGCTGCTCCTAAAGCTGCACCTGCTAAAAAAACGGCTGCACCAAAGAAAGTTGAGGCTGTTGAAAAAGCAACTCCTAAAAAGACAAAAACTGCAGCTAAGAAAACAGTTGAGGTGGAGTCAAATCAACTGGATCTTGATCTGACAAAATCACAAAAGAAGACCATTGCGAGTGAAGCGAGAGAAAAGGTTTCTGAAAGTATTGGAGATCTCAATGGAGAGTATTCTCTTAAAGAGATTTTTCAGGCTATTAAAACTCTTGAATTTTATACTTCTGACAGCGATGAGTGTTTAGCTCGTGGTTGTGAGAACCCAGCGACAACCTCTGGTTACTGTCGTTTTCACTATATCTCATCTTGGAAAGATATTAAGAAGAAGCAGCGAATCCTCGAAGAGGGACAGCTTCAAGAATTTATCGAAGGTCTTGTTGAGAAATATCCTATTAAGTTCATCGAAAGTCTTGTTAGTGACCTCACTGACGAGAAGTCTTTCTTCGCTATCCTAAAAGAGATGGATATCGATGCAGATGAAGAGTCTTATGAAGATATCGAAGAAGGTGATGATGATGATCAAGACATCGCCTTTGAAACGAAGGGTTCTGCTTCTCCTCGCTTTGAGGAATAAGGAAGGACCCTCCTTTTTTTACTTTAATAGAAAGAATGAGTGCCATTTCCTAGAGCAATATTAATCTCTAAGAGGTGGCCTTTTTCTGTCGCTTTAAAAGAGTTCTCGCTATTTCCGGCAGCAATACTCATGACTGTTGAGATCTTTGATCCCTTAGGACTTGAAAGGGATGCATTACCCGTCGCTATACTAATAATTTGAGACTTTCCAGTTTCTGGAAAGGTTGTATTAATGAGCTCTAGGTTACCGGCAGAGAGTTGAATGTTGACGGGATGAGCACCTTCTTTCCATGTGACGTTTCCTGCCGCAAGTTCTAGGTTGAGAGAAGAGAGCTTGACCTTACCTTCGATGCTTCCTGCATCCTGAAAGAGATGGAGCTTTGTGTTTTCTTTTAAAGTGAGGCTCCACTTCATTTCACATCCTGTGCTTCCGGTGAAGGAAGTATTTTCAACCATAACTTTGAGAGTTCCGTTTTCATCTTTCTCTCTTAGCTGACACCACTCGCGCCATTCCTTCTTTTGATAGCTGAGTTCGTTCTTATCACCAGAGGAAATGCTGATTTCACCGATCTCATTATCTAAATAGATATTTTCACTTTCAGTGAAAATCGTTACGGATTTTGTGTATTTGGCTTCACCTTCATTTTGGCAACTGTTGATAAAGGTAAAGAGAAGAAAGAGGGGGATTATTGATTTAATAGGGCCTCCGCTTGAATCGTTAGGGCGACATTTTCCCGGCTAATAATATAGTGGAAGCTAATATCTTTATAAGTTGCCTCAGTCCAAACACTTATGTAGTCATTCCACTCAAGATCTGCAAAGTAAGTGTCAAAGAAGACACCCATGGAGTCAATGATGGTATCGAGAACTTTTTCGGGATCATTATTCTTCTCATCAAGGTCCATGCTAACAATATAAGAAACAGGAGCCTCTTCGAGACGATCTGGGTTATAGAGGCCAACGGCAAGAAAGAACTCATCAGGATAGGTGAGACCGTGAACTTGAAAGGCTTTTCCTTGTCCATCACACTGCTCTTTGTAGACCTTGTAGAGGACATCCTCAATTTTTGTACGCCAAGCTTCGGGAAGTAGGATTCCTGGTTTTGACTGGTCTTTGCGTGAGAGCATAATTTCTCCTTACTCTTTAAGTGTTTTGACTGAATTATGATGCAAAACATACACTAGAGAGACGGAGGCGGTAAAGAATGGATTTCTCTCAGATAATTTCAAAGTCTAAATTTCTCTTTGATTGGGGTAATCAAAATCCCCCACAAGACTTCAAAGTGACAGAGGTTGGGCCCGACTTTATCAATTTTAATAGACCTTTGAGTGACAGGGGAGAGGCCCCGCCTGGCCTTACGATTTCTATTAAGGTGCGTCACCGCTGGCACGAGCACGAGTTCACTGAAATATGCTGGAAAAAAGATGAGACAGGTCAAGTGATTGGCCTTGAACTCTCTGGAGACGAAGGAAAAATGCTAGAATGGCGTAAGAGTCTAGAGTTGGGGCTCTGCGTTTAACCCGTAACTCCTATCTCTTTTCCATTCAATATGGTTAAATTCACGCGCTAAATTAATGAATAAGGAGTAAATATGGCAGTCTATATCTTAGCAGGAAGTCGCACCCCAAGTGGTTCTTTCCTCGGTTCTCTCTCAAGTGTTCCCGCACCAACTCTCGGTGGCGTGGCCATTAAAGGTGCTCTTGATCGAGTGGGCATGTCCAATGACAAGATTGATGAAGTGTTTATGGGAAATGTTGTCCAGGCCGGTGTTGGTCAAGCTCCTGCTCGTCAGGCGGCGCTGAGTGCAGGTCTTCCTGAAAGTGTCTCTTGTACGACCGTTAATAAAGTTTGTGGCTCAGGTCTCCAGACGATCATCATGGGCTACCAGTCAATTCTCGCGGGAGAGAATTCAACCGTAGTTGCGGGTGGTATGGAAAATATGAGCCTTGCTCCTCACCTTGTTCCTAACTCAAGAACAGGAAATAAGTTTGGTGCTACTCAAATGAAAGATGCCATGCAATGGGATGGTCTCTGGGATGTTTACTCTGATCGCCCAATGGGAAATTGTGCTGAAGAATGTGCCCGTAAGTATAACTTCACAAGAGAAGAGCAAGATAGCTTTTCTATTGAATCATTTAAGCGCGCCCAGAAGGCAATTGAAGAGGGAATCTTTAAAAAAGAAATCTCTCCTGTCACAATTAAAACTCGTAAGGGTGAGACCGTTGTTGAGCAAGATGAAGGTCCTTTTAAAGCTAACTTTGAAAAGATCCCTCAACTAAGACCTGCTTTTGAAAAAGAGGGAACAATTACAGCGGCAAATGCGTCGACTATTAATGATGGTGCTGCAGCCGTTCTTCTTGGCGGTGATGAGTATAAAGATCAAGCTAAGTTTAAAATTATTGCTCACGCCAAGCATGCCCATAATCCAACTTGGTTTACGACAGCTCCCGTTGAAGCAATGAAGAAATGTGCTGAGAAAGGCGGAGTAAACTTAACTGATATTGATCTCTTTGAAATCAATGAAGCTTTTGCTGTTGTGCCGATGGCGGCGATGAAGGAACTCGATCTTCCTAAAGACCGAGTAAATATCTATGGTGGTGGTGTGAGTTTAGGTCACCCCATTGGTTGTTCAGGAACTCGTATTGTCGTCACTCTTATGAACGCTCTTGAACACACAAATGGTAGGTACGGAATGGCCTCCATTTGCATCGGAGGCGGAGAAGCTTTAGCATTGTTAATAGAAAAGATTTAATTAGCTAAACTTCATATTTAGACGAGGATAGGATGTCCGCAGCGGCTCAAGGTCAAAAGAAATCAGGGATCAGGACTTTCCAACCAGGGGAAGTCCTCTTTAAAGAAAACGATCCGGCAACGTCACTTTATATTATTCAAAAAGGTCAGATTCGACTCTACCGCCCAAAGGGCAGGGGATTTGTCGATCTGGCCATTTTACGTTCTGGTGAAGTTATTGGTGAAATGGCCTACTTTGATGAGAAGAGCCGTAGGCGTTCTTGTAGTGCAGCCGCTATTGTTACCACAGATGTCATTGAGATCTCCTTTGTCGCTTTTGCAAAGACGATGGAAGGGCTTAATCCCTGGTTTAAAACAATCATTAACACACTTGCTGACCGCCTAAGAAAGACCAATGAAAGAGTTAAAGAGCTTGAGTCTAATAGTGTTGGCTTTGGTGCGGGTGGGAAGGTTGCTGACTACGTCTTTTTCCACAATAGTGATGTGATTCGTGCCCTTGCCACAATTTATCTCGTCTATAAGGCCCACGGAGAAGTTCTTGATAATGGTTCAACTCAGATCCATATGAACAAACTCAAATTCTATCTCTTTGATGTCTACAATGTGCCTGAAATTAAGTTTGAAGAATTTCTCGCTCTCCTCAAGGAGACCGGTATGATTGAGATGGTTAAAGATGACGATGGCCTTCCTAAAAATCTGAGAACGCAGAATGTGGATCAATTTAGGTCAATAAGTGTTTTCTTAAATCAGCAGCGTCTTGTTGATGATGCTAAGAAAATTTCTATCTCCACAAAGTGTGAGCGTTTCTTAAGTCGAGTGATTGAACAGCTAAAAGCGGCTGACAAGCCTCAGGCCATGGCGGATATTTCCGCAATTCTCAATGACTTTAAAGAGAGGAATGTTCCTATTTCTGATGAAGACTTTAGAGATGCTATTCAGTCAGGTCTTGCTGAAGATATCTTGGTGGGGGAAGGGAATACCTTAACTTCTGTCATTAATATCGAAAAACTTCGCTTAGTCTTTCCCTCTCTCGTCGTTCAAAATGCCATTAAGAAGGTGAATGAGATAAAAGCGAAGCAAGGTGAATCAAAGTACTAGTCATTCTTGACTTCGTAATCGGCTTCAAAGGTATCGCTGTCACTCACATTGTAGCGGGGTGTTCCTTGGTAATCATCACGCTTGGTATTGATATCGGCACGAAAGCGCATAGGACGACCTCGATTAATGACAATCGATTTCTCTGAAGTTTCTCCCCCTAAGGCCACGAGCCAAGCAATGAGAACGAGAATGGGATTACTTTGCCAATATGTCGTTGTTGCTAAAAAGGCCACAAGAAAGCGTGGACTGATAAGCCAAGCAAGCCACCACAGAAGTCCGCCACTGGCCACTGAGCTAAAGAGTAGGGTGAGTCTTGGAAAGAGAGTCACAAAGAAGAGAAAGAAAACTCCACGATATTCCCAGTAGTTATCCGTTCCAAATGGAATTTCAAGGACGTTCATCATGATTGTTGATGCGCCGGTGATGCAGAGAAAAACAATGAGAATCTTAGTTAAATCTTTCATTCCTCATTGGTAGACCATCTCTTACATAAAGGCAATTAGCGTGGAGTTTCTTTCCAAATCCCTTGTGTCCAGTCAAAAAGCTCGTAAGGGTGAAATTGATTTTTGTAATTCATCGAGGAATTTTCTTTGACGTAGTAGCCTAAATAATAGTAATTGCGCATTGTCTTTTGAGTGTATTCAATTTCTTTGAGGGCCCCAAAAACACCAAGGCTTCTTTTTCCATAATCAGGGTCATAGATAAAATAGACACTACTTGTTCCCCGCTGGGAGAGATCTAAGAAGCCAACAGCTATGAGCTGATCTTGTAAATGAAAGAGGCTTAAAACAGTCGGCGTCGTTTGGGTGAAATGAGTTTGAATGAAGTCTTCTCTTGCTGTGTTATGGTTTTCCTCTTGCTCAAAGCGAAGTTTAGAGTGTTTTCGAAAGAGCTGAAATATTTCCTCAGAGTATTCTGGAGCTTGAAAAGAGACAGCGACATCTTGGTTCTTTTTGAGAACTCGGCGATGGGATTTACTTGGTTTAAAGTCATTAACGTTAACGCGAAGAGGGCGGCACGCCTGACAGTTTTGACAATGGGGACGAAAGAAATAGACACCAAACTTTCTAAAGCCCTTCTTTAAAACGTCATCAAATTCTTGGGCTGAAAGATCATGAGCTAAGAAGAATTCATGCCTCGCAAGCTCGGTCGCAATATAGGGACACTTCTCCTCGGGAGAGAGCTTGGGAGGGCTAAGAAGTTTCATTAAGTACTTGGGTCGTAGATCACTTCAATTGTGGCACCATTTGAATAGACGGCACTTCCATTGAGTTTAAGAAAGTAGCCTGACTTATTAATGGCCGGAGTTGCTTCACTAAAGTTTGTAGGACTTTGGATCTTAATATTTTTATTAGGAAAATATTGAGGTTGACCTCCAGACTTCATAAGTTGCCAGCCATTTGTTGAAGACTGGGGAATATTAACTCCGTTAATTTCAAGTTGAATAGAGGACTCTACGGGCTTCGTTTGCAGGTCTACATAACCAAAGTATTCTTTTGGGGTTTGAGTTTGCACACGGATACATTCTGGGTAGGTGACGATTGAGCTCCCATAGAGACGAACAACGTAACCTTGAAAGGGTTCACCTGGTGTTGGCTCGTACCTTGTGTTTACGTATTGGACGGAGTTGGTAAAGGTAAAGCCTGAGGCTCCTGCTGGAATGGGGTTGCTAAGCCTTGGTTGCTCAACTCCATTTTTAAAAACACGCACTTCATTGGGATCAATAGCGGCAGATCCTGTGGAGGCCACTGGCCAATAATTGTATTTGTGGCGAATAAGGGTGTCTTCAATAGAGCTGTTGATACCATCAAAGATCTGTGTGTAATTAGATTGATCACAGAGGTTGTAAGAGTCTCTCTTTGCTCTGCCTTCTTGACCGTAGTGACGCTTAATAGAGTTACCACTTTCGATATAATTACTATTGTAGACGCGCTCTGAGAACATTTGATAGGTTCCCCCTTGTTCCCATGAGGCAACACTTCCACAAGTATTTGATCCCACCTTTGGAACAAAAGCAGAGATATTCATGAAGCGCATCTCAAGAGAGTCGAGACGAAACCCCGTACAGCTAGAGCCCGATGGGGGGTTATAAGCACCTCTTAGGCAGAGCCACTCATTGAGCTCTTCACGCAGATAGTTTTCTTGGTCAATGGATGAAACTTGTTGTTTCTTCCAGCTTGAGTCATCTTGATTAGACATAACGACAACGTAAACATAACTGTTACGACGAAAAACACCATTGGTGTGGTTTGCCTTAATAATATCAATGGAGCGGCTAATACCTGACTCTTGTGAGCCTGATGAGTAGCTAAGAGTGTCGAGGTGGTCATCTGCATAGGTCATATCAATGCGCATACTGAGAGCATCACTACTTAAACCATCTGTATTTTCAGTAACGATGCGTGCTTGGTAATTGACGGGATCATAGCTTCTCTTTACAAGGGGAGCTAGCATGATGTGATAATCAAAGCGATCCGAGACACTATGAACAAGATTATTAAGAGCTGTTTTTGTAGCGCTATTGATAAAAGTCGCTGAAGTTGAATTATCCCAGAGGAAGAGAAAATCTACTTTGGGTTTTATGTGAGTGAAGGCACTACAAGAGTTAGTATTTGAGATCGATATGGGGTTTGCGACCTGAGCATCGTACTGGCTCTTCGGCGCAAAGGATTCTTCTCCACAAGAAGCGATGAAGAAGGCGAGAAAAAGAATCGGGTATAGTTTTTTCATAAATTTTTCCACGTTTTGATCTAACTCCTTCGGCTCATCGGTATAGGAGAGGAAAATCTTTAAGTTTTGAGAGGATATTCTTTCCCTCTAGGGGAGAGTGAGGTGCCCCGTTAAAATAGATAAAGCATTGTAATTATTTAAAAGCACGAGGAGATTCACCGTGGCAACTCAGTGGTATTATGTCCAAGGAAATGAGAGAGTAGGACCTGTAGAAGAGGTAGAGTTAAAAGAGCTCTATGATTCTGGCACTCTCAATGAAGACTCTTATGTATGGAAGAAGGGCTTTGATAATTGGGCCCATCTTAAAGATGTAGACGAGTTAAGTGCGATCCTAGCGCCATCAAGTGCTCCCGCTTTTGAAATTGAAGACAATGACGATGTGGATGAAATTCCAGTAATGGGTGGTTCCTTTGAAGGGCCAGCAGCTGTGGAAGAACCTCTATTTGATCTTTCAAGTATTGGACAAAATGAAAAAGTTTTCAGCATTAAAGTCGGCTATGATCGCGGTGGTCAAGAAACTGAGTATGGTCCTTTTTCACTCAATCAGCTTGGAAGGGCGTTTACTGAACAAAGAATCAATGAGAAGACATTTATTTTTACGCCAGGTATGTCAACGTGGGTTTTATTAGGTGACTTTGAGCGTTTTGATGAAATCGCCGGAGGACTTCCTCCACAGATTACACCCGAAGATAGGCGTATTAATGTGAGGAAGCCATTTGTGGCCCGCCTTTTCTTTCACGATAATTCACAAGTCTATGAAGGGGTTTGCCGAGATATTTCCGTTGGTGGTCTGCAAATTCTTGTTTCAGACTTTCCCTGTGAGATTGGTGACAATGTTTCCATGAATGTGCATCCTGATAATAGTAATTATCATTTTACGGCATCAGGAAGAGTTGTCAGAAAATTAGAGGGCAATGCTGGGTTTAGCCTGCGCTTTGATGGATTGAATCAAGAGGCGCAAGAAGCTATTCAAAACTATATTAATGAATATTGAAAAAATCGATGAATCATCATTAGGAGAGAAGGGAGATATTCTCGTCTCTTCTTTAAGGGTCAAGGTTGAGAATAATTCTATTCGCTACGGGCGGCGCTATTGCACCGATGAAGAGGCGACTTGGCGCCTCTTCTTTTTTCACGACATTGGTGAACACTCTAACCGCTATGAAAATGTCTTTATTGAGCTCTTAGAGAGCTTTAGGGCTTTAGGAGCTCCCGCTTTTGAAATTGTCACTTTTGACTTTAAGGGACATGGAAAGAGCTCAGGAACACGCGGTCATATTGATTCAGTCGACGACTTATGCCTCGATTCTTTAATCTTTTTAAATGAGGAAGGTAAGAAAGAGTTACCGACGGTTATTATGGGCCTAGGTCTTGGTGCCATTGTTTCGCTTAAGATCTATCATCACTATTTTTCAAAACTTCAGTCAGACTTAAGCGGGCTTATTCTCATTAATCCCGCTTTGAAGTTACACTGGAAAATCCCCTCTCTCTTTGAAGGAGTAGCGCGTGGGGGAAGCCTCCTCATGTCTAAATTAAGACTCCCCTTTCATCTGGCAGGGGAGCTCTTTGCTGGTGATACTCTCATTGCAGAGGAATTTGATAGTGATCCGCTCGTGAATCATTCCATCTCCCTTGGGAGCCTCTTTGAATTGCAGCATAACGCTAGTTTAATGAGAACATCTGCTTATTACTTAGATATTCCCGTCTTTATGGGGATATCAGAAAAGGGGAAGCTCTATTCTTCTCGTATCGCTGAACTTTTCGCTAAGGGCATTGTTAATTGTAAAGTTGAGTCCTTTACTCAGGCAGATCATGATCTCTTTCATCACTTTGATTGTGAAAATCTCTTCAATAGTGTCTATAATTGGTTAGAAGACAATAAATTCTTTCAAAAGGCATAAGGCATGAGCAGGTCATCTCTCGTAATTAAAATACTCCTCTTTATTTTGGCGTTTGGCTGTACAACGTTGAATAAGAATATGACGAAGAAGGGGACCTATACGATAGGTGGCGGTGTCTACCAGAATCAGCGCTGGGATGACGATTTAGTCTTTGATCGTGTTTCCTGGTTTAAAGAGTTAACTCTTTCCTTTGATCTCTTTTATACGAAAGTGGAAAAGGATAGTCCCTTCTATCAATGGTTCTCTGATGATGAGAAAAGGCTCGTTGAGCAGTGTCTAGAAAATTACGTGGTCCTCACTTATGCTTGGGACCCAATGCAAATATCAAGAGAAGGCTTCTTTGCAGAGGTTCTTAAACAAGGTTACGAAAGGCTCTCTATCCCCAATTTCCATCAGAATGTAAAAATGCATCCCAACTTCGCCAGAATCAACGTCTATCTTTATAAAACAAACTTAATTTGTCGCCGAAAACTCGGAGGAGATCCCCTCATCGTAAGTTTTCCGGGGTTTAAGTCGGTTAAATTATAGAGTAAAGAATTTTCTCAATCTTTAAAGGCATTAATCCGATAAGACTATCGGAGAACGTAAAGTTATGGCCGAACAAAAAGAACGATTTGGAAGATACCTGATTTTAGATCACCTCGTTGATGGGGGGATGGCAAAAATTTGTCGTGCACGATTCCTCGGGGAGCAAGCCGATAAAGTCGTGGCGATCAAAATGATCCAGCCTCAGTACTCTTCAGATGAATCTTTTAAAACCATGTTTATGGATGAAATTAAGGTAACCTTTGGGCTCCTCCATCCTAATATTGTTCAGACCTATGACTATGGACTACAAAAAGATCAGCTCTTTGTGGCCATGGAGTATTGTGACGGAAGAAACCTCAAAGAGTATCTTGATCGTCTTCGTCAAAAGAAATTTGTTTTCCCTGTGGAAATCAGTGTCTATATCATTTCTCAAGTGTGTCAGGGGCTTCATTACTCTCACACCTTTACTGATAAATTAACAGGGAAAGCCGCGAATATTATTCACCGAGATATTTCACCTCATAACATTATGTTGACTTATGACGGTGCAGTTAAAGTTATCGACTTTGGTATTGCAAAGGCGAATACAAACTCTGAAGCGACACAAGCAGGAACGATAAAAGGAAAGCTGAGCTATCTGGCCCCAGAATATCTCGATGGTCTCAATCTTGATGCACGCTACGATATGTTTGCCGTAGGAATAACTCTATGGGAAATGCTCTGTAGTAGAAAACTTTTTAAAGCAGCGAATGATTTAGCGGTTCTTAAAAAGATTCAAGAATGTAAAATTCCACCACCATCAAAAATTAATCCCAATGTGCCTAAGGAACTCGATGATATCGTTCTTAGGGCCTTAAGAAAGGATAGAAATAAGCGTTTTGAGAACATGGACCAATTTAATCGGGCCCTTATTAAGTTTCTCTACGCCAATTATCCCGACTTTAATTCATCAGACCTCTCTTACTTTGCTAAGGAACTCTTTAAAGAGGAAATTAAGAAAGATAGAGAAAAGCTGTTTGAGTTTGGGAAGATCGATATTAAACCTTATATTGATGACTGGAAGAATGAACAAGAAGGAGGAGCTGCTCGTTCAACGGAACCCGCTTCTGAACCTTCCTCGGATAATACAGCTTCACGTAAGTCAGAACAAGTTCTTGATTTTGGATTTGAAGAAGATCAACCAACAAAGACAAGTCTCAAAGAACATCGTAAAAAAGCGAGAGAGAGTGGGAACGCCAAATCTAAGCGTGTAAAAGCGATTGATGGCGATAATATGGGGATTACGGCGCCCCCTCCAAAGAAGAAAGCGCCCATGCCCTCTCGTGATTCAGGTACAAGAACACGTACGCGTTCAAGTAAACGGGGCCGTGGCACGACAACTAAGACTGGTATGATTGAGGCTGGCGAACTCAAAAAGAACAACTTTAAGAAAATTATCCTTATGGTTGGTGTTCTTGCGGGTGTCGCCTATTTTGGACGAAATGATCTTCCGGTTTTAAAACAGTATATAGGTGATCGCGCTCCAGCTTCGAGTACTCCTGTGGCCAAACCTATCATACCTGAAAGTCAGAAAGATCAATCTGAAATGATTGCCAATAGGTTAAAAAATGGAATTCGTATTCCTAATTATGATGCCCAAATTCATAAAGTCTTTATTAATGGCGAAGAAGTTAAACCGGACTTTCTAAAGAAAATAGATATTAAAACAAAGAAGGAAGTTTTTCTTCGAGTTGAAAAACCAGGTTATAGACCTTTTACGGAAAAGATTATCGTCCCTCCAGGAAAGACTGTAACCATTAAGATTCCGCCAATGCCTGCAGAATCCTTTGGATTTCTCTACCTCTCGAGAGGATGTAAGATGTACGGATCCCTTTCCTTTGAACTGTATGGTGAAAAGCGAACAGAAAAGGTTCCGATGTCTTCGCCCATTGGGATTTCATTTCCTATTCAGGGAGATGGTCGATATCCCGCTAATGACAAGGGAATGGCACAATATACGGTTTATTTTAAGAAGATTAATGAATCTATTGAAAGGAAAATTAGCTTCTCCTTTAAAGAGGAAGGCCAACGAATCGACCTTTGCCAGCTCTAATCCTCTCTCTTTTGCTTAAAGATATTATTCTTGCGCATGTTTATAAGCCGCATGATTTCTGCGGCTGTTTCCTCTAGCGCCTTATCTGTGACATTAAAGACGGGCCAGCGCTTATTTTCTTTAAAGATGCTATTGGCCCACTCAAGTTCTTCAATGACCTTGGATTCATCTGCATAGTCACCTGTGAGGTTGGCAGCACCTAAGCGAGAGAGTCTATTTGTTCTGATTTGCTTAAGGGCCTCTGGATCGATTGTCAGGGCAAAAATCTTTCTTTGATCAATGATAAAGAGTTCATCTGGTAACTTGGTTCCTAGGACAAGGGGAACATTCATCACCTTTAAGCCGTGAAGACTTAGGTAAAGTGAAAGGGGAGTTTTAGAGGTTCTTGAGATCCCTACAAGAACAACATCTGCTAAGTGAAGAGAGCGAAGATTTCGTCCATCATCATGATTGAGGGTGAATTCCATCGCCTCAACTCTTTTATAGTAGTCATCGTTAACCTGGTGAAGGAGTCCCGGTTCGTTGGTTGGCTCTTGATCAAAGTAGTTACTAAATGTTGTAAGGGCTGGGCCTAGGACATCAAGAGTTCTCACATGCTTTGTTCTTGCGACGTCAGCAATATATTCTCTGAGTTTTGCATCCACTAAAGTATAAATCACCAAGTCATGGTGAACAGCGGCTTCAGAGAAAATGGCATCGATTTGCTCAAAGGTCCTCACTGATTTGTAACGAGTGAAGTAAACATCCCTCCCTTTGAATTGAGTCATGACAGCACGGCTGATGGCCGTTGCGGTCTCTCCCGTTCCATCCGAAATGATAACGATTTTTAGGCGTTTTCTCTTATCCATGATTGAGGTCCTTCAAGAAGGTAAGGGTATCTGACATAATTGACTCTTCTTGATTGAGAGGGTGGTAGGTTATCTTAGGTGTCGTTTTCTTAAAAAAAGTTTTTTGGGACTTCGCTAAGCGGCGCGTGTTGATATAAATACGCTCTCCAAGCTCTTCTTTACTAAGGTCCCCTTGAAGATATTGGATAGTTTCTTTATATCCAATGCTTTGAAGCGGCTTGAGTTCTGGTGAAAAACCTTGATTGAGAATCTCTTGAACCTCTTCAATGAGTCCCGCATCAATCATTTTGTATGCACGCTTTCGCATAATTTCCCAATGAAAGTCTTTAGGGAGGTCCAGATAAATATGATGAAGAACCCAGGCTTCTTTTTGAAGTTTCGAAAAGTCGTAAGGACCACTCTCTTCCATTCTTTGACGCTCTTCGCTTAAAGGACGATTGTGAGTGTATGAAAATTCGAGTGCCCTAAGTGTTCGATAGCGGTCATTTTCATGAATTTTTTCATAGGAGAGAGGATCTCTTTTTCTTAACTCGTCTCTTAGAAAATGCCATCCCTTTTCTTTTTCGAGTTGGCTTATCTCTTCTCTAACTTGCAAGTCGATTTCACCACTTTCATACATTCCCTTGAGAAGTGCTCTAATATAAAAGGCAGAGCCACCAACAATGATGGGAACCTTCTGAGAGCGGTGAAGATTTTCGATGGCCTCAAGAGCTTGCGCCACATAGTCGCTTGCATTATAGGGTTCGCTAAGATGTCCGCAATTGATAAGATGATGGGGGATAAGCGTAAGCTCCTCGGGTGTAGGTTTTGCCGTCCCAATATTGAGCTCCGGATAAAAGAGGAGGGAGTCACCGTTAATGATTTCTCCACTTATGAGAGAGGCGAGCTTAAGCGCTGTTGCAGTCTTTCCTGTTGCGGTAGCCCCTGATATTAAAATGAGCGGACGTTTCATTGAGAAGAATTCCCCTGTGAATGACTCTTGAAATTTCTTTGGGCAAAAGCCTCATCTAGAGAAAGACAATATTCATCTTTTCTTTGGGGAATAGCTTCATCAAGTCTCGTGATAAAATTCTGACTGACAAAGAGCTCTGAAAAAGAATGACTTTGACCTGTAATCCAGTGGCAAAGGACTTGGGCCAATTTCTCAATCTGAATAAAACCATTATAAATTTGATGATAGCCGCGAAGGACCAAAGTCTCTTCTTGCTGATCACTTAAGAACTCGCATTGAAGACCAGCGCTTTCGAGCTTTTCAAGAAGCTCTGATCGAGTCATAGAAGAGGAGCTGAACTCGATCGGTTCACAGATCATCAGAGGAATAAAATCACTATCCTGATTGAACGAAGTCTCGCTGAGATGGGTGAGGATCGTTTTCATCATTCGAGACTTAGAAACGAGGTGAGAGCCAATAATTTGGTAATCACTTTCATGATGAGGAGCTTGAGAGATAATTCTTTGAGGTTGAAAGTTATCCTTTGAGCGTGGGGCTGGTGCGAAGAGTTCGGCATTCTCTGTGAGCGAGCTCTCTGAAGAGGGGGGATTAAAATCCCTCTCTGGGCGAGGAATAAAACTTTCTTGGATCTCTCCAGCATTGCTTTTTAGGCGGAGCTTCTTGATTTCAGAAGAGAGGAGGGCCGTTAAAACAGAGAGCTTAAAAAACTTGATTTGGGTCTTGTTGGGATGGACATTGACATCAATCAGTTGTTCGGGAACTTTTAGGAAAACACAGTAATGACCACTTTCTCCTTGAGGGTAAATTCCTTCACTTGAGCGAAGAATGGTCTGATGAATTTGTCGGTCAGTAAAAAGGCGTTGATTACCATAGAGGAAGTGCTTCTTGTGAGCATTTCCTCGTGTGCTATTTTTGCTGAGGTAGCCCCACACTTTATGACCTTCATATTCTCCTTCAAAGGAGTAAACCTCAGGATTCTTCTTACGGCCATCAAAGAGCCTCGCCACTCTCTTAGAATGATCATCTGTGGGCGAGAAGACCTCTTTATCCTGATCATCCCACTTAACGGTAAATTTGACGTGGGGATTGGCCAAAATAAAACTATCGATAGTCCTTCGTAGAGCATTCTTTTCTGACTGAGCGGACTTAATAAACTTTAGGCGAGCAGGAGTGTTGAAGAAGAGGTCCTTTATATAGAGAGAGGTCCCTTTTCTTAGGTTTTCTTGACGTTCGTGAGCCTTTGTTTCCCCTGCATGAAAAACTATTTTACCACCGTGTTTGTGGTTTTCTTCAATAGCAGAGGTGCAAGTGACTTTTGCGATTGCTGCTATGGAAGCCAGTGCTTCCCCTCTAAAACCAAAACTATGTAGGTTATAGAGATCTTCAAAGCGAGAGATCTTAGAGGTCGCGTGACGACAAAAGGCGTAGGGAAGATCTTCAAAGGTCATCCCATCGCCATCGTCTTCAATGGAAATAAGGTCAAGGCCATTATTGATGAGGTGAAGGTCGATCTGGGTGGGGTGAGCATCTAGAGCGTTTTCAATAATCTCTTTAATAAGGCTAGCGGGTCTTTCAATGACCTCGCCAGCTTTAATTTGATCGACTAGATGTTCTGGAAGAAGGTGAATTCTTTGAGATAAGGACTCACCATTTTGTTCAGAAGAACCAGGGGGGGATTGATTAATCATTTTGCCCGATAGAAATTAACCTGGTTTCTTCCTCCTTGCTTAGACTTATAGACGGCTTCATCAGCTCTCTTAAATAAGTCAGTACCTGTCGCCACTCCTTGACGATAGTCTGCAACACCAATTGATGCCGTTACGGGTAGTCTCTTTTCTTCGTAAATAAATTCGTGGCTCTCTACAAGCTTTCTTAATCGCTCAGCGATTTCGAAGGCCTGTTTAAGATTGGTCTTGGGGAGAAGAATAACGAATTCCTCGCCACCATAGCGAGCAAAGATATCTTGATCTCTTACGCCATTTTTGCGAATAAGACCGGCCATTTCTTTGAGGACAAAGTCACCTGCATCGTGACCGTAACCATCATTAAGTTTCTTAAAGTGGTCGAGATCAAAAACAATAAGTGAAAGGGGATTACCTGTAACTTTTGATTTCTTAACCTCTAAGTCGAGGGCGTTATTGAAGTAACCTTTATTGTAACAACCAGTGTGCTTATCAGTATTGGCTTCGTGTTGAAGCTTATCGTAAGTGAGTCTTTCCGGATCACCTTTAGGAAGGTACTTAAGAGCGATATTTCCTAACTTGATCATATCGCCTTTATTAAGCTGTTGCTGACCCTCAATTTTCTTGTTGTTTACAAAAGTTCCATTTCGAGAACCAGCGTCTTCAACAACATGAGAGTCTCCACCACCAGAGATGACTTTGAAGTGGTAGCGAGAAATTCCATTGAACTCTAAAGGAATAGAGTTATCGGGGTTTCTCCCAACTGAGACTTCGCCTTCAGCGAGGTCAAAGATTGTTCCGTTGAGGTCTCCGCCAACGACCAAGAGTGCAGCAGGCTTTTGAGCGGCTTCGTTTTCGGCCGCAGCGAGTGCTGCTTTAATGTCTGTTAAAACGACGGTTGAATCGTCACCTGCCATTTCTAGTTCCTTGATTTTATTAAGGCTAAACCCAGTAAAATAATGTCAATTTTAGCCTCTGCTCCTATTATTTTCAACTAGGTAGAAGCGTTTCTCGGATAGAGTGCGCTAAGAATTTAGCATTTTTCTAACCACTGGAAAGCATAGCGTTTTCCGGCCTCTACACCAGGCTGGTCAAAAGGGTTAATATCGAGCATGAGACCGACTAAAGCAGTCAAAGACTCAAAGAAAAGGACTAACTGACCCAAATGATTGGCATCTCGTTGATCTATCTTGATATTGATAAAGGGGCGAGAGGCCTCTTCAAGGGCCATTTCTGTTCCCTTAAGCTCCGCTTTGAGGAGGGTTGCCAGATTATAAGGGCTCAGCTTTTTAAGACTCGTAGTGCTTGCTTCATTTTTGAGAGAAAAGTCCGTGGAAGGATTCTCGATCTCAAGGAGAAGGCATACTTTATCGTAGGGGCCCTCCATAAAGAGTTGAACCTGGGAATGTTGGTCAGTGGCACCATAGGCAGGAAGTGGCGTAAGTCCTGTCACTTCACCATTGGCCTTCTTCTTTCCAAGGGATTCAGCCCATAATTGAACAAACCAAAAGGAAAAGTCCCTCAATTTTGAAGAGTAGGGCATGAGCACAGTCTGATTGAAACCTTCATCTTTTAACGAGAGAAGATACTGGGCCGTGCGAATAAGGGTATTTTGCGGAAGGTCTGTGTGAAGCAGGGTCTTCTTAATTTCTTGAGCACCCTTAAGAAGATCTTCAACTGCAATACCTGCAAAGAGCGCTGGCAGAAGGCCTACGGGTGTGAGGACACTAAAGCGACCTCCAACATTGGAAGGGACTTCAAGGCAATGAGTGCCCCATTCCTTGCTGAGAGTGAGGAAGTCACTCTTAACGGGGTCGGTAGCGAAGACAAAGTAGTTCTTATAGTCTTTTTCCTCAATACCAAAATCTTTGAGCCAGTCACAGATAACGGCGAGGCTAGCATTGGTTTCGGCAGTTCCTCCACTTTTAGAAACGAAGTAAAAGAGGGCCTTCTTGGGATCTGTTCTCTCAAGTTGATCCGCAAGCATTTCGGGATCGATATTATTGATAAAGGTGAAGTCACGCTTGTGGTTGCCAAGGGCTGAAATAAGCATTTCTGGCCCTAAGCTACTGCCGCCAATACCGACTTGAATAAAATGAGTACGGCTTTGGAACTTCTCATATACTTCCATACAGCTTTGAAGAAGCTTTTTTTGGAGGTTGACATGAAAGAAGCCGATTTCATCACTTTCAATCGTTTGCAGGAACTTCTTCCAAGAGCTTTGAATAAAAGCAGAGTCTTGATACTGAGAGTTGATACGCTCTTCTTTATCAAAGCGAATAGAAAGGCTCATTTAATTTTCCTTCTTTAAATGACGGGCAATGACGACACGTTGAACTTGATTGGTCCCTTCTACGATTTGAAGGACCTTAGCGTCTCTCATCATTCTCTCGACAGGATACTCGCTGGTATAGCCAACACCACCATGAATTTGAACGGCATCAGTCGTGACCTTCATGGCGACATCTGTCGCTTTTAGTTTTGCCATTGAACAAAGCTTAGAGTTGATCTGATTCTTATCGAGAAGCTCAGCTCCTCTTTCAACGAGGAGGCGACTTGCCTCAAGCTCTGTGGCCATATCGGCCATCATAAATTGAAGACCTTGAAAGTCGAAGATAGGCTGATCAAATTGACTTCTTTCAAGAGAATAGCGAACGGACTCTTCGACAGCTCTCTCTGTTAAGCCAACAGCGATGGCACCAATGGTTACACGGCCGGCATCAAGACCACCAAGTGCTACTTTAAAACCTTCACCTTCATTTCCAATAAGATTTTCTTCAGGGATAAAGCAATTTTGAAAGAGAACCTCTCTTGTCGGGCTTGCCTTCCAGCCCATTTTCTTTTCTTTCTTTCCAAAAGAGAAGCCTTCTGTGCCATCTTCTACGATAAAGGCGCTGACTCCCTTCGCTCCTTCACCACCAGTTCTCGCCATTACGATATAAGTCTTAGCGATTCCTCCTGAGGTGATCCACATTTTAGAGCCATTGAGGATATAACCGCCTTCAACTTTCTTTGCCGTGGTCTTAAGAGCTTTAGCGTCACTACCAGAGCTTGATTCTGAGAGACAGAATGCCCCAATGCCCTGGCCGCTGGTGAGCTCGGGAAGGTATTTCTTCTTTTGTTCTTCATTGCCAAAGCGTTGAATAATTCCTTGAACCATCGTTGAAACACTTACGGTCACAGCGTAAGCAACACTTGATTTCGCAATCTCTTGAAGCGCAATACAGGCATCACTATAACCTAGTCCTGCGCCTCCATATTCTTCACTAATCGTCATGCCACAAAAACCAAGAGCACCAAGTTCTTGGAAGACTTCCATGCGAAAGTTCTCATTCGCATCATCCTCTTCTGCGTAAGGCTCGATCTTGGCGAGGCGAAATTTCTCTAGCTGTGATTTAAGTTCAACTTGCAATTCATTCATTTAATCAAAACCTTGTCTATTGTGCTGTTTCTTTGAGGAGGTTCTTAGCGATAATCATGATCATGACTTCGTTGGTACCTGCTCCAATTTCATTGAGTTTATTGTCTCTCATGAGGCGCTCAATAGGGAATTCACGAGAGTATCCATAGCCTCCATGAAGTTGAATTGCATCAAGAGCAATCTTTGTCGCCATCTTGGGAACTTGAAGCTTGGCCATTGCTGCAGTTACCGGTCCTTTTTCACCACGATCATAACGGTAACAAAGATTGTAGAGAAAGTTTCTCATCATCTCCGTTTCAGTCGCCATCTCAGCAATCATTTTTTGGATGAGTTGGTAATCACCAATATTCTTACCAAATTGCTTTCTCTCATTGGCATACTTGAGGCATTGATCAACGCAAGCCTGAGCAATCCCCAGAGAAATACCTGCGATAGTCAGTCTCTCAATTTCAAGGTTTTTCATCATGTGGTAAACAGAGTCTCCCTCTTTACCAACGAGATGTTCTTTTTCTACTTTGCTATTTTCAAAAATCAGCTCGCCAGTAGGGGAACCACGCATTCCCATTTTGTGGATGGGTTTTCCAACATCATAGTGTCCCTTAGCCTTTTCAAGAATAAAGGTTGAGAGGTTCTTTCTCTCTTCACCGGTTCTTGTGTAGACGTAGGCAATATCAGAGTACTGTGCATTGGTAATCCACATCTTTGTGCCATTAATAAGGTAGTGATCCCCGTCTTTCTGGGCGCGCGTTTGAATCCCCACAGCATCTGAGCCATATTCTGGTTCGCTCATGCCCATGCAGCCAATATGCTCACCTGTGACAAGTTTTGGAAGGTACTTTGCTTTTTGCTCGTCACTTGCGTTGTTTTCAATATTATTGACGGCAAGAATTGAGTGGGCGAGGAAACTTAGAGTAAGTCCCGGGCAGGCCTTACCAAACTCTTCCATAACAATCGTCGCTGCGAGGCAGCCCATTCCAGCCCCACCGTATTCAGGGTCAGCTGTAATGCCGAGAACACCGAGTTCTCCCATCTTCTTAAAGGCTTCTATATTAAAGGTTTCGTCGGTATCGTGCTTTTCAGCGTGAGGTAAGATCTCTTTACGCGCGAAATCTTTGCAAACTTCTTGAAGTTGTTTCTCTTCATCAGAGAAGTACCACATGGCATTTCCTTGGTTGTGCATGACATTAAAGATAAGGGATATTAGCAAAGCGCTTGAAAACATGACAAGTAATGCGGCATTATTAAGATATAAGGATGTCTAATTGTGTTAAATGAGGTCGAATTGTCATTAACGACGCCCGTAATAAGGGATGAAGACGCTGTCTTTCCCGGGGAAAATTGGTTTTTTTATTGGAAAACATCAGCTTCGCTGTGGCGAAGTAAGCTTGAGAGCATGGTGGGAGTGAGTAAAGTCCTGGTTCCCTTGAACTGGGCCTTTCACAGTGAGACGGGAGACTCCTATGACTTTGCGCAAGAAAAGCCAGAGACTGACCTTAAGAAGTTAGTGGGCATCGCTGAGGAGTTTGGAAAAGAAGTCGTCTTCTTAGTGCCAATGAGTCCTTGCCCCTTTCTACCTAATGGTGGTCTGCCGCCTTTACTGGCCAGGACACCGATGATTGATAGTAAGGGAAAGGTTCAGGCCTTTGTTGATCAAGAGGGAAGTCTTCATAAGATGTACTCTTTCTTTGATCCTCGAGTTTATCGTGCTTATGGAAAATTCACCAACGAGCTTGGAAGCTATTTTTCTCAACACGGCCTCGCTTGTGATGTGTGGGGTATGGACTGTGGTCATGTGAGCTTGAACGGTTTCCAATCGACAATTAAAGATCATAGTTCTGTCTATGAGCAAGGGTTTAGCCGCTTTCTTCAAGCGAAGAGGGATGAGAACCCTGATCTTGATGAAGTGATGACCCCTGATCAAGAACACCGTTTTGGATGGGAGTTTCAAGAGGTCATTCGCTCTATTTATGCAGACTCCTGTGAGCAGGGTCTTAGTGGCAACTGGGAAGGTGTCTTAAGGGTCGGTTTTATTGGAGGCTCACAAGATGATTTTTTTCGTCGTGTGAATCAAATCGATAGTATTGCTGCTTATTCTTATGATCTTTTAGAGTGCCTCTCTCTTGATGCGCTACCATCGAGTGTACTTTTGCCAACACGCCTTAAGAAGGGTGTGCTTGGGCGCATGTTTGATCAGCTTGTGAATAAATCTTTTAGTGATTATATCTTTTTACGTTCAGGCTTTGAGGATGAGACTGGTGTCTCTTTTAGGCCGAAGCGCTTTTTTGAGGTCTATGATCTTCGTCCGGATATTTCTCCAGATGTTGCGGGATGGGCTGACCTTGGTCTTTGGGAGTATCTGCAAAAATACTATTCTTGGTGTTATGCCGATAAGGGAGAGTTAGAGTTTTCTTGGAATGAAGAAGAGGATATGGAAAAGATTTATTTCTTCCATGGCATCAATATGACCAAGAACCTCTTTCACAATATCCTTAAAACTTTTATGAGTGGTGGAAAAGTGATTCTCAACCGCTCAGGTCTTGAGAGAGAGTATCTCAAAAAACTTGAGGCGTTCTTTCTTGAAAATGATCTTGATATTGAAAAGGTAAAGGTCACGACAACTCTCTTTAATGCGAGTCTCGGAGAGGGACGTTTCCTAATCTTTGAGGGAGATGACCTCCTTGATCTTGAAGATAAGAAGCTTCATGAGTTTTGGCACCGACTCCTGCGTACCTTTAAAACCAATCATATGATGGTTATTCCCCCGGAAGGGGTTCAGGTGGCATGGCGTGTACGCTCCTGCAATACAAGTGAGCTTACCTACGAAGAAGTTCGACGCCTGGATATTTATAACCCTAGTTCTTATAAGAGAAAGTTTAGTTTTCAATTACCACCCAACTTTCGCCTCCTCAAAGTCTTGGATGAAGAGAAAGTTACTTTCAAGCATGGCCAAAAGGAAGTTGATATTGAACTTTTACCAGAGGGATCACTCTCTCTTGATTTTGGAGTTTTCTCATGAGCGAGCGCTTATCACCGCTAACTGTAATCTATGGACCGCATAAAGTAGCTAGCCAAATAAAAGGCCAAGAAGTGATGAGTCTTTTTAATGAAAGAGGCTTGGTCGATGAAGTTCAGATGGAAGAAGTCTATTTAGAGCAAATTGGCCATGCACCTGAAGTTCTTGCAGAGGGAATGATTGGTCCTTTTGATGACCTTGAAGCGATTCAGAAGTTCTCATTCTCTCTTTGTCAGAACTTTGGAAACTCAGGTGTTTCCCTTGTTTCACTAGAGCGCTATAACGAAATTCTATCTGACTGCTATAAAGCAGAGGATCTCAAAGCCAAGTTAGAAGCAGAAGGTAATTTTCTAAAAAACCCTGATGCTTCCAAAGGTAATTTCTTTAATAAGATTTTTAATTAGGGTCTTCTTTGATTTCAAAGACCACTTCCATAGGGTTGTGGTCAGAGAAGTTTGGAAGATTCATAACTTCAGCACTTTTTAAAGTGAGCCCTCTCGCGAAGACATAGTCGACCGGATAATCTTCAAATACAACTCTGCTGTCATTGTTAAAAACAACTTCAGACAAACCGTTTTCTTTCATTTTTAAATGGAGATAGTCAAAGCGCTTCTTTGAGGAAGTGTTAAAGTCTCCGGCTGCGATGACATAAGTCTTCCCTTGCGTTTGTTCTAAAAGGTGATCGATCTGTTTTTTCCAAGCTTCAAAGCCAACAAAGTTTAAAGCATGGATGTTAAGAAGCCGAAGATCTTCTAAATCAATACTAATAAAGGACTTGGGAGTGTTAACGAGAGGTTCGCGATCAAGTGAGTTATAGCCTTTGATTTGACCTGGTCGAATCTTAGAAAAGATACTCGTCCCATAGAGAGAGTCCTTCATTTTAAAAGCTGGCCAAAAATAGTTCCAACCCTTTCGCTTAAAACTCTGATGTCTTTCTTCGTTGAGAGGAAAGTAGTCCTCTTGTAAGAGAGCAAAGTCGTAATCATAAGGAGAAAAGGGAAGGGGATGTTGGGGAAAGAGTTGGGCCTTATAAATATTCCAAACGATCAGCGAAAAACGCTTTGGCATGACCGTTTTATCAACTCCAGTATTAACTTCAATGAGTTCCTCGTTAAAGTTTTCAATAGAGTAAAACCATCGGATAATCGTTCCCGAGGAGAGGGCAAGGCCTAACAAGATACTGATAATACCTAAACAAAAAACCGTTTTAGATGGTTTTAGCGACAATTCACTCACCCTTTTGTTTACAAGAAGCACGTCTTATCGAGATAATATCATGACAGGACAATTTTAACATTTAAAGGAAGGGGACACGGATGTTTCTTAAAAGATTACTGGCGGCTCTTATGGCCACTCTTATGTTTAGTAACTTTACTCAGGCGAAGGCGATCAGATTTTTAATCCCCATTGATTCCAATGTCATTTATCAAATGAATGAAGGTCGTAATCTTCCTAAGCTTCCTCGTGAAGATATCAGTATCTTTGTTTGGAATATGTATAAGGGAAAGAACGATACTTGGAAGAAAGACTATGAGGAGATGACGAAGGGAAAAGATATTCTTCTCCTTCAAGAGATTTTGACAACTCCTCTTATGAAGGGTGTTATCGCTAATGATGCCGATCGCACTTATTATCTCGCTACTAGCTTCTTTGATAAGTGGGAAGACCTCGCACGCTCTGGTGTTGCAACCGCCTCTGAATACGAAGCGACCGAAGTTCATTGGCAGAGAAGTCATTACAGAGAGCCTGTCGTAAAGACTCCTAAGATGATCTCTCTTGTTAAATATGCGATGGAGGGAACTGATAAGGAACTCCTGACCATGAATATCCATGCAATTAATTTTGTGGGGAAGAAGAAGCTCTTTCATATGGTCAATGCCGCTCTTGTCTATGCAAGTAAGCACGACGGACCCGTGGTTTTTGGGGGAGACTTTAATACCTGGTCAAAAGGTAAAGAGAAAGGCCTTCATAAAATGATGAAGGAATTTGGCTATAAAGAAGTAACCTACGAAGTTGACGGACGTTCGGACAACTTTGGCCGTCCTTTAGATCATATCTTTGTGCGTGACCTTAAAATCAACTCCTCTCGCACTTGGGGAGAGAGAGAGGGCTCTGACCACTACGCAATGGAAGTGAACGTTTCTTATCTTTAATTTATCTCTCCCTCATCTGAAAAAAGGTGAGGGGTCATTGCCATAGCCACCTGTATTTGGGACTTTCTCTCCACAAATAGTATTTTGAGGAGAGAAATATGAAATTGTCAGTACTTATTACGAGTCTTTTATTGTCATTCGCTGCTTCAGCTCACGCTCTTGATAAAGCAGTTGTTCTTAAGCTTGTTAAAGAGGATATCGCTCAATATGAAGGCCGTCTTCTTGGGGTTAAGTACGTTGATTCATTGAAGTTTTTAAGCTGTGATTCCCAAAAATGTAGCCTAAGCTTCCAGTATGACGTTTCAGGTTGTCGCTGGGATGAGTGCTTTGATCTGAGCTGTGAAGGTGAGCTTTCTTTTGACCTCCATAGCATTGAGACAGAAGTTGCAGATCAGGTCTGTACAGACCTTTAAGGAAGGCTCAAGGTAAGCCCTTTTTTATAGGGCTGCTTGTTTTAAATAACAAAATTAGGTACATAGAGGGCAATGGATATTCAAACAAAGCCCTCTCTTTACTCCTTTTCTATGCCAGGACTGCAAGATTACTTGCAGGAGCGCGGCTTTCCTAAGTTTTCAGCAAAGCAGATTTTCAATTGGCTCTATCAAAACTGGGAACCTAATCCAGAAAATTGGACTAATATCTCAAAGAAATTAAAAGTGCATATTGCAGAGGAAATGGACCTCACTCTTCCTAAAGTTGTGTGGCATGGACTTTCAAAGGATGGGACTCGTAAATTCCTTATTGGCATGAAGGATCAGCAAACAGTGGAAACTGTTGCCATTCCTGCGCGTGACCGCCTTACTCTGTGTGTTTCCTCTCAAGTTGGCTGCGCCATTGGTTGTACTTTCTGTCATACGGGAACGATGGGGCTTAAGCGTCACCTTGAACCAAGTGAAATCGTTGGCCAATTTATGGCCGTCTCTCACTTTCTGAAAAAAGAAGTCGGAGACAGTGAGAGGCTTACCAATATTGTCTACATGGGCCAAGGGGAGCCTCTTCATAATTTTGATAATGTGAAGACAGCCACAGAAATATTTCTGGAGCCTAATGGGTTAGGGTTAAGTCAACGTAAAGTGACCCTTTCGACTTCAGGTCTGGTTCCTCAAATTAAGAAACTCTGGGACTTTCCTCCCGTCAATATTGCAATCTCTCTTCACGCCGCTCATAACGACATTAGAACAGAGCTGATGCCTATTAATAAGGCCTTTGATTTAGAGAGGCTCTTTGGCGCGATTAAAGAAATTCCTCTAAAGGCCCATAGACGAATCACTTATGAATATATTTTGATTCGAGATTTCAATGATCGCCAAGAGGATGTGGATGGTCTTTTGAATCTTCTTGATAAGAAGGAATCTAAAATTAATATTATCCCTTTTAATGATTACCCAGGTTCTCGTTTTAAAAAGCCTAGTGATAAAACCATAAAATGGTTTATGAATAGTCTTAATGAAGGGGGATGTGTCACTACGGTTCGTACAACAAAAGGTGATGACATCTTAGCAGCGTGTGGTCAGCTCAAGTCGATGGAAGATAAGCTCAATCTCTGGGAATAACTTGTCGTTTACAAAAAATTTGATAAAGTAAGTGTCTTACGCCAAATATTTGGTAAGGAATGGTCGCCGTCCTAAGCGTTGCTTTGAACAACTTAGGCTCCGACGCCTTCTCATTTTTAATCCCCCCCGAACCTTGGTGGTTTGGAGGTTTTACTGTGCTTAAAAAAAGGAGAAGTGATGGAGTCTTTTGATGGAATCAAGAAAATTAATATCGTGGGCACTAGCGGTTCGGGCAAGTCGACATTAGGTAAGAAACTGGCAAAGGAGATGGATGCTAAGTTTGTCGGTTTAGATGAACTTCATTGGCTGCCTTACTGGAAGGGACGATCTGACGAGGAACTCTTTCGTCTTCTTGAAAAAGAGCTCGATTGTGAGAGATGGGTTCTCGATGGTAACTATCAACGGACTGCCTTTATAAAATGGGCTGATGTCGACCTTGTTATTTGGTTGGACCTTCCGCGATGGCTTAATTATTACCAGGCCATTTCAAGAGCAATAAAGAGAATTATGAGCGCTCAAGAGATTTGGCCAGGGACGGGAAATAGAGAAACTTTTTGGCGTACTTTTTTTTCAAAGGACTCCATTCTTCTATGGACCCTGAGAAGTTACTCGAATAATAAAAGAAGATACCACTCGATAATGAAAGATCCTCATTATTCACACCTTCGTTTTATGAGAATTTGCACTCGAAAAGAACTTAATGAGTTTATTGCCCATTTCTCTTTGCATTCTCGTAAAATGAAATAAGGGACGAAAAGTGTAAGGACCTGATTTTTAGAGCTTTTTAAGATTCAGGTCCTCCCTCTGTATAATCGCTCTATGCAAATTAAGATCATTGATTACTTTCTTCCCGCTGACTATAGAGGTGTCATTCCTACGGATCTCGAGACAGCAGAAGTTATGCGAAAATACAGACTTAATATTGTCTTCTGTCTGACGATTGGAGTGCTGGTATCCTTTATATTTCTTGCGAGAGTATTGCTCGATACAAAAGTGTCTAATTCGATCTACCTGAACTTGATCGTTATCGCTGCTTGTTTTCTTTTACCCTTTGGTATTAAGAAATTTTCCCTTCGAGATTCAGTTTTCTACTTTGGTATAAGTCTCTCCACTATTGTGGTTTTTTGGCGCTCCCTCGATACGGGAGGAGTGACTTCTCCCGTAACAACGTGGCTGACCATCTTTCCTTTAATTGGACTCTTAATTGTTGGTTTTCGAGTGGCCCTTGTGACCTATGTCGGTGTTTGTACACTTTTCTTTGTTTTAGGGTTTCATGAGGCTCTTTCTCTTGATGTTGTTACATACACAACCAATCCGGTCATTAAACCGCTTGTTTTATCTTTTGTTACTTTGGTGGTTTTCTTTCTCGCCCACCTCTTTGAAAGACAGCGAAAACATAATGAAGCTGTGATTATGAAAATTGAAAAGGAGCTTTCTTCCAACAAAAAGCTGGCATCTTTGGGGGGGCTCTCTGGCGGGTTAGCTCATGAGATAAATAATCCTTTGTCCATTTTAGCGGGTCGCATATTTTCCCTTAATAGGATGATAAAGGATGGGGGCTTTGATAAGGAAAAGATGATACATGCTTGTGAGAGTGCAGAGGAGAGTGTGAGGAGAATTGATTCGATCGTTAATGCTTTACGGACTTTCTCTCGCGATGAATATGTAGAAGATTTAAAAGATGTTAATGTCGCGGGCCTTATCAAAGATTGTATTCGCTCATTTGAACATGAAGATCAAATTATCATAAAAAATAAATGTGATGGTGATTACTGTCTCGTCAAAGGGAATGCTGTTCTCCTACAGAGAGTTTTTACTAATCTCATTATAAATTCCCTTCATGCCGTTAAAGAGACAAATAGGCCGTGGATTGAAATTGAGGTTATCAATAAGACGCCACTTGAATTGAGCTTTAAGGATAGTGGTGGAGGTATTTCAGAAGAGCTGGCTGAAAGAGTGATGGAGCCCTTCTTTACGACTAAGTCAGTCGGTGAGGGGAGTGGACTAGGTTTAGCTCTCTCCCAGAATATAATGAGGCTCCATGGTGGAGCCTTAAGAATAAATTCAGAATCAAAGAATACAGAGTTTCGTGTCGTTTTCCCCGAAGAGAATTAAGGTTGGTATTTCCAGAAACGGGGACTCGGAATAGGTTTAAAGTCTTGGTAGGCGTTGGGGAGTTGAGGACCTTCTTCAAGCTTGGGATACTCAGATGAGGGATTTCGCCCTTCAGGCTCCTCTTCAGAAGCAACATTTCTCTCCTTAATAGGATCCTCTTGAATTCTCCAGCTATTTTCACCAAATTCATTAAATTCTTTTTCTTGGGCTACTTGAGGCGAAGGAATCACACGATTTTGCTGCCACTTAATCTTAGGGGCTTTATATTCCTCAGCGCGCACGCCAAAGGTTAAGAGGCCTAGAAAGAAAGTGACTGAAAGAGCATGGGAAATCTTCATTTTATCCTCCACAGGGGAATTATCTTATTTCTGTGATCGGTAAGTAAGGGGACGAACTTTAGAGTTTCTCGAGTTGTTGATGAAAATGCACAGGTAAATTGCCGCTAGTTTACGAAAAATCCATTATTTGGGAGACTATAGGGGACTAAAATTACTGAGAGAAGGAGTCTTCAGTGACCCAGAAAAAGAATAAAGCAGTTATGGGAATACTTATTGTGGTATTTCTTTCGTTTGTCCTCCTTATGATCTTTGCTTCTTATACGATCAAAAATATCTCAAGCGCTGGAGGGGACTTTCAAGGAGCAAGCTTTGGTAAAGAAGCGAGCATTGCCGTGGTTGAGGTTAACGGCGTCATAATGGAGTCTAAAGATCTCATTAAGCTTATTCATAAAGCAGAAAACGATAAGCAAACAAAAGCCATCATCCTTCGGATCAATAGTCCGGGTGGGGCCGTTGGTCCCACTCAGGAAATTTATGAGGAAATCAGAAGAATTGATTCTCAATACACCACGACGGAAGGTAAGGAAGGAAAACCCGTTTATGCTAGCTTTGGCACTATCGCAGCGAGTGGAGGTTACTATCTCGGTGCAGCCACTCGACGGATCTACACCAATAAAGGAACTATTACGGGATCGATTGGTGTGATTATGCAGTTTATGGATCTCTCAAAGCTCTATGAGTGGGCGATGGTTAATCAGCAAAATATTAAAGCAGGTCGCTACAAAGACATCGGCCAACCGAATCGATCAATGACAGCAGAAGAGAAGTCTCTTCTTAATAATATGATCTCTGGTGTACATGACCAATTTAGAGAAGATATCCTAAGAACTCGTGAAGGACGGATTAAGGGAGACCTAACTGAGCTTTCACAAGGACAAATCTTCAGTGGACAACAAGCTGTCGAGCTAGGACTTGCTGATGAAGTAGGAAGTCTATGGCAAGCGGGTCGCAAGATTCATGAAGAATTGAAGCTTGAAGGAGAGTTTGCCTTTAAGTTTATTGAAAAGAAAAAGAAGACGGGTCTATGGGCCATGATGGATAATCTCGATGAGGCGGTCACTGATATTAGGCTTCTTCTTAATAAAGCAAATGTAACGAGTGGTGTGCCGCAATTAGAGTACCGCTAGTTTTAGGATAATTTGATGACCTTAGATGTCTATTTAAATTGGTTTCAAGATCATATGCTTGCAACTGTTGTTGTGGGACTCACTCTTGTACTCATCTATCATTATATGACGGAGAGGGATACAGGGGTAAAGCTATCGAAGCGCTACCGTAACTCCATTTTTGAAGCTCAATCCAAAGTTTTCCTAAATGCGACCCAGTATCTGATCTCTGGAAATAAAGATCTCGCAATTAAAGAGTTTTTAAGTGCTGTAGATATTAATAGAGAGACAATAGAAACATACTTTGCTCTCGGAGGACTCTTCCGCAGTAACGGCGAAATTGAAAAGGCGATTTCTATCCATCGCTCTCTTATCGCGAGGGAGAACATTAGTGAGGCCGATCGATTAAGAAGTCTTAAAGAGCTTGCTGTCGACTTTGATAAAGGTGGGTTTGTCGATAAGGCTATTGAGACCTACAAAGACGTTCTTCGTATTAACAGAGATCAGTATGAAGTTATTCAGTCTCTATGTCGTATCTTTGAAGATGTTGAAGACTGGGATCAGGCTTATAACTACCGTATTATGCTGAGTAAGGTGGGACACGAAAACCAAGCCGAAACCATAAGCCATATCCTTGTTCAAAAAGCTAAAACCCTCTTTGAAAAAGGGGAGTTCGCTCGTTGCAACGAAGACCTAGAAGACGCCTTTCGATTTGCTCCCTCTGTGTCGGCAAAGATTCTGCGCCTAAGGCTGCACTTAACGACGGGAAATATGGATCAAGCTAAGGATCTTCTTATTGAACTCCTTAAAGAGCACCCCATGTATACTTCCTTCATCTTTGAATCCCTAAGTGAGGGCTTTAAAGGTGATGATGATATTAAGACGAGCTATAAAGCGCGCTTTGATATACTTAAGAGCTTTTTCTTAGAAATTGATGACAGCGAACTTTCTCATTCTCCAAGTGTTGTCTTAACGCGGGTTCGTCTTTTAAAACAGGCTGATCGAGTTGATGATGCCAATGCTGTGATGGAAGCCTTTATGAGTGAAAACTCAAACCCATCTGAGGTCATGAAGAGTGAGTATATCAAACTTCTGATTCAACTTGGTAAAAGAGATGAAGCCGTCAATCAAGTTGAGGGATTGCTTGAAAACTTTCATCAATCTCTTACCAAGCACTACTGTAGTAATTGTGGTTATAACTCTGATGAGATCTTTTGGCGTTGTCCTCAATGCCATGAGTGGGAAACCATTCAATTTCGATGGAAGGTTTAATGAAGAACACCTTAGCCGCTCTCCTCATTTTTCTTTCCTTTGGACTCCAGGCAAAGGAGAGTGCAGTAAGGGTTGCTTATTACAACCATCTCTTTGGGCATATCCATAAGAATCCTTCGCGTTATTCCATGTCGCTTTCGACGATCAGCTGTGGTCATCCGATTAAAATATTAGGGGTAAAAGGAAAGATTATTGAGCGAGAAGGCTACTATAAAGTTCATGTTGGTCCCTACAAGGGATATATCTCTAAGCAGTATTTGAATCGGAAAAAACCAAACTGCTTTCAAGATCGTTACCCTCGCTTCTTTGACAACCTCGATCTCAGCCTCACCGATATGTATTACTGGGGCAAACTCTATGACCAGTATGTTAACGGGAGGTCGACGGTACAATGAAGTCTTTAATCCTTTTAACCCTCCTGTCTCTAAGTATTTTCTCTGCTGAGAAAAAAGAAGATGGTCTTGAGCCAATGGTCGAGCCCATCGAGTTTGATAAGATCAAGGATGTTATAAAAAAAGATCGCCTCAAGTCGACTGTAACGAAAAAGAAAAAGAAAATAGTTCAGAAAAAGAAAGAGCGAACAGAGCAGAAGATGCGTCGTTACGATATTCCTTCTGAGGATGAATTTTGGAGCTTCTTCTCTGAATACTGGCTTGTGAAAAATGTGACAATCCTTAAATGGGATTTTAAGAAACCCGATTATGGTCTTGAGGTCTCTTTTCGCCGCTTTCTTGAAGACCTTGGGCTTTTTGAAGTTAAGTATCGTATTCTTCTTGTGAATACTCCTGATATCTCTCACTTTGCTTTACCGAGCAATAATAATGAGGTCATCTTTATCCTAGGCGTTCCTTTTATTAGAACCTTAGATTTAAGTAAACTTGAAATTTCAATTCTTCTTCTTGAGGATTATCTTCGCGTCAAAGAAGGGTACTTTAAGGATTTTGTGAGCGTGAAAGGGACAAAAGACTTCATTGGCGGCAATTTTTATAATAAAGACCTTAATAAGAAACTCATGAAAGAAATTTCTGAAAAGTATGACGAGATTATCTTTGATAAGGGCTTTAACTTTCAACAGCAATTTAAAGTGACGAATAAAATGAATGCCATGCTTAAGAGCAATATTAAGTGGTGGAATGGGTATTTCCTTCTTTTGAATAAAATCGATAACCTGGTGAAGACAAATATCCTTTACCAAAAGTATTTGAAAATTTATCCTAGTCCTGAGCTGCAAATTGGTTGGTTAAAACCCCAGAAAAAACAAGTTCTCTAAAAGCGGACATAATGGTTAAAGCATCACTTTTAACAGGGCCTTTAGCCCGTCATCTCTACTATTTTCTTGGCTTTCAGCTAGTTAATGCTTTGGTTCATTTAGTCCTGCTGTCAATCATTGCTTTCTTCCATTTTCTTCTCGATCATCGCTTAGCTGATATTCAAGATTGGGTTTTCTTTCATGGATGGGAAATTCTAGGCCTTGGTAAATTACTAAGCTTAGCTGTGATGAGCCGTTTTCTTGGAGTCCTTTCAATTGAGAGAAGACCTTTCTTTAGTTTAATCCAGCTTAAGAAGGGAATATGGCGTAAGGAAGTCTTTATCTGCTTAGTGTTCTCCCTCCTTGGGCTCATTATCATAGGTTCACCTTTTCAAGAGCCAAACTATGAATTCAGCTTCTATCGAATAGTCGTCAATTCCTTTGGGGTTGCGATTTTCTTCTTAAGTGAGGCCTTTCTTTTGTTAGCCCTTAACGAGTGGATGCCCTTGAAAAGAGGACAATGGCCGATAGAAATCATCTGCTTTAGTTTTCTCTCTTTTGTTATCCACAAGAGCCTATTTGTCTTTGGAACAGGTTGGGATGGTACCGTCATTTTTCACCTTATTATGGTTTATTTCTTTTTAAAGCTAAGAGGCGACCATGCTTGGCTTCATAGTTGTGTCTATACTGTTCTCTATATCGTTCCCCTTTGTGTCTTCTTTGGGGTAGATCCTTTGTGGGCTGATAAGTTCTCCTTCTTTCGCTTTTCTCACACCATCGGTGGGGTAGAGGTAGGAGTATTTACGGTATTGAGTATTTTTTATTTGCGCCGCCGCCGAATTGGATATTCATAAAAACCTAGATAGGTAATCAATTATAGCGATCAATTCCTCCCCACCTCGAAAGGTCATCGGGAAATTGTTATACTAGCAAGTGTTGTTAAAATCTTAAACGGAGTTAAAGATTCATGAGCGGTGAAATGGATATCGTCAAAATTATGTTGGATTCAGGTTGGGTGGTAAAAGGTGTCCTCCTCCTTCTTGTCCTCTCTTCTGTAATGTCCTGGGCGATTGTTCTCATGAAGAAGAAAGTGCTCGATCAAACAGAAACTTTAAATGAGCAATTCTTACAAATGTTCAGGTCAGCTTCAAATTTAAAAGAAGCCGCCGAACAGGCACGCCACTTACCCTTCTCTCCTTATAAAGCTGTTTTTGAGGAAGGCTATAATGAATTTACTCGTTATATTGGCGAAGCTGGTGAAGAAAAGCTTAAGTCCCATTATGAAAACTTTGGTCTTGATTCGATTGAAAGAGCAATGAAGAAAGGGGTTAATCAAGCTAATCTCAAACTTGAAGAGAAACTTTCAACTCTTGCTTCAATTGGCTCAGTTTCTCCTTTTATCGGATTATTCGGAACGGTTTGGGGAATTATTGATAGTTTCACTGGTCTTGCTAGTGGAGGTGCAACTCTCGATGCTGTCGCCCCTGGTATTGCTGAAGCTCTAGTCGCCACTGCCGTTGGTCTCGCAGCGGCGATTCCAGCCGTTTGGTTTTTTAATGTCTTTAATAACAGAGTAGGGGCAGTTAATACTCAAGTAGAATCTTTTGAAAATGAATTCCTCAATAGTGTTGAAAGAGCAATCCTTTAAAGGAGTCTAAAATGGGCGCAAATGTAGGAAAAGGAAAGAGGGGGACCATCTCAGAGATTAACGTGACTCCTCTTGTCGATGTGATGCTCGTGCTTCTGGTTATCTTTATGATTACAGCACCCCTTATGTTAAATGGCATCAAGTTAGAGTTACCAAAAACGAAAGAAGTTAATCCTATGAACCTAACGACTCAGCAAGTGGTTCTCTCTTTAACATTATCGGGAGAACTCTTCCTAGGTAAAGACAAGGTTCTTAAGAGTGAGGTTTTACCTCTGGTGAAGGAGCGCTTTAAAGAAGCTAAGTCTGAGATACTCTATTTAAGAGCTGACTATGGCATCAAGTATGGAGCTGTGGCTAAACTCATGTCCTTTCTTAAAAGCTCTGGGATTACGAATATTGCTCTCGTCACAGAAATTGAAGGTGATAAGTAAGTGCAAAGTCTACCTGGTGTAAAATCATTCAAATTTTATACAGGAAAGTCGTTTTCTTTTCATACGATCCTTATTGTCTTAGCTCTTGGCTTTTCAGCTTGGCAGTGGAGTAACCTCGACAAACAACGCAAGGCCAATATTAAACTCGTTCAATCTTCAGTAAGGGTTGATGTCGTCGCAATGCCTAAGAAGACCTTTCAAGAGTTAAAGGCACTCCAGAGTGTAGCGGTAGAGGAAAAGCCCGCGCCAGCCAAACCTGCAGCCCCTGAGCCGAAGGTCGAAACTCCTGATACAGGAAAAGAGTTTATCAAAGAGAAAAAGAAAACCTCATTCGCTGATCTTATGAAGCAATATAGTAAAGATAAGGTAGAAGATGTAAGACCCGCGAAGGCCAAGAAGAAAGAGGAGCGTATCGATTCTCAGTCCTTGGCTAAGCTCCAAGGATTAATTAAAAGAGGGAATAAGGTTAGGGAAGGCAAGGGGCTTGTCGGTAACGGTGCGAGTGGAGATTTAAACGCTCTTCAAGAATACGCTGCTGGTCTACCCGCAATCGTAAAACCGTTTTGGAAGCTTCCAAGCTATCTTGCTAGTGAAAATTATCAATGTCGAATACAAGTGTTTATCAACTCCCAAGGAAAACTTCTCAAAGCGGTTGTTTATGAGAAGAGTGAAAATCCTGAATACGATCAAAGAGCAATAAATGCGGTAAAGCAGGCTTCTCCTTTTCCCGCTCCGGCAGCAGATCTTGCGGCAATGACGGCGAGAGGGGATATTCTCTTAGGTTTTCCACTTTAACGAATAAGGATTTGTAATGAAAAAAACTACGCTCATCATTTCTCTCTTTTTTCTGATGCTCAATGCCTTTTCTGAGGAAGGTTTAACCGTCGTTGCCGTCGGTCAAGCTGAAGTGGAGCAAGACAAAATGACATTTGTCGCAACAAATGTTCCCTCAAGCGCGAGTGCTTCTGAAAAGAAGACTATCAACGAACTTCAAACACTAATCCAAAATGATTTTGCTTTCTATCGTCAGCGCTTTGAGTCCGTTAAATCAAGTGGCTATGAAGGGATGATTGCAAGCAATGACTACAGTAAATTAAAGGCTAAGGGTTTGCGCTATTATATTACCTCTTCTTTTCAAAAGAGTTTGGGAGGAGAGTTATCAGCGAAATTGACCCTCTTTGGAGTTCATGAAGAAAAAGCCCTCGAGGATGTTCAAGTAATCTTTGATAGTTCGAATGTTAGAGAAAAGGGACATATCGCTACGGATGTTCTCTTCCAAAAAATAACGGGAACCCAGTCCATCTTCCGCTCAAAGATTGTGTTTGTAAGTGATATTGCTTCGGGGAGTGGTAATGACATCAAAGAACTCTATATTATGGACTTTGATGGCTTTAATAAGAAAAGACTCACTCATCACAAGGGGACTGTGATCTCACCTGCCTTTTCCTTTGATGGAAAGAAGGTCCTTTATAGTCTGATCAAAAATACTCGTTCCAAGCACAGAAAC
>CATLOT010000027.1 GCA_950054155.1 uncultured Bacteriovoracaceae bacterium
AAGATCAGGTGGATCGGTTGGCGGCTTATATTTGGAAGGTTGCTCAGAGGACGGGAGGGGCTTAGTCCCCTCTCTTTATTTTCATTCTTGCCAAACTCAACCTGGCACCTTTTGGTTAGAAGAGGGGTTCGCCGGCTCCGAGGCGGATGAGGTCTTCGTGGCCGTCTCTTAGGTCGATGATGGTGCTTGCTCCGACGAAGTCGAGTTCTCCTGGGTCGATGATGAGGGAGGCGGTGCTTTTGAGGGCTTCTTCTAGTTCGTAGGAGTAGACTTCGCCCTCTTCTAGGGGGCGGCCTAGGAGGTGGGAGTCGATATTGGTGCTTAGGAGGGGGCTGGTGTGAACTTTGAGGAGTTCGGTGATATAGGGCTGAGGGACGAAGCGCAGGCCTACTTGATGATCGGTCTTACTTGCTTTGAGAGACTTGATCATTTTCTTGGTGGCATCGAAAATAAAAGTGTAGTGACCTGGTACTTTTCCCCTAATGAGGCGAAAGGCCTTATCGCTGATATGGGCAAGTTCGCTTGCGCTGCTGATGTCTTCACAGAGGAGGGAGAAGTGATGGGACTTTTCTTCATTTTTAGCTCGGTAAAGCTTCTCTACTGCACCCTTGTGAAAAGGGTCTGCTAAAAGGACCCAGCTGGTGTCGGTGGGGATGACAACGAGCTCACCTGCTTTTAAAAGAGAACTCGCTTTTTTGAGAATACGATCATCTGGGTTATGGGGAAAAATATATTCAATCAATTAAAGAAATCCTTTTCTAGGCCACCCTCATGGTGAAGGCGGTCTCGATTACTGGGCGTCACTCCTGTGAAACTTAACTTGCCATCTTCTGTTGTGGCAACCATTTGACTTAAAATATTGGGGCCTTCCATTCCCGTGATCTCCATCACCTCGCGCACGATTCTCTTGCCCTCACGATCGCGACCTAACTGAATAATAAAATCGATTCCTTGGGCCATCTGCTTTCTGACCACTTGAAAGGGAACCTCAAAGCCCGCCATTAAGAAAAGATTTTCCATACGGCTTAAACACTCTCCCGGGCTATTGGCGTGGATTGAAGACATCGATCCGTCATGGCCTGTGTTCATCGCCTGAAGAAGGTCAAAGAGTTCTCCTCCACGCACTTCCCCCACAATGATGCGATCGGGGCGCATCCGAAGGGTGTTCTTCACAAGTTCTCGTGAAGAGAGTCCCTTATATTCTTTTGATGGTGAGAAAACCTCAAGACGGACAACATTGGGAAAAGGCAAGGTGAGCTCTTTCGTATCTTCGATGGTAATCACGCGATCTGCAGGGCTCATCTCCTTGAGGAGCAGATTAATAAAAGTTGTCTTTCCAACCCCTGTTCCACCTGAGACGATAATATTACAGCGGCTGCCAACTACGGCCTTAAAGAATTCAACAAACTTAGGGTTTAGGCCAAAGACACTATTGTCATCATCAAAGGAGCGAATACTCTTTGAATAACGTCTTATGGTGACCGCGGGACTTCCCTGGCAATAAGGCTCAGAAATAACATTCACCCGGGAGCCGTCAGGAAGGCTGCCATCTAAAATAGGATTGAGAGCATCAAATTCTTTCTTATTAAAGAGCGCGACTTCCTTGGCGAAGTCATAAATATCTTTCTTACTGATGGAAACATTGAGTTGGATGAATTGCCCTTGCCTCTCTACAAAGACACGCTTGGGATCATTAATGACGATCTCTGAGATGCCTTGCTTCGTTGAGAGATCTTGAATGAGTTGCCACACTGAATTTTCCATAGTCACCTTATTCCACCACCGGATTGTGAAAAGCTTCATTATGATAAATGCTCGCCCCATAAGCGAGGAAGGCCTTCATCATTGTAAATTCTTGTTGAGGAGTGAGCTCGCTTTTAAGACTGCTGTAACCACCACCGCCGCGAATAAGTTTTTTAACCTTGTCCACTCCTCTAAATTTGATGAGGTAGTGCAAACTCAAACAAAGCCAATCCACCTGGGCCACTCTTGTCTTGGCCAAGGCCAAAACATCAAGGACGTCCTGGGATATGAGGGCGATATTTTTTTGAATGGGTTTTCCTTGGGCAACTTGCTCTTCGTAATGGCCCATCTTGAGATAGAAGCCAATGAGAAAGGCGCGGCTGTAGCCATTGAGATTGAGTGATTTAACCTCGTCTTCAAAGGCCAAAATATCTTCAATACTCTCAAGCGTAAAACTCTTAGGATAATATCCCTTTGCCTGATGCTCTAAGAAAAAGGCCGCCAGTCGATCGCGCAGTCCCAGCCAACCAAGAGTATTGATCAACTGTTCAAAGCTTTGGCGATTACCTAAATCGGCCGTCGCCCTTGAGAGAACTGATTGAAAATGAGGACGCTGCCAATAATCACGTTTTAAACGAGCGTAGCCACTGCCACTCGTTTGCATATTTGATTGCAAGAGAGTGACAAACTCCTCAGGTAAATGAACATATCCGTATGCCATACATTCATTTTAACCAAATTTTAAAGGTTTTGGACTTTTTTATCCTTTCATCGTCACTTTTCCCCTTTATAATAGAGAAATGCGTTTACCTCTTTTACAAAAAATAGAAATTGAAACTAAAGATATTGATGAGATCTGCCTCATTCTCAAGAGAAATAATGTAAGCTCATGCCCGACTGTTTTAGTCTTTGATCATCTTAAAGACATTCCCTTGCGCGAAGCCGTTAAGGCGTGCCAAAAAGCTTTTGAGGTGAGTGAACTCAATCCCCTCCTTCCCTATCCCACTTATATAGTTACTCAAATGGGTATAGAGCAGCGCTACTTTCCAGAGATAAAAGACACCACCTCTGGACCAAAGCACTTTAGAAAGAAAATCAAGAAAGTAAAAAAAAGAGAGGCGACTCTCTTATCAAAGGCAACGACTTATAGTGAGCGTATTCATAACCATAATCTTGTCGAGGACCTCTCCTATCTTTCGCGAAAGGCCCGTGACAATAAGGCCCTTAAGAAGCTTTGTTGTGAGAAGAGTTTCTATCTCAACCTCTTAGAAGATCTTAAAAATCCCTCTCAATCAGGAGGCGAAAATAATGAGTAAGAAGAAGATTTTCCTAAACGATCAAAAGAAGAAAGACCTTGAAGGTTTTGAGGATATCCTTGATCTCATTGATCCCGATGGCCCCGATATCCAAAATGTGAAAAATCAACAAATCGAAGATTATGAAATCTATGACTTCTTAGAAAAAGAAAACCTTCGCCTAGAGAAAATTGATCAATTTCTCACCACCCATCTCCCCATTGATAAGAAACACTCCCAAACCAAGAAGCTCATTGAAAAGGAGCGAAAAGATGTCGCTCTTTTAAGAGAGGAGCTTGTGAGCGCTTGTGCCCAAGAAGACTCAGGGATCAACTATTACCTCGGTGAAATCTTTCGTAACACTTTTTAAGAGTGACAAAAGGCGCTTTTAATCCTATTGATGAGGGATGAAATCTCTCCTCTTTACGCTCTTTTTCGTCCTCTCTTCAACAAATGCAGAGACCATCATTTACAATGAACACAGAGACAGTGATTGGCTTCCCCTCACTTATGTCGTCAACGGTACTTTTGATGTCATTCAAAATCCCTACTGGTTTAGCCAACGCCATTACTGGCAGAAGATGGAAGAAGTGTGGCGCCGAGTAAAAGACCCTCACAAGAATATCAAAAGAGATGGCGGCTATAAGAAGCTTATCGAAGATGAAGTCTTCTCAAGTCGAGTGCTCCCCAATATTGGTCTTCACTTTCTTGGTGGTGCCTATGACACTCTTTGGCTAAGTGAGTATTTTGAGGCAAAAGGCTTTGCTTATCCTCGCTTAGGCGCGTTCATCGTGACCTATATGGCCCACTTTGGAAATGAAGCGCTCGAGACAACCTCCTCTGAAATCTCATCCCACGATCACATTGCTGATCTTTACTTCTATGATGTCGCGGCCTTTGTCCTTGCAAGCTACCCACGAGCAATGACCTACCTCACAGAAGACATGGGGATGAAAGCATGGCACTTTAATCCCATGTATGACATTGATGGCGAAGATTTCTTTAATACCGGTCTTAACTATGTTTTTAGGCCAAAATTTGCTTACCTTAATGAGGGAAAAGTGAAGCCTCTTTTCTACCTTGGCATGCAAACCTTAGGGGGAGCGACCTATCACTACCGTGAGGACCGTGGAGTTTCACTGGCCATGGGGATTAGCCTCACCGATCCTTTAAAACAAAAGGGTCGCTTTGTGACCGGGCTCTTCTATGAAGAAAATGGAGAGCTAGAGGCGAGCCTCTTTCTCAATGGCTCAGAAGATTATCGCTGGCGCTTAAACCTCTATCAGGGCATTTTTAAGAAAATGGATTTTATTCCAAAAGACTGGCGCGTCTCGCTTATGCTTGGACAAGGAAAGGGGCCGACCTACGCTGCAGGGATTAATATCAATCTCCCCATAGGTCTCGGTTTTATCAAGAACTCCCCCTTTACTTCTCACTCCCAATTTTAAAGAGATTCTCTTCACTCTCCTCAAGATCTTCAGGATCGATCTCAGAGTGGTCACGATTCACTTGATGAAAGCTCACTCTTTCAACGGAAGCAAGGCTTTTGATATCAGTAATTAAGCGGTCCATTGTTCTCACGTGGCCAATAAGATAGAGAGTTAAGACCTTTCTCTTGTGATCAATCTTATCTTCGTAGACCTCATCAATTTCTATTCTCTCACTCTTAATAAGTTCCATCACAGATTTCTTCACACTCCCAAAGGCCAAGGCCTCCACGTGAAAGGTGTCTTCTCCCTTTTCGCTTTCAAGAAAGCGATACACAGGATTAACGAGTTTTAAGACAAAGAGAACTGTGAAACTAAAAAGACCCGCGCTAATGGGATAGCCAAGACCTATTGTGTAACCAATAGCGGCCACAACCCAAATCGTTGCCGCCGTCGTCATCCCCACAACATTGCCACGCCCTTGAATAATGGCACCCGCTCCTAGAAAGCCAATGCCACTAACAATTTGCGCTCCCACGCGATTGGGATCGGCAGGGCCTGCAAAACCCTCAAGATGAAGGACACTCATGGCCGTATAAAGAGTGGCGCCTAAGCAGATCAGGATATTCGTTTTAAGACCTGCAGCCTTCATTTTCTTTTCTCTGTCATACCCGACAATGCCACCAAGAATAATGGCCGAGATAATTTGGATACCTACGCCGAGGTAGAGGGGAACTTCACCGAGCAATTCTATTTTGATATTTTGGAATATGATCATTTTTCCTCCATCTAATATTTTAGACACACTTTGCACAAAATACCAAATCTATAAGGTCTGATTATAGACTAGAACGCTAAGGTACTGAATATTAGAAAAGTTGAAGAACTTAGCCGGCAACTATTACCAAACTCAACCTGGCACCTATTGGTAGTTAAGAAGAATAGGGCCACCAACATGAGCAAATTCCTCATCGGCAAGGTTGGCGTAATCATAGCCTTCTAGTTGAGATTTAATGAGGGTGAGAAAGAAGTCTTCAAAATGCGTGATTTGATCAAAGCCAAAACTGGTTTTAAAGGCACTTGCAAAGGCGTTAAAAGAAGTCGCGTCAACTTCTTCCCCGCCATTAAAGAGGGCACTCACAAACTCTCTCATTTCCTTAAGAGTCAGACCAAGCTTGCCTTTTTCAATTTGCTCCTGGCCAAGGCTGCCTCTTTGAAGGAGGACAAAGTTTGCGAAACTAGAAATAAGCACGGCCTCAAAATCAATATCATCCACTTGATAGTTGAGATAGAAATGATCTTGGATGCGGCCACTCTCCTTAAGGGGTTTGAAGTCTTTATAAAGGCGCACGATAAAGGGCATCATCGCACAGACCAAATCAGCCTGTTCTTTCCAGGCCTCATAGGTTTTAACATTATCAATATAGCTGGCGCGCTCATCTGGATTAGGACAATAGCGCACAGGAACATCGAGGCTATGGTCAATAAATTCATTAAGGCTTCGGCCAAGAAAGGCCTCTAAATTCGCTTCACCCCTTAGCGCTTTCTTAAGATCCCCCTGAGTGAAGCGAATGAGGCTATTTCCGATGCGAAAGATTTCTGTAAAATCAAAGAGCTCAAAAATCCCTTCTTCACCCACAGTAAAGAACTCACTTCCCTTATTAAGAAGGTAGTCAAAACCAAGAAGAAGGCAGTACTTGGTTTTCTCGCCGGCCCGATTGATCGCAATCGCCCCATCTTTAAAACTTCCTCTTAGAGCAACATTGCCATTGACCAAGCGGAGGAAATTAAAGCGCAGGTAGGCCTGGCGCTTTTCATCTTTTAATTTTAAAAGTTCACTATCAAAGCTTGAGAAACTATCACGAAAGGGACTTAAGGCTTTCTTAGGCAGGACCTGACTCTTTGAAAAGGTACTCACGCCCACAGAGAGAGACGTCTTCTTTCTAAGCTCATGCTCAAGATAACTCATATTAGCGAAAGGATTATCAATTCTAAGCGCATCATAGTAATCCACAAAACCAGCATCATTGAGGCGCCCTTTCTTGGCCTGGTATTCATCCTCAACGATCGTTAAGGCCGACTCGGAAACCATTTTGAAAATCCACGTATACGCTTTTTCAACTCCCATCTCTGAGTAGATTTCACGAATAAGGGCGCGCACTTCGGCCACATAGGGAAAATCCGCGTGAAATTCAAAGAGCAAGAGGCTGTCATCACTCAGAAAGTAATTGTCATGATCGGGGTACTGAGGATCTTCAACATCAAAGGTCCAAATATTAAAACGCCCTTTAAGATAGAGAAGAAAGGGAATGCCATTAGCAAATTCACTTCTCACCTCATCATCAAGACACTGAGCAAAGGATTGAATCCAAAACTCAAACTCATCAGGATCGAGCTCATCTTTTGTCCAGATATCAAGGTCCTGCATAAGCGAGCGTTGCTCTGAGCTTAAGGCCGGCAAGTACTCTTGCACCTGAGTGGGACTTAAATCTTTAAGGGCCAGATAAAGAGGCTGAAGAGGAATATTATGAAGGCTTACTCCCTGCTCGACGAAAGACTCAATCATCTCCATCGTTGAATAGGCATCACTTTCCTTAAGCATCTTTTCTAAAAAGTTTGAACTCACACTTTCCCCTATTTATTTACTTTTAAACTACGCACGACTTTAAGGACCTCACTAGGCTCAGCCCTTTTGGTGTAATCAGGATCAACAAAGCTATAGCGAATCACACCTGATTTATCAATGACGTAGGTTCCTGGCATGGGCAGCTCACGTTTGGTGTTGCCCTGGGCCTGATCGAGTTTAATTCCAAAACCTTTGTAGGCCTTTAAGACCGTTTCGTCGACCTTTAAAGCTAATCCTAGTTTCTTGGCCGCAAGGTTGTCGGGATCACTGAGAATCGTAAAGGTTAGGTCACGCTTCTTCTTCATCTTCATGCCCTCTTTAACGGTGTCTGGACTTACGGCAACAATCCTGGCGCCCGCACGATTAAAGAGATTAATCATCTTTTGATAGGCATCAAGCTCAAGCATACAATAAGGGCACCAGCTGCCGCGATAGAAGGTGAGAACCAGGTACTTATCACTATAGAAGTCCTTAAGAGACACCCGGGTGCCCTTGAGGTCTTGTAAACTGATAAGAGGTACTTTTTGACCGACCCCTAGGGCCTTTTTATCGAGACCCATCTCTTTGAGAGACTTGATCCACTGGCCCATGACCTTCTTCTTTTCAGGGTCACTCTTTCTTAACGATTCACTTCGCCTTTCACTCAGTTGATCTTCTAATGTCTTAGCCGCGTGCGCGCAAATATTGGCCAGAAGAGAAAGGGCAAGAAAAAACTTAAGCATGGTGACCTCCTTTTAAAATTAAAGACTCTATTCTCCCTCAAAGAGGTCCATTTGGTCACGATTTCTTAAGGACTGTTGAGTCTTTTTTTGAATGGACTCGACCCGATAAAGGCTTTCCTTGGGGTCTTTTAAAAGAGGGTAATAATCTTCTGGTCGCTCTTCTTTAGCCTCTAACCATCGCGCCCAATGCTCTTCCTTTAAAAAGATGGGCATGCGGTCATGGCCTGCGGCCTCGATCTCAGGGACTGGTTCCTGAGTGATCGCGGCACAGGAGTAGAAACTGTGCTCCCCTTCGTAGAAGTCATAGAGCACGGGAATGCTCATAAGCTCCTCTTGCGCCCGAAAGGCGACAAGCTTCTTAGCCCCGTTTTCATCTTCAACCCATTCATAGAATTTCTTGACGGCAATCAAACCATGGTTGCGCCCAAAGATCGCCGACCAGCTCTTTCTCTTTTGCAAAGAATCCAGGCGAGCGTTAAAGAGATTGTACTTACTGGGCACTTCTTCTTTGGCGTCATGGGGTCTGAGGCGATAGCGCATGGGCCTTATAATGCGGCCAAAACTTTGATGCTCGTGAACCACGGGAAGAAAGGAGTGGGGATAGATGCGGTCATCTTCATCAGGGCCCTTAAAGAGGTTTGGAAACTCACTCTTTTTCGCCTCAAAGTCTAAAAAAGCACGCTTGTCTATCCTTGCTTGGAAAAACTCAGCTAACTCACTAAGATTACGATGAACTTGCAGACTAAAACACATATAAATCCTACCCTACCACGGTTGCACAAGCTCAGTCTTTTTCCTATATTGAGGCGATTATTTCACCTGATGACAAGAGTTTTAACGTTATGCGTAGCGACTATACCTATACTGATAAGCAAAATCCACACGCCCTAAGAAGCCGTGAAATGCTCAAGAAGTATCCGCAAATTAAAGAGTGGATGAAGCCTTATCCGATGACAGCCTTTTGGATCACTCTTGTCACTCTCACCCAATTAGTCACGGCCTATGCCATCGTTCACTTTGACCTCAATGGCTGGTGGATCTTTGCCCTCTCCTACACCATTGGAGCCCTTGCCAGTCACGCTCTCTTTGTCCTCATTCATGAGGCCTGTCACGATGCCATCTTTAAGAAGAAAATTTGGAATAAGTGGTGGGGAATATTTTGTAATATTGGTCAGGGCTTTCCCTCGGCCATGAGCTTTCGCACCTTTCACCTTCTTCACCACTCCCACCTCAATGAATATGATAACGATGCCGATCTCGCCTTTAATTGGGAGGCCCGTCTCGTAAAGAATATTTGGTGGCGCAAGGTCTTGTGGTTTTTGGCCTTCTTTCTCATCGAGTCCATTCGTCCCTCACGCCTTAAAAAGGGGAAGACTTTTGAGATGTGGTCACTCATTAATATCGCCTTTATCATCGGGACAAATCTCGCCATCTATTTCTTCATCGGTCCTTGGGCCCTTGGCTATATTATTCTCTCAAGCCTCTTTAGTGTCGGCCTTCATCCAGTGGGCGCGCGCTGGGTGCAAGAGCATTACACCTACCAAGAAGGTCAAGAAACCTATGGCTACTATGGCATTCTCAATAAAATTCAATTCAATATTGGCTATCACAATGAGCATCATGACTTCTATCGCGTGCCTTGGATTCATCTTCCTAAAATAAAAGCGCTAGCACCCGAGTATTACGATAACCTATTCTCACATAAATCTTGGACACTTCTTCTTTTAGACTTTATCTTTAATCCTGAACGGGACCTCTACTTACGAATAGTGCGCAAGCGGGATAACAAATCACGAAAGAATGATGAGCAATCCACACAAGGCGCTGGTTCCCAACCCAGTTTTGCTAAGTGAGATAAAATGGAATTTAGAGAAGTACTGCGTTTTTGGTTTGAAGAACTCAAGCCTGAGCAATGGTTTAAGCAAGATGAAGAACTTGATAAGGCGATAAGCGATAAATTTGGGGCCATCCACCACCAGGCCACCCTCGGCGAACTTGAGGACTGGCGTGACTCCCCTCGTGGCCGCCTCGCTGAGATTCTCGTCATTGATCAATTTTCACGCAATATTTACCGAAATGACGCCAAAAGCTTCGCATGGGACTCGATGGCACTTTGCCTGTCGCAAGAGGCGATCAGAAGAGGCTGCCAAGAAGATCTTTCAAGCCCTAAAAAAGCCTTTCTTTATATGCCATTTATGCATTCAGAATCTGCTCAAATCCACCGACAAGCTGTTGAACTTTATAGTGAACCAGGGTTGGAGTACAACCTTGAGTTTGAATACAAACATAAAGAGATCATCGATCGCTTTGGCCGCTACCCCCATCGCAATGCCGTACTTGGGCGGGAGTCCACACCAGAAGAGATCGAGTTTCTTAAACAGGATGACTCAAGCTTTTGACTAACGACACCGCACCAACAGCAACCCGCAAAAGTCTTCAGATTCCCCGTAGACTCTTTCACTGTTCCATGGGACTTAGTGTGGGTCTCGTCTATCAATTTCTTCTAACCCACTCACGGGCCATTTATATTTTAGGCTTTTGTGCCTGTATCGTTTATATCCTCGAACAAGTGCGCGTAAATTATCCTGAGCTTAGCAGTAAAATTAAACTCATTAATAAGTATATCTTTCGCGCAGAAGAACAACTTAAAGAGAGCGCAGGGGTTCCCTACGTGATGGGCCTTCTTCTCACACTCATCAGTTTTCCAAAAGTGGTCGCCCTGGTCGCCATTTATACTCTGGCCGTGGCCGATCCCCTCTCTGCGATTATCGGCATTCGCTTTGGTAAGAAGAAAATCTCTGAAAATAAATCATTTGAAGGAAGTGGCGCTTTCTTTCTCTCTAGCTTTATTATCACTTTTCTCGTTTTCTTTTGGTGGAGTAGCTACCTAGAAATAATGTTAGGCCCTCTTCTTCTTTTAAGTTTCCTTGTGGCCATTTGCACCACCCTCTTTGAACTCATCCCCTTAAGAATTGATGACAACCTCACGATTCCTCTTTTCACGGCGGGAACAACGCTTCTTCTTTGTGGACTTCTAGGAGTGCCTCTTTAATGAAGTGCTTCGATTCAAAAGTTGAGGCCCAAGGTCTCTATCAATTTCAAGTCCACGCAAACCATGAATTAAAAGAGCGCCGCTTTGATAGGATCATCTTTCTTCTTCACGGCTATAGCGAAACAGGTTTTAAGATCTATAAACGCCTTGGAGTGAAGCTTGATAAGCTCATCGGAAGTAACACGCTCATCCTCGCTCCCAATGCGCCCTTTCCCCTTCCGAAGGCCTTTCCCCTCAGCACCAATGAAGCGAAGACAAAGGAAGAGCTTCTTCAAGGTTTTGCCTGGTACTTCTATCATAGTGCCACAAATGAGTTTCTCATTGACTATAAAGTTCCTGCCCAAATGCTCACAAACTATATCACCGAAGTACTAGACCTTTACGCCACGGAGAAGGCACCTTTTCAAATCATAGGTTACTCTCAAGGGGGCTACCTTGGGCCCTTCTTGGCCCAAGAGCTCGTGAAGAGCTCCCTTGTGCCAGAGAAGGTCATTGCCCTTAATTGCTCTATCAGAAGTGACCTTTTAAACGAGGTCCCCTCCTATCCTCTTTATCAGTTACAAGGCACAGAAGATAAGATCATTGATACTAAGCTCGCCTTTGAGCGCTTTGAAAAATTAAAAGCGCGTGGCCTAAAGGCGGGAGAATTTCAATGGATCGAGGGCGTTGATCACTTCCTTAAAGGGGATTTGACAGAGGCGTGTCTTAAAATCGCCACCTCTCCTCAATAGCTTCAATACGAGAATTAAGACGGTGATAAAACTTGGTTCTTCCTAGCCACCACTTCACGAAAACACGATCAATAAAGCGAAGCACGTTAAAGCCAAGAAAGACTAACCCCACAATCCCCAAGAGAATATAAATCACATAGAAGGTGCCTTGAGGGTTTTCGCTAAAAAAGAGATTTTGGGTGTTCATCCCAAAGAAGCCTACAATCAGGTTGAGGGGGAGAAAGAGACCGCTGAGAACCGTTAAGAAGTAGATGTTGCGGTTCATTTTTTCGTCTTTGAGAGAGCTAAAGAAGTTATGAAGGTTATCAAGACGTCCGAGAGAGCCTTGGACAGTGTGGTAGAGATAGCTCACTTCGGCGTTAAGAGCTGAATAATCAAGAGCAATATCCTTACCCTCTTCTTTTAGCTCAAAGGACTTAATAACATCTTTTAAAATAAAGAGTTGGCGCCCTAGGGTGCGCTCCATCTTGGCCATCACCTTCTTAAGATCAAACCAGTCATTAAGAAAGGCAGAGCTTGCCTTTCTTTCAAAGAGTTGGTCTTCTAATTTCTCTAGTTCCCCTCCATAGAGAAGAACAATTTCTTTAAGCTTTTCGAGGCGATGAAAGAGCTGATCGACAAAATCAAATTGATGGGCACTGAAGACTTCAAAGTCCCCCTCCCCATACTTAAAAACCTTATCTTGGACAAAGAGAAATTTCTCACAGTATGACTCAAGGTGACCATTTTGGTGATAGAGCGAGCGAAAAACGAAGAAATCAACTGAGCCAATTTTATAAAACTGAGTCGGAAGATCCGTCTCCTTAAGCTCATCGCTAAGCTCTTCTTTTAGGTGCCCAATTTCATCTGCGCTAATAAGCGACTCTATTTCAGACCAGCTCATTAGTCCTCCCTCTTCTTTAAAAGACAATAGATATCTTTATTGTAAGGGAACTTCGGGCGTTTCGTCTTTAGAATTATGAGCTGGATCACCACTTGTTTGCGCTTTAGCCTCGGCCGGCTTAGTTTTTTTAGAGAACTTCGTGCCAAGGGAGCTCATAAGCTTAAGAATGTCAGTTTGAATGCCAAGCATCGCAGGAATGAGAAAGAGGGTGAGAAAGGTCGCAAGAAAGAGCCCCCAGCCCATTGAAAGCGCGAGAGGTTTAGTAAATCCGCTATCCCCACCAATGCCGTAGGCCATGGGAAAGACACCACCAAGTGTTGTGATACTGGTCAGAAGAATGGCCCTGATTCTTGTGAGGGCGCCTGCGATAATTTCATCATGACTGAATTTCTTCTTTGAAGCGACAATATGATTAATGGTGTCCACCATTATAAGGGAATCATTAACTACAACACCGGCCATTCCAATGATCCCTACAATCGCCATCACATCAATACTTTGGCCATGAAAGTAAAAGGCCCAAATAACGCCAACGACACCAAAGGGAATGGCCGCACAAATCAGCAGGGGCTGAAAGAGGGAATTGAGGACGACCGCAAGAACGAGAAAAATCAAGAGGACACAAAAGATTGCCATCTTATTCATGGATTTCTTATTCTTGGCCGCATTGTCATCAGCATCCTCCACGATAAAGCGAAGCGACTCAAATTGTGTGCCTAAGGGCTTTACAAGTTCATCTAATTTTTTAACAAAGACTTCTTTCTTTATTTTTTCGGGATCAAACTTTACATCGACGATATAGGTGCGTTGAAGGTCGCGGTGGCTAATCTCGCGAAGACGCTTAGTCTTACTCCAAGAGCCTAGGTCTTTAAGGCGATGAATACGCCCAAAGTTTCCAAGAATGGGAAGGTTATTAAGTTCTTTATAATCAAGCTCATCACTATCTCGAAAGAACGAATACACTTTAATACTCTCGCCATTATAGCGTACTTCTTTAATCTTTCTTTTAATCACAAATTGGCGCAGCTGCTCACTTAAGGCTATTGGTGTAATATTATAGCTTTTAAGGGCTGAATCATTGAGGTTAAAGCGCCAAGTCTCTATCACAAGCTTAGGATCAAGATAAACGCTCTTCGTTTCGGGAAGCTCAAGGGAGCGCTCCTTAACAAGGTCAAGAAGGTTCTCAAGATCAACCTGTTGTTTGCCGACGATTTTAACCCTTACTGTATGGGCCTTATCTTCTTCAAAACCATTCTTTTCAACGAGGGCCTCAAGTTTCTCAAAATCATCTGTCTTAAGTTTGGGAAGCTCTTCATTAAGAAAGTCACGCACTCGCTTTTTTGCCGCCTCTATATCAGGGTGTGTTTGGCTAAAGCGCACACTATAAAAGCCATAGCGCTTCCCATTATATTCCTTTCCACTAACCCAGGCCCAGCCTAAGTTTCCTTCAATATAGGAATAGTCCTTCTTATCAAGCTTTTTAAGAAGCTCCCAAAGGGGCTGCATCTTCTCTTCCGTATGATCTAAACTAGGACTCTCCTTAAGGATTGCCACAATAGATACTTTCTCACTTGAAATATTGAGATTAAAATTAAAGGGCACCTTTTCTGAAGCAAAATAAAAGGTCCAACCACTAAAGGCGACAAAAATGACAATGAGGGGGTAGCGCCACTTAAGGGAAAACTTAAGGAGCCTGCCATAGACCCGCTTCACCATTGCCATCAGGCCAGATTCTTTGTGAATAATAGGCTTCTTTACAAAGTGGGCCAGGTGATTAGGAAGAACAAAGAAAGACTCAATTAAACTCATTCCAAGGGCGGCAATGACAACCCAGGGAATCGCCGCAAGAAAATCAGAAAGGCCATCTCCTCCAAAGAGAATGGGAGAAAAGGCGACGATGGTCGTGAGGACAGTACCGATGATAGGAACCATCGTTTTCTTTACAGCAAGGTAAGCAGCTTCCTTGGGCGAGTGCCCCTCTTCAAGAAATTGCATATACTGTTCAGAGACAATAATGGCATCATCCACCAGAATTCCAAGAATAAGAATCATCCCTACAACACTAATGAGATCCACCTTCATCCCCATGCCACCAAGAACGATAAAGGTCGCAAAATAGGCAAGCGGCAGGCCAAAGGTCGTCATAAGAGACGTCTTAAGGCCAAGAAAAGCAAAGAGGACGAGAACGACTAAAATCACCCCCATAATGGCGTTATTCTTTAAAACATTGAGTTGGCGCTCAATGAAAGAGGAGCTATTTTCAGTGATTTCAACACTGACTCCCTTTGGGGTAAGTTTATTATACTTTTCAACCACAGCATTAACATCCTCTTTAGTCGCGAGGGTATCGGCTTCTAGGTCTTTAAAGATGTTGAGGCTTATGGATTTAATACCGTTGGTGTATTGACGATACTCTTCTTTAGGAAGGCCGTAGCTGACTTTGGCCACATCCTTTAGAAGAACATTATTGCCACTGGCATTACCTTGAATGATCATATTATTAAGATCATCGAGACCTTCTACTTTTCTCTCTAACTGCACACCAATGGTGCTCTCTCCCCTTTCAAAAGAGCCCACAGGTAGGGGGCGAAACTGATCGCCAATAAGCCTTTGAATATCGACGGGATTTAAGCGATAGCGTGCGAGAGCTTTTTGATCAAATTGAATGCGGATTTCGGGAGTGCTGGCGCGGTCATTGACCTTAACAATTCCCGGTACCTTTCTAAGGGCGTCAGAGAAATCTTTTAGCCACTTGCGGTGCTGCGGGTTCTCTTTTTCAAAATTTAAAACACTCATGGAAGTAAACCAAAAATTGGTCACCTTTTGATTAACGACATTGAGTTGCTCAATATCTTGAGGAAGTTCACTTCTGACCCCTTCAACAGCTGCTTTGACTTCTTCAAAGAGGTCCGTTTGCTCAGTTGCACTAAGCCCTTCTTTCATACGAATGGTAATTCTCGCACTGCCTTCAGTACTGTAGCTATTGATTTGATCAATTCCTGAAAAGTTTTGAACGGCCTCTTCAAGGGGAAAGGTGACGTGGTTTTCAACTTGGTCGGGACTCGCCCCTTCTAAAAAGGTTGAAATCTGTATCTGATTAATTTTCCATTGGGGAACCAGATCCGTTTTCATATTCATAAACGACACGGCCCCAAGAATCATCACAAAAGCTGAGATAAGATTCACAAGGAAGGTGCGCTCAATAAAGAATTGAATAAGACGGTTCATCATCTTCCTTATACCAAAGAGAAGGCCCTAAAAGCGTTGTTGAGAACATTTTACAAGCCCTCATGGCAGCATTTATGGGCACTTTAAAGGATTTTCAAAACTAAATAAATATTGCGAAAATATAATCTTTTTTTCTTTTTAAGTCACTGAATTTACAAACGCAAAACCTCTTTTTTAGCACTTACAGCTTCGAGGCCCTTGAGGGGATGGCCCAATTTGTTAGGCTAACGATACCCATGAGACAGAGTCATTGGTTTTTGAGTAGTACGTCCGTCACTGTTGTATGTAAGCCGATTCAAAAATCCAATCTTTAGAGAAATCTGGAGATGTCATGTTTACATTAAACTCGTATCAGAAGTCGTTCGCGGCTACTCTGTTCGTTTTATTGTTCACTGGCTGTAATCAACAGGAATTCTATGAAAAAGAATTTCTGGCTGGCGTTGGAATCCCCGACGACACCATCACGATTCCAGACAATGGCGGTACGACGAGCGGCGGCTCTACCTCAGGCGGTTCAACAACTGGTGGTAACGTAGACGGTGGTTCTACTACAGGTGGTTCATCTACCGGTGGTACTTCTACTGCTGGTTCTACAACTGGTTCAAGCACAGGTGGTTCATCTACTGGTGGTACCTCAACTGCTGGTTCAACTACTGGTTCTAGCACAGGTGGTTCTACTACTGGTGGTACTTCAACTGCTGGTTCAACTACTGGTTCTAGCACAGGTGGTTCTTCTACAGGTGGTTCTACTACAGGTGGTTCTTCTACTGGTGGTACTTCAACTGCTGGGTCAACTACTGGTTCTAGCACAGGTGGTTCTTCTACTGGTGGTACTTCAACTGCTGGGTCAACTACTGGTTCTAGCACAGGCGGTTCATCTACTGGTGGTTCTACTACTGGCGGATCAACGACAGGTGGCGATCCTCAACCAGGTGTTTGTGGTTCAGGTACCCTTCAAAATGCAAGTGACACGTTCACACAGAACACTGCTCAAAATGCTAAAGTTGACATCCTTTGGGTTGTTGATGACTCAGGTTCAATGGGAGATGAGCAAGCGGCCCTCTCTTATAACTTTGATGTTTTCATCAATGACTTCATCCAAAGAGATATCGACTTTCAGATGGCCATTACGACAACTGATCCGAGAAGTGGACGCTCAGGTGTTATGAAAGGTGATGCTAGCCGTCTGACTCGTGAAGCTGCGAGGGCAGATGCTGACGCTTTTAAGGACTACTTTAAGCAGGCTATTCAGGTGGGAACACGAGGTTCTGGTAGTGAAAGAGGTCTTCAAACGTCAAATGATTTCTTTGATAACTACAGAAGCTGGACACGTGATGATGCTTACCTGGTTGTTGTTTATCTTTCAGATGAGCAAGATCAATCATCAGGTGCTGTGGAAAATTATGTGAATGGTCTGAGAAGTCTTAAAACTCAGCCTGGTATGGTTAAGGCCTACTCAATCGTAACGCAAACTATTGATCCCCGTAAGCAGTGGGAGACAAGAGGGACTCGTTATGAAGAGGCATCAAACCTTACAGGTGGTGAAATCGCTGATATTCACCAAGACTTTCATACGACTCTTAGTAACTTCGGTTTCAAGATTCTTGAACTCCTTGATAGCTTCCCTCTATCAGGTGTGCCAGTGAATACTGATATCGAGATTTCAGTGAATGGTCAGCCTATTACAGTTGGCTGGACCTATGATGCTCAAGCTCGTGTGATTAAATTTGATAGAAGTGCCATTCCAAACGAAGGTTCAATTGTAATCGCCTACTACCAACAGTGTGTAGGTCAGTAATAAGGAAGTAGAATAATGAAGCTCCCCCAGCTTAATTCTAAAAATCTTTTAAAACTAACAGTGGCCTGGCTCTTTGCCGGGTCACTTTTAGCCCCAACTCAAGCAGCTGAAGACGATCTCTATGATTTCCTTTGGCTCGATCCCGATAAGAAGGTCTACGTTCTTCAAAACAAAGTCTATAAGAAGGCCGGTAAGGGTTACGCTAATATTGGCTACTCTTTTGGCCTAGATGATAACTATCAGGACACGACTGCAATGCAATTTGCAGCAGGTTATTACTTTCATGAAGAGTGGGCCGTAGAACTTCTCTATCATCAATACTCGAATAGTAATAACGAATCCTTTGATAACCTTCAGCGCATCAATGGCTCTGTTCCCTTTATTAGAAAAGTAAATAAGAAGTATGGCGTCCTCGGTGTCTGGTCCCCCTTTTATGGCAAGATCAATACCTTTAATAAGATCATCTACTTTGATTGGTCCTTTGGTTTTGGCCTTGGCCAAATTCAAACAGAGAGTAATGCCCTTACGGTCTCAAGTTCTTCAACCGCTAATATCTACAATGATGAAGATCAAATGGCGCTTCTTGGAAAAACTGCCTTTCGAATCCACGCGACGGAGAACTTTCATGTGGGTCTAGAGTATCACCGTGATCACTACCGTGCCCCAGGTCCTGCTGTCAGTGGAAACCCTGGGATTGAAAAGTGGCGCTCTAATAGCGAATTTGTTATCTCTATCGGGTTTAGTTTCTAATGAAGTATCTTAGCCTTATAATCACATTTTTGATGCTGGCCGAGACTCATGCCCTAGTGAGGAAGGCCAGTGAATATTACGATAAAAGTAATGACCGCAATAAGAATGCTTATATTGCTCAAGAGCTCTATAAGTCGCGCTATTACTTTAGTTCGGTAGTCTTTGCTAAAGAGCATCTCATCGAAGGAAAGACATTCTCTAAAGAGTTTGAAAATCTCTTAGAAGAGCTTGTTCTTAAAACGGGGACCATGTCCTTCTATGGACTCAATCCCAGAGTTTTAAGCCGCTACCCCTCGCCTTCTCTTAAGTTTATTCTAGGCCTGCGTCAGTTTAATTATAAGAATTATGAAGCAGCGATCAAAGCGTTAGAAGGCGTTCCAGAGGAGCACCGTTTCGCCCCTGAGGCTTTCTTTATGAAAGGCTCGGCACAGAACCTCATTAACCAACTAGGGGCTGCGCAGAAGTCTTATAATACCTGTATAGAAAAAGCTGATACTTTTGAAAATCGCGCAAAGAACACAAAGCTTAAGCGCTACTTCGCCATTGTCAAAGAGTCTTGTATTATTCATAAGGCGCGCCTTCTCTTTAAAGATAGAAAATACGCAGCGGCCCTTAAGGCCTATGAAGAGATTCCAAAGACCAGCTACCGCTGGCCCTATATTCTGATGGAGAAGGCCTGGAGTGCCTATCACCTTGGAAACTACAACAGAACACTTGGTATTCTTGTGACTTACCGCTCGCCCCTCATGAAGAGTTACTTCTTTCCAGAAGCTGAAGTCTTAAGTGCGCTCTCTTATTTTAAGTTATGCCTATGGGGAGATAGCCTCAATCTGGTGAACCAGTACTACTCGGTTTATCGTCCGCACTCAGATGCCCTCAAGAGTATTCTCCTTAAAGAGAAATCAAGTCACACCTATTTTCTTAAGATGCTCTTAAAGCCCATTAAAGAGATGGAAGATATGAACCCCTTTGTGAGAAACTTAATGACTCAAGTGAGAAAGAGGGTCAAATTCTCTTTGGATTTAGTTAACTTTCAAAAGGCCCAAAATGAGCTTAAGTTTATTAAAAAACTTAAGAAAAGTGCCCTCCAGCAAAAAATGCTTGAGGCCGTAAACGGCGCCATCAGCTGGCGTACCAAGCATTTAAATCACTACATCAAAAAGCAAATGTTTGGCTTTATCAATGATATGCACCGCTTTAGCTACGAGATGTTTAATATTAAATTAGAGGTGATGAGCTTAAAGCGTGACCTGGTTTACGACAATCAAAAGCTCATTTCTAATCGAAGTCGTGGCTCCCATGAGAATATCTCACGCACTTCAACGGAGCACTTCTTTGAATTCAATGGAGAATTCTGGGCCGATGAGCTTGGTGAGTATAGTTTTGGTCTTAAGTCCAACTGCAAGCGTGTGGATAAGGTCAAAAAAGTAAGTCAAAGCAAGAGAGGTCGTAGATGAGATCATTACTTCTAATCCTTCTTCTTGCGGCCACCACAACAAGCTTTGCTCAAAAGCCCAAGAAGAATGTCATTATCAAGTATAAGAAATACGAATCCTTTGACCTTGGAAATCTTGAGATCAAGGGAAAGATTATTGCACCCGGCGATTTATCCGTAAAAGAACGTCAGCGAAAGAGGTTTAGCCGGCCACTGTTTGAAAGAGATCATTTTGATCCAGAGGTAAGGACCGACATCCAAAATTTGAGATAGTTGAGTTATTGAACCAATAAACAATGGCTTAGAAACCGCTTTTACCGAGACTTCAGGTCAAGTTTTGATCTGGTATCCCGATAGGTAACAAAGCACTAAGAGAAAACCACAAGGTCCGTCTAGGCGGCTATTTGGGGAGATTAATATGGAAAATGAAGTAGGAAAAATTGCAACTGATGCCGCTGTCGCTGCGGCCAACGATCCCAGTTTCATCAAGTCCCTTGCGGTCTTTATGGATGAAGGTGGGGTTTTTATGTGGATCATCCTGGCGATCTGGACTTTCGGTATAGCCATCGCTGTTGAAAGAGTCAAAAGCCTCTTTTCTTACGACATTGATGGGGCGAGCCTGATGAATATGGTGAAGAAGAATGTCATGGTTAATGATGTTCAAAAGGCCATTCAAAACTGCTCTAACTCTAAAGCACTACTCCCCCTAGTCCTTAAGTCGGGATTAAAGAGGGCCAATCAAAGTAAAGAGCAAATTAGTGATGCTATTGAAGCCACTATTCTTGAAGTGTCACCCAAGGTAGAGAAACGCATGGGTTACTTAGGTCTCGTTGCCAACGTTTCAACGCTTATTGGTCTTCTGGGAACTATTTATGGTCTTATTGAATCCTTTGCCGCTGTGGCCACTGCTGATCCAGCCTCTAAGGCAAAGCTTCTTGCCCTTGGTATTTCTAAGGCGATGAACACGACCGCTCTTGGACTGATCTCTGCGATTTCCATTATGGTTGTTCACTCGATTCTCACCTCAAAGTCTGAAAAGATTATGGGTGAAGTTGAAGAGTATGCCGTGAAGCTTGTGGATCTGCTTGGTGCTAAGAAAAATGGCCATGCTGTACCAGGAGGAATTCCTCAAACAGCAGCTGCAGATAAGAAGAAAGCCGCTTAATCAGGAGATCTGACCATGGGTTTTAGAACAAAGAAGAAAAAAGCAGCTCCTTGTAAACCAAATGTCATCCCCATTTTGGACGCTGTTTTTATCTTTATTTTCTTTCTTTTGATGTCGGCTCAGTTTCTAGAGATCTATGAAATTGGCTCTGACGCTCCGGCTGTCATGACAGTTCAAGAGGATAAGAAAGATAAGAAACCACCCCTTAATCTCACCCTCGAGATTAGTAAGGAGCAGATCCTTGTGAAAACGGGACTTGACGGCAATATCGCTAAGACCATTGGACTTAAGAATGACAATTACGATCTAGAGCTTTTGAGTAAAGCCCTTGTGGACATCAAGAAGAAGCATGTGGGTGAAACGTCAGTCATCATTAAGCCCTCAAAAGATGTTCTGTATAAGAAGGTCGTCTACATCATGGATACCTGTCGAGAGGTCCCAAGTGAAGTTGGTGCTGTGGTTGCCAAGAACGATAAAGGCGAGACAGTCGAAACAAGAGAACTATTTAACCAAATTATTTTTGAAACTATTATTTAACCGCTCTTTTTTAGGAAGGTCATGAGAAAGAAAAGATTTAACACCCGTTCAAAGGCAAAAGAAGAACTCGATGTGGATATCACTTCCCTCCTAGATATTCTGGTCATTCTGCTGGTTTTTCTTTTGAAGTCTTATAATGCCTCTGACCTCAAATTAGAGGTGGCCAAGAATATTGAGTTGCCTAATTCTAAATCCCAACAACTAGGAAATATGGCCGTTATCGTTCAAGTGAGTGCCGAAAAGGACCTCTGGATTAACAATAAGAAAATTGGTCGCCTGCCAGCAAGTATAAGTGAAGAGAAGATTGATCTCCTCTACTCCGCTCTTGAAGAAGAAGGAAAGAAGCAAGATGAATTTATCAAAGGCCTTGAAGAAACGGCCCAAAATAATACAGACAAAGGGGCTCTTGCCACCAGAAAGGCCAACCGGAAGCGAGTCAATATCGTCATGGATCAAAGTCTTCCCTATGAAGTCTTAAGAAAAGTGATGCACACAAGTGCCCTAGCTGGCTTTCCAGAATTTAAATTTATCGTACAAGGAAACTTTTAAGAGTGAAAATTAAGCTGATCCTCCCATTCATCGCTCTTCTTGGCCTTCTTCAAGGTCTAAGTGCAGCGGAGCAGGCTGTGAAACCTGTTGTCCATAAAGACGGCATGAGTGCGAAGTGGCATGAGCTTAACCGCTTAATCTCAGAAGAGATGAATACCATTAAAACGATCACCAATCGTGGACCGCGCCTGCGTTGGCGCATGATTGAGCTTAAGACAGAGACTATAAAGCTGGTGCGTGAAAAAGAGAATAAGAAATTTCTCGAAGCAAACCCTGCTCTTATAAGAAAGCGAGGCAAGAAGTCCTATTTTAGAAAGAGTCAGGCCCTCTACCGTGAGGTAAGGAGAGATGGTCTTAACCTCATCAAAAAATTCCCACGTTTTCGCTATTTAAGTGAAGTCTATTACACTCTTGCTCTCAATTCTCGTGATTATGGTGGGGATAAAGAGACAGAGAAGTTTCTTTTGCGCTCACTTAAGTATTCCATTCCAAACTCTCCTATTGTCCATGCCGCCAAGACTTCTCTTGCTGAACACTATTACAATGGTAAGAAGTATAAGAAGGCGATCCGCTTTTATCGTGATGTTCTCAAGAATCAAACAGATGAGTGGACCACTAAGCACCTCTATAATTTAAGCTGGTGTTACATAAAAACAAAAGACTACAACCAGGCGATAGAACACGCTAAAGACAGCTTCTTTAAGTCAGAAAAGAAAGAGTATATCAATGTTCAAAATGAAGTTTTAGGAAGTATTGGCTTCTTCTTTGTCCTTGCAGAACGTGTGGAAGAAGGGGCTAGGTTCTATGTGGATAATGTAGAGCACCCCACTGAATACATGATTAAAATGGCCAAGAAAACAGCTGAAGACCGTGGTTATGAGAAGGCCAAATTTGTCTTTGATGCTGCCCTTGAAAATGCCATCTCTAAGAAATACCGAAAAGAAGAGATTGAAATCAGACTCTCTCAGCTTGATTTCTATCGTAATTTTAAAAGATTTGAAAACTTTTGGAAAACTACTGTTGCTCTTGATGCTATTCACAAAGTCAAACCCCTAGAAGAGGATTATCAGACAGAGGCCACAGACAAGATCCGCTCCTTTGTGGGTTACCTCCAAATACGCTTTACCCGTAATAGTAAAACGAATATCACAAACTACAGTGAAGAAGAAAAAGTGCGCATTATTAAATTCTTTGATGTCCTAGCGCGCATCAACCCCAAGAAAACTGATCATTACCGCTACATGCAAGGGGAAACTCACTTTGCGATAAGTGATTTCAACAATAGTTTTCTCTACTACCAAAAGACTCTTGAATTTAATAAGAAGGCCAAAGAGCACGATGAGAAGCTCCGTTTAAAAACATTTGACGCTCTCCTTGCCTCTCTTGAAAATGGTCAATTTAAAAAGAAAGTGCGCACGGCCCACACCATCTATACCTTCACCAATCATATCAATATCTATCCAAGAAATGAGCGCTCAAGAAAGATCTACTCAAAACTCTTTAATATCTATCTTGAAGAAAAGAAACTCCCCCTTGCTCTAAAAACCCTTGAGCGATACACCTCAGTCTATAAAGAGGATCTTAAGATTCAACAGGGTATGTTCACTCAAATCTTAGACACCCATATTAAGAATAAGAACACCGACCAAATTGCAGCGTGGATCCCAAAGCTTAAAGCGGGCTACCTTAAGTTTGATAACAAGTATATTGAAAAGACCACTCTTATTCTTGGTGGGCTTCTCTTTGACGGTTACCAAAAGATGGATGCTAGCGGCAAGAAAGATGAAGCCGCCAAAGGGTACCTGGCACTTTTTGGTAGCGAAAAATACCCCCAATCCATCAAAGCAAAGTCGGCCTACCGTGCTTCTTTTCTCTTTTTAGAGCTCAATAAAACAGATGAAGCCCAAAAGTGGATGAATACAGCACTTAAGCTCTTCACCCCCAAAGAGCGCTTTCAACGAAAGAAGGAAATCCTCACCTTCGTGAATTCTCTCATGCTCAATCAAGACTTTGTGGCGTCAGCTCAAGTGGCCCACACTTATCTCTCTATTTACTGCACAAGTCGCTTTAAGGAAAAGAATGATCTCTATCGTGTCAGCGTCCAATACCAACTCGTAGCTGGAGAGCCCACAACGGCCCTTAAAAATTACAAGATGGGTAAGCGCTGTAAAGTGCCACAGAAAGTGACTGACGAAGTTCTTCAGGGAATCGGCTCTTTCTTTGTTCGTCATCGCCAAAATAAGAATTTCCTGACCTTTTATAAGGCCTTTAAAAAAGAAAGCAAACTCAGAGGCTTCTTTGAAAGATCTTTTTTAAGCTTTTACTGGAGTTACTATCGTGATCAAAATGAAAACGGTGAACGCCAAGTGAAGACCTTTCTCAAGGACCTTATTAAAAGCGCACAGTATGAATCTGAACCAATTAAAGAGATGAAGGCCATCTTCGCTTTTGATCAGACTCTTAAAAAGACCCAAGCCTTCAAATGGGCGCCCTTTCCTAGTGAAGAGTCTTTCAATGAGGAAGCTTTCAATGGGGCACTTGAAAAAAATATTGAGGCCCTCAAAGGTCTCACACAAACCTACACGCCTTTTATCAAGATGGGCTATCCCCACCTGGTGACCCGCTCTTATAAGGTACTTGAGCACAAGTATAAGCAAGTAGGAGAATTTCTCTTAGGATATACTCCAAAGGCAAAGGGACTCCCCAAAGAATATGTTGATGGCTTTAAAGGTGCTATGAGAAACCTGGCCATGAACTTTATTAATGAAGCGCGCGGACAAAAGACGCTTGCCTACCGCCTTATTAGCCGCGAACTCATTCTTGACCCAGAGGTTCCTAACCTTCTTGATATCAAACCCATCATCACTAAGATTGGCCACCGCCATCCAGCGAGCCTCTACGTGCTTCCCAAGGATAGAAAGGGAGGTAAACTGTGAAATTCGTGACTCTCCTCACCCTTTCGCTCTTCTTTTGTGGGTGTGCTACTAAGCACCTCGCCTCCAAAGTGGAGCAAGACAAGTATGATGGCTTCAAAGAGGAAAGTTTTCTTCGCTATACCCAAGACCGTCTTAATGGACTTGACGCCAATAAGTACGCAGCCCTTAGCCTCTGTCATCAAAAAGACTTTGAAGAAGGTCTCACTACTTTAAGAGGCCAACTCAAAGAGAAGAAGAAGAGTGCGGATTACTGGAATCAGGTGGGGATGTGCTACTTTTTAAGAGAGGATTATCCCAAAGCCGAGTTCTACTTTAACTTCAGTCTTGAGCAAGACCGCAATAAGAATTACGCGGCAGCTCTTAATAATCTGGGCATCCTCAAACTTAAGGATCGCCACTTTGATGAAGCGATCACTTATTTTAATAAGGCCAAAAGAGGAGGCCATAAAGTGCCTCGCTTTAATCTGGCCCAAGTCTTTTTAGAGTTTAACCTAGTAGATAAGGCGCTTATTGTCCTTGAAGACCTGCACCGAAGTGCCCAGAGTGACCCTGACCTCCTCTTTAGTTTGGCCAGTGCCTATCTTATGAAGGGTCGCACAAAGAATGCCATGGGCATTCTCGATAAAATACCTAATGAATTTAGAGAGCGCGAAGATATCGCCCTCATCAATGCTGTCACCCTCTATGAACAGAGGAATTACTATGCGGCCAAAGAAGTTCTTGAGGCCACAACATTTCTCTCCTACTACCCCCTTAAGAAGAGCGCGCAAAAGCTCACTGATTTGGTGGAGGCGGAGATCGCAAGAATTGAAAAAGAAAATAAGGAACGGGAGTAATTTTGGTGTTGCGTGCAAGAAAAGTAGAAGAGACTATTTTTCATCTAGTGGGCTATAAAGACGGTCAAGTTCTTTATGAGTTTCCCCTTGATAAGAAGAAGCTCTTGGTGGGTCGTGCCCCCCATGCGGATATCTCTATAGATGATCCTTCCCTCTCCTTTTACCATGCCTTCATCGTGATTGATGAACACGGTGGTAAAATCATCGACCTAGAAAGTGATAATGGCATCACGATAAATGGTAATCGTGAAAAACAGGCTTTCTTTGCTGATGGTGATATCCTGCGCTTTGGCGCCATTGAACTGCATATCAATGAAAGAGTCCTTGAATCTGAATCTGGTCCTATATTTGAGGATCAAGACGCTGGGGTTGTCGACAAGCTTGATAGTGATGTTATTGGCGACCTCCCGCCCGAACTACCCCCGATGCCAGGACTTGTGGTCATTGATGGGGAGTACTGTGATATTGTCTTTAATGAAGAGGCCTTCATTCCTGTTGATAAGATTGCCGCTTTAGAAGAAGGCAGAAATTACAAGGAATATATAGACCCAGAAGAAGAAAAAGAAGTTAAACCCATTGCCCGCAAGAAAGAAGAACTCTCCGTTGAGATCACCGTTCTCGTTAATGGAAATATCCTCTCGCTTGATTATGTCTCAGCGAATAAAGGAACCACCTATGTCTCAAACCTAGGTCGTCATAAGCACACCATTAGTCTGCCCTGTCTTGAAGAGGAAGATAGACTACCTCTTATAGAAGTCGATGGCGGTCAGGTAAAGGTTCATAAGATTCCTGGTTTTCATACCAATAATCGTGAAACCGGGGAAAAAGATATATTTTCTAAGGCCGAGAGCTACACCATTGGACCTAAGGATACACTGAACTTTCAAAATAAGACGGTTCAAATTATCGTTCGCCTCGCTGATGCTCCCCCAAGCCTTAAAGCTGCTCCTTTCTTTGGAGCGGATCGTGCCTTTCAAAAAGAAGCTAGTAAAATCTTTGGTGTCGTGATGGGCCTTATGATGCTTCTTCTCTTTATTGACACCAGTGTGGAACCTCCAAAGAAGAAAATTGCCGTTATTTATAGAAAGGCCATCAAGAGTAAGAAGCCTTCAGATAAGCGTTCAAAGTCAGTTGCTGATAAAGTCGATAAGAATACTGGTATAAAGGAAAACAAACAGCCTAATAAAGAACCTAAGATGGCGAAGAAGTCTCCAACGAAATCAAAGGTGAAAAAGCAAAAAACTCAGAAAAAGCCGCAGAAGAAACTCGCTGCTGCCGCTCCTTCACCGCAAAAGGTTAAGCAAAAGCCAAAAATGAAAGCTTACAAGTTTAAGGCCAATAATAAACTTTCAAGCCTCTTTGGCAGCACTAAAAACCTTAAGCCGACTAAGATCAATAAGAATAATGCGGCCCAAGGCACAAGTGGGTTCAAGTCTGTGGCCAATACTTCTGACTCAGCCCTTAAGGCCAATACCAATAGTGATGTAGGGACCCTCGGTCAAGATTTCAGCGGTAACTATGATTCAAGTACTGGGGCGCAAGGACTTTCAAGCAAGTCTGGAGTGGACACCACTTATCAAGATCCCAAAACCGTCGTGCTTGGTTCTATGGACCCTGAGCTCTTAAGAAAAATTCTAAAAGAATATCTTCCCCAATTTCGCCACTGCTATCAAAAAGAACTTGAAAGTAACGAAGCGGCTAAGGGTGTGATTGACCTTCACTTTAGAATTAATCCTAACGGAAGTGTCAGTAAAATTGCCATCAAAGGAAAGAGAGCTCGCTTCAGTAAAAGTGGGACAGGCTGTATGGCCGGTGTGCTCAAACTCATCGACTTTCCCAAACCAAAGGGTGGCGGTGTTGTTGATGTCAAACAACCTCTAAACTTCTTCTCTGAAAAGAATAAGTATTAATGAGAGTTGCTATCATTGGCGCAGGAGCTGCTGGACACTTCTGTGCCATTCGCATCAAAGAAGAACTCATCGAACGGGGTGAAGATCATACTCTCACCACCATCACCCTCTTTGAAAAGGGCAGTGATGTCTTAAGAAAGGTGCGCATCTCTGGTGGAGGACGCTGTAACGTCACCCACAATCAATTTGATCCAAAACTATTGGCGAGCAACTATCCTCGAGGCTCTCGAGAACTTAGAGGTCCTTTTAACAGCTTTAACCCCTCTCATATGATTGAGTGGCTTAATAGAAAAGGTGTTAAAACCAAGGTAGAGAGTGATGGGCGCATTTTCCCTGTTACCGATAGTTCCCAGACCATCATAGACTGCTTTAAAGGCTCAGTTAATAATTATGGGATTGACGTTAAACTAAGCTCAGCTGTTAAGAATATTGAGTTAAATGACAGTGGTCAGTTCCTCTTATCAACCTCACAAGAGGAGGCTCTCGTCTTTGACTATCTGGTCATCACCACCGGCTCAGATCGCTCAGGCCACTTCCTAGCAAGCCTTCTCGGCCACGCCATTACCCCTCTTGCCCCAAGCCTCTTTACCTTTAAGGTTAAGAGCCCCCTGCTCTTAGGACTTGAAGGCATCAGTTTTCCAAGCGCGACGATAGATCTCAAACTCGGAAAAAAGAAGTGGCAAGAAAAAGGCCCCCTCCTTATCACCCATTGGGGTTTAAGTGGACCTGCCATCTTAAAGTTGAGTGCTTGGGCCGCTCGTGAAATAAAAGAGCATAATTATCAATTTGATTTTCGCGTGAATTTTCTTGGCCTCAAATTAGAGGAGATCACAGAGAGGCTAAAAACTCTCAAAGCAAAAGAAGCGAAGAAACTTATCACTAATACTCCCCTCGATACTATTTCAAAGCGATTTTGGAAGGTTTTTGTCCATGAACTCATACCAGAGGATTGCGAAAGGCCTTGGATTGAAGTCTCCCAAAAATCCCTTAATAAGCTTTCCCAAGCCCTCTACGCGACAGTTTTTAAAAGTGTCGGAAGCCACCGCTTTAAAGAGGAATTCGTTGAATGTGGCGGTATCAACTCAAAGGAGATCGACTTTAAAACCATGCAAAGTAAGATCGTGCCCAACCTCTACTTCGCCGGCGAAGTCCTCGATATCGATGGAATTACAGGGGGCTTTAATTTTCAAAATGCCTGGACCGGAGCTTTTCTCGCCGCTCAGTCACTCACAAAGAAGGATTAGTGCATTAGAGGGAAGTCAGCAGTATGACTTTTCTTATTATCAATGCCATCCGTGTCTTTAAAGAGAAATTCAAACTTCATTTTCCAGATATGCTGATCTTTCTTAAGACTTTTAAAGGCCTCTCTGATCTTCACTTTCTTAAGAATCACTTCACTGTCAGCGATTTCAACCTGAACATCAGCATAGTCAAAGGCATCCTTTTCAAACACCAGACCAACAGGAGTCAGGCCATGGCGTTCATGAGCGTCCTCATGTCCACTAAATTCCCTCTTGCCTATCATTCGGTATGTCTTAACCGCCTTAAAATCAACACCCTTACAGTCACCCTTAAAAGGGATGTGGACATTGACACTCGCAGGATAGCTCGGTTTAAAAATATGGTAAGTCTCATAGTAGAGTTCGTACTTCTTAGTCTTTCTATTATACTCTCTCTCACCAACACTATCTTTAAAGTAGAGTTTCCCCCAATCAAGACCGCATTGTGCCCTTGTGCTTTTTGGAAGCACCGTTAAAAAGAGTAATGTCATCAGTAACGTCTTCATCTCTTATTACATCCCGTTAATATGAATCTGGATCTTTACCGTTTCTCTTAAAGCTCAAGTGAATATGATCATCATGACCACTACAACTTTTCGCAATTGTTTGAGAAACACCGTATTCACTAGACATATAGTCATTAATCATCGTTCTTAATTTTGGATCATTGATAAAGACTTTATCAATGCCATAAGGGTCCACATCAATAAAGGCCTTAATCATTTCATAGGTATTATCGCGGTCATAGCAACCTGAATTATTCACATTACATCTTTCGGCCCGCGCCACGCCATCTTGAGTTTTCCCGATAAGGCGCAGATCCACGTCTCTTCCTTCTTGGTGTTCGCTATGACCACTGGTGGGTCCCGCTTTAGAAGAGATCTCTCCGACCCCCATGATTATTCCTTTCTCAGAGAGGATTTTACCGGCTGCTTTAATATTCCAAACCGTTCTTTCAGAGCCAAAGACATTGCCATCACCATCTCCATAGCGATAGTAGCCAATATCCTTTTCCATCTCAAACTCTCCCATGGAGCCGTTTCTCACCTCATCGTAATCTTTTGGACTCGGCAACTCCACTAAAGGGCCCTCTTCGCTAATAGGAACCCAATCAGGTCTTGGGCCAAGATCAAAATTTAGCATCGCCCTTTCTTCATCAGTAAGAGCGTACTGGGGGGTATCACCACTTCGTGAGCGGTAGCCATCATCCCCTGATTCATAAAACCCAGCAGGACATGACTCACCTGTCGGAGAATCCGTCATGATATCAATATAGTTAACGGCTTCATAAGGATTTTTAAGATAGTTTTTAAAGCGGCCTTTTGGTTCACCATAAGAGAGGACTTCTTGTTCACCAAGACCAGTGGCCTGAACAGTTGCATTGGGAAAAGAAGTGGCAGCGCTTATCCCGCCCGCAAGGGACATACAATCCGCTTGTTTGATTCCAAATTGACTATAAACAGGCAAGGCCTTGGCATTGTAGTAACCACAATCAAGCCCTCCAAAGGAAGTCGAGCCCATTGGGCTAAAAATCTTAGTTAAAGAACTTCCGAGAATTTGTGAGTTATTCACCTGAAGCTGCTTTCCCGTAGTATTCATGATCTGTGCCTGAATACCACTTGAAGCAGTAGCGACCATCACGATGAAAAAGAGAGTTTTATATTTACGACGAAAGTTCATTTTAAGATTATCTCTGTTAACACTAAAATCCCTAAGCCCCTAAATGATTCCAACCTCTTAGAAAAAGACAGGTGCCAATGAGTTGAGGCAATTTCTTCACCACTCCTCTTATCGGGTCAGAGCTCGCTAAAAATTAACTAAACGTAAAGTATTATTATTACTAAAGAAATCACCGTCTCTTAAAAAAACCTAAATGATCAGGTAAAAAGATTTCCTATAATAAAGAAAGTTACTAAAAACCAAAGGATTTCAAACCGATAAGATACTGAGGTTCAAGGAATTGAACATATTGACTTAGGGAATTGAATATTGATTAAAGCAATGAACACTCTTCTATTTGCCTTTATTTTATTTGCAACAGGTTGTGTTGTCGGTGAAGTTCAATTACCTAAAGAAGAGGCCAGTGGTGCTCAAGCCGCTCTTGGTCTTACCAGTGTTTCTCCTTCAAGCGGTGTCATCGGTGGAGGAACCACAATCACGTTAACTGGTGTGCTCTTTGAAGTAGGCATGACGATCACTATCGACGGCAGCCCATGTGCTAGTGTAACTGTAATCAATTCAACATCGGCAACATGTGTGACCCCCGCACACGTACAGGGCTTTGTTCCTGTAAGTGTCGCAACTAGCGAAGAAACATCAACCTTAAGTAATGCCTTTTTCTATCAAGGCCCACCGACAATCTCTTCAATTTCTCCTAGCATCGGCCCAGATACTGGGGGCAGTATTGTTACCCTGACAGGAACAAACTTTTTAGCAGGAGTCATTCCCTACTTTGACGGTGTCGCCTGTAATTTCATCAATAGAATCAGTGACACTTCCCTTCAGTGTGTTCCTGCTGCCCATGCTTCAGCAACAGTGGCGGTTACTGTCGTGAATCCTGATGGCCAATTCAGTAGTCCAGGACCCACCTACCAGTATTCAACAGTTCCCAATCCAACTTCTGTGAATGTCAATGCAGGAGCTATTAGTGGTGGCAATGATATCATCATTGCGGGTACAAATTTTACAGGTGCCGATAGCGTTACCGTAGCAGGTATTGCTTGTGCTTCATACGTTGTCGACAATCCTCTTCAGATCACCTGTACAACGGGAAATGCCTCCGTTGCTATTGCCTCTGGGGATATCGTTGTTAGTCGTTCAGGCTTAAGTGGGACCCTCGCAAGTAGCTACTCTTATCAGCCAGCGCCCACCATAACAGCGATTAGCCCGAGCACGGCGAATCCCTCCATTGCGAGTACCATTACAATTTCGGGTCTTAATTTTGACACCGTCAATGGCGTCAGCGTTCTCATCGATGATGATCCTTGTACCGTCAATGCCCCCTCTTTAACCTCTACTTCTTTTGACTGTGTCACCCCCACTGGTGGTGGTGTGAGCACAGGTGTTTTTGATGTGGAGGTAAGAAACCTCGATGGAGGCGATGGGGTCACAGCCTATCAAGCCGATAGTGTTACAAATGGCTTCACCTTTCAAGATGCTCCGGCCATCGGAAGTATCACCCCTAATGCAGGTGCCTTAGCGGGGGGAAGCGTTGCCACCATTTCAGGAACAGGCTTTCTCAGTGGGCTCTCCGCAACTATTGGAGGAGTATCCTGTACAAGTATCACGGCCGTGACGGCCACAAGCTTTAATTGTGGAATCCCTGCCAATGCCTCAGCGGGCGCTGTTGATGTTGTCGTAACAAATACGGATGGCCAAACGGTGACGGCCACCAATCTTTATACCTATCAAGTCGCCCCAAGTATCGCGAGTGTCACACCCAATGCTGGAGCTGTTGCGGGGACCTACACGATACGTGTTCTCGGTGCTGACTTCTTAACAGGAGCTACTGTAAGCATTGGAAGCACCCTTTGCTCATCGACAACTTTTATAAATTCAGGTGAACTCCAGTGTGTTGTGCCCCCTTCGGGCGCAGCGACCAACGCCAATGTTGTGGTGACTAACCCTGACTCTCAAATAGATACCCTCACCAATGGATTTAGTTACACAAACCCTCCAACAATAGCGAGTATCTCTCCTGCTATTGGCGACGATGGCGGGACCACAGATATTACGATTACCGGTAGTAATTTCTACTCCAGTGCCACGGTCACTATTGGGGCCCTTGCCTGTGGTAGTGTCGTGGTCAACTCAAGTACAGAAATCACCTGCCGCCCACCTGCTCAAGCGGCAGGGACCTATAATGTCACTGTCACAAATGCTGATGGAGGTAGTCAGAATGTAACAGCGACAGGGGCCTATCGCTACCTCGTGGCCCCCACCGTATCAAGTGTCTCCCCAGACTTTGGCCCTAACACAGGTGGCACGAGCATTACTGTTACAGGAACAAACTTCTTTAATGGTGCTCAAGTCTACATTGGTTCAAACCTCTGTAACAATATTGTCTTTGTCAGCTCAACGACGATCACCTGTGATACTCCAAGTGGTCTTTATGGTGATCGCGCTGTCGAAGTTGAAAATGTCGATGGTCAGTCTGGGATTCTTTCAAGTCCAGGCTTTCTCTATGTTCCTCCTCCGGCCATCACTCTCATCAATCCAAATAATGGTGACCTCGATGGAGGAACACGAATTGTTATCTCTGGCACAAGTTTTCGCACAGGTGTTTCTGTTGAAATCGGCGGACTTCCCTGCTCCATTGTCGGGATACCAACATCAACGAGTATCACTTGTGATACAACAGGCCCGGCAACAGAAGGCCTAAAAGACCTCGTTATCACCAATACGGACGGTCAATCGGGAACGGAAACAAATGGTTTTCGCCACATCGGCCCTCCGACGATCACCGGTGTCTCACCTGGTATTGGTCCTGACTCTGGTGGAACAACAGTAACCATTACGGGGACGAATTTCGTTCAACTTGGAAACGCCCTCGGCGTTACTATTGGTGGAGCAAATTGTATTAACCTTAATATTGTAAGTGAAAATGAAATTAACTGTGAAACGACAGCAGGACCAGCTGGAGCACAGGATATTGTTATTACCAATGGTGATGAGGACCAACAAACTGTCACTCTCACCAATGGTTTTACTTACATTCCCCCACCAACAGTCGCCTCTGTCAATATTCCTAATGGCCCTGCCGCAGGAGGCACCACAATTACGGTCACGGGAACCAATTTCATCGTGGGAAGTCCAACGACTGTGACCGTCGGAACTTTTGCCTGTACATCCGTTAACGTCACAACAACGACAACCCTCACCTGTGTGACAGGGGCAGGCACCGCTGGCAACTATCAAATTACGGTTGAGAACTTTGATGGTCAATCGGCCACAAGTGCCCTTAATATTTTCACTTATGACCCAGCACCAACCATCGCCTCGATCAATCGCTCAACGAGTCGCATGGCCGGCGGACTGACCCTAACGATCACGGGCTTTAATTTTGTCACCACTCCCAGTGTTGATATTGAAGGGGATGCCTGTGTCGTTTTCAGTGACAACCCCACGAGTATTTCTTGTACTCTTCCCGGTAAGGTGACAAGCGGTACTTATGATGTGCTGGTCACTAATCCAGATTTACAAACTGCTCTCTTAGTAGATGCAATTAATTATGTTCCAGCGCCAACAGTTGATAGTGTCGCCCCCGCAATTGTTGATACAGCGGGCTCTAGTATTACTATCACTGGCTCTGGCTTCTTTGATATTGTGGCACCGGTAGTAACCATTGATCCAGGTGGCCTTAATTCTATTTGCACCTCCCCCGTTGTCGGAGGTGGTGGTACCACAATCACTTGTAATGCTCCCGCAACCGCTGCAGGTGCTTATGATCTTGAAGTCCAAAATGGCGATGATGATCAGCAAGTCACAACTTTTTCAAGTGGCATTATCTTTTCAGCTCCGCCCACCATCGCAAGCATTACACCAGCCAATGGTCCACTCCCAGGGGGTACCAATATAACGATTAGTGGCACTAATTTCGTGGATACTCCTCCCCCAGTCATTACTGTCGGTGGAGATAATTGCACGAATATAGTTGTGAGTGATCCCAACACAATTACCTGTGATACACCAGCAAAGAGTGCTGGAGACTATGATGTCGTGATCACTCAGCTAGGTTCTCTTACAGCAACTGAGGTGAATGGGTTTACCTACGATCCCCCTCCAACAGTAGACTCTGTTTCCCCGGTCTTTGGCCCGATTGGTGGTGGAACCACTCTAACGATAACGGGCACTGGCTTTATCGCGACTCCTTCATCAGTGATGATCGCAGGAGTATCCTGTGGCACCGTCACTTGGAACTCAGCGACGGAGATCACCTGTGTAACAGGGGCTACCGCAACGGCCGGAGATTATGATATCACCGTCACAAACCCTGACGCTCAGGTTGGAGTGGGCACATCCCTCTATGAATATCTTGATCCCCCATCAATCAGTAATATCACTCCGGACAATGGTGCCGAGCTCGCCTCTCAAGCTGTCACCATTACAGGTTCCGATTTCTTTGCGCCAGTTACCGTCGCTGTAGGGGGTCAGCCTTGTACACCTGTGACCTTTACAGACAGCTCTCAGGTAAGCTGCTTTACCGATGCCAGCCTGACAGGAACGACGGCCTATGACGTTGTTATCACCAACGGTGATGGCCAAACAGATACTCTACTTGGTGGCTACACGGCTGAAGCTATTCCTACAATTGCTTCAGTTGATCCCGCAACGGGAACCCAATCAGGGGGCACGAATGTGACCATTACCGGTACTAACTTTGAAGCAGGGGCCACCGTTTACTTTGGGGCTCAAGCTGTTTCTCCTGCCACGCTCTCGGCGACAGAAATAACAGTCCTCTCCCCGGCAGGAAGCCCCGGTGCCGTCAATATTAGAGTGGTTAATCCCACTGCTCAGGAGGTCACCAGCACCAATGCTTTCACCTACTCTTCAAATACAGTTGAGCTTGAATGGCAAGTCGGAGGGACTTCACCAAATCCTCCTAACCCCGATGTTTATGGACCAATTTCCACAAATGAAACCCACCAATACACCTTAAAGAATGTGGGCTCTACCACAAGTGCAGTTATCACCGTCTCTATCTCCGGCTCGGGATTCTTAAAGAGTGACCCCGGAAGTGGCGACGATTGCACCACTCAAACCTTAGCACCAGGATCAGAATGCACGGTAAACGTAACCTTCCTTGGAAGCTTCTTACCTGCCGCGAGCTCCTTTAGCGCCACTCTCAACGCGACAGATGGCTCAATGACGGATACTAACGATATGGATGGAACCACGAATTAAGGCATGATTATGAAAAAACACCTCTTAAATTGCCTCATCATTCTAAGCGCTCCTCTTATGGCAAGCGAGGATTTCACTCATTGTAATGATCAGTTCACCTACTTTGGAAAAAGAAAAATCCAAGCCAGCTGCATTGAAACCTTCAAGGAAAACTTGGCCGGTTTAAAGAATAAGAAAGAAGAGGACTATCACCTCTTATCTTCTCCAAATGCTCTGATCCTTATTCTAGGCCATAAAGTCCATACTCAAGCGGGTGAATACTCCCAAGTCGACTCTCCCCTGACAAGCGCCTACAGCTCCTCTGAGAACCTTCTTGCGACCCTGCAACCCAATGGTCTCATCAAGCTCTATGACGCTCGTATTATGGGAAATACCGCCCCTATTAAAGTTTTTGAAGATCCACGCTTCTATGGTGCCCGTGACATCGCCTTCACTCATAATGGCCTTCTCCTTTTAAACCCGAAGACAAAGAAAGTTCTCTTTCTCGATCACACAAAGAAGGTCAATAAGAGTCTTAAACAAAATCCTGATATCGTTATAAGAGAATATGGCTTTTCCAATGATTCAATTAAATCAATAAGTTATGACCCAAATACCCAGGAGATCCTTCTCACCGATCTAAGTGAACAGGTCTTCACTATAAAACTCTAAGACACCCACCTATAAAAATTACTGGCCTAATTTCACGGCCGTAAAGTCCACGATATACTCACTGCGTTACCCATAAACCCAAAACCAGGAGTCCCACGTGGCACCCAAGCATCTTGCTCTTGCCTTAATGGCAGTCGCTGCCCCCCTCGCAGCCCAACCTTATCAGTATCCTGTTCACCAGGATGCCAGTCTTAATAACTATGGAAGCACAGGATTCCAGGCGGCAAAGTCACCCATGCGCTTTAGCAGCAAAGAACAGATCCAAGTTGGTTCAACAATTATGGCCAATGACCGCTACCACAGAATTTGGACGAAAGTGGGCGAAGATGATTACAAATACTATTCAATGATTGCTCGTCTTGATCGCCTCAAGGTTCTTGACCTTAACGGTGGTGATGAAAATAAGTACATTAAAGTTGAGATTGAAAGCTCAAGTGATAGAAGACTTATCGGAAAAGAATTCTACACGCGTATTATCGGTCTCTCTGAATACGGTGACTTTAAAGACTTCGATGCTGATGTCTACATGGTTCAAAATATTGCGACTGAAAAAATTCGTGTTTACCAGAGAATCTGTAAAGACAACTCATGTCCTCCTAAAATGATTTTTGAAACAGACTTCGTGGCCGGACTTAAAAAAGGCGACGACGATTATAAATACAATACTCACGTTGGTAACTACCGTATCTTTGAATGGGAGAAGTTCTACCAAGACAAAGGTTCCGGCGGTCACTACCCTTCTTGGTTTGATCCATCGTACCCAGATCAACCAGGTCCAGATGATTCCTGGTCAGCATGGTTTGATGATGAAGTCATGCCATGGGAATACTGTGAAACAGTTGATGGTGAAAAGAAGTGTAGCTACAAAGGTATGATGAGAGGTGCCTTTGGTTGGTACACAGCCCTTGTTGAACCTCACTACGGAACAGGTCAATGGACCCATGGTACAATTGGCTGGGCCGAAAGCTCTACAGAGAACCTCTACAGAGCTAAAGGTGAAGACTTTCTTGGAAGACTGGCCAATATGGTAACGTCTCTAAGAAGTAGTGGTTGTTCACGTGTCAGTAACCCCTCAGTTGCTTTCCTTCGCCACATCCTTCCTGTAGGAACACCTCTTATTAAGATCTATGCTCTTGAGTCTTACCAAGATCAAGCGTCAATGGAAGCGAATTACAATGTAGGCTCGACCAATACTTGGGACTTCATTCTCACCAAAGACGGCGTAAGACAGACAGGTGAAGCGGCAACAACAGCTCATAAGAACTACGTTATGCAAAATAGACTCGATACTCCTGATAATATCATTGAAGAAGGAACATACGAGTTTAAGACATACCCCACAGTTGTTCAGTACCAGTATAAGCCAAGAAGCTCTGGAAATGGATACCGTCGCTCACGTGGATGTGTTGAGGACACAGTTGATAATTATCCTAAAGCAGGACAAAGAATTGAAGACCGCTCACTCTATGACATTGATAATGAAGATAAAATCAAGTCACGTCAGTGTAACGTCTACAAAATCGATGCTGATAAATTTGTGGGACGCTTCTATGTTGATACGGGTCTCATCGATGGATATGACCATCCTCAAGCTGATGGCGTTATCCGTGGCGGATTTCGCTCTCAAAAGTTCCCAAGTTTCCTAAACGTTAAGAACTACAAATAAGAAATGGTTTAAGGTAACAAAGAGGCCCTCTCAATGAGGGCCTTTTTTTTTAGAGAAAGTCATCAAGACCACAGATCTCTTTAAGCTTAACTTTAGCCCGATCTTTAACGTAGAAGGGTCCCATAAATTTAATCTTTGCCTTTTCTTGGCATTCTGGATTTTCGGGATTTTCAAAACAAAGCTGCTGCTCATAGATTTCATCAAAGAAGCGCTGAAAACTCGTCAGACGCTGGTTCTCAACCTCGAGATTCATCAGATAATTTCTACGATTTTGACCACGATTTTGCTCATAACCTTTAATCTTCTTATCTCGCATATCTTTTGAGCGAAACTCATTTCTCTCAAAACGTTTGCCAAGATAACTCCCATCATGAGCATCCCTACAAATTTTTCTCTTCTTTTGATTTTTGTCATGAAAACTATCGTCATGGGAAAATTTATCAATAATGAATGTCTTCGCGCAGGTTTCATTGAGACTATCCAATTGAAGAGAGAGGTTATCAAAGTCGTCATTAAAATCTTCAAGCGTTGTATTGAGATTAGAAATCTCAGCGCCTGTTGATTGCGCTCCCCCAACAAGAGAACTGGCGCCATTATCAGAAGAACCACCAAAAATACTACTGAAAATCCCTTGGGCTTGGGCTTCATTAATAAAAGTGCGTAATAAGAAACGGGGAAGTGAGGTCGTTTTCTTTTGCCAGCGCGGAGCAAAGGCTTTTTCAAGCGTGAGCGCCTCAGGATTAGTACTATCCCAGTAACCAACACGACCACTTTTGCTCAAGGCCCTCTTCGATAAGGTCCATCGTCTGAGCGGTATTCCACTTCGCCTTTGGAAAGGTAAAGACCGTGAAATTAGCGATAGGAAACGTCCGGCCTCCAATAACAGTAAAGCGCTTTAAAGAGCGTATCCCTAACTTTTTATTCGCATGAGCTGAAGCACTATGAATAAGGGAGAATGTGGTCAGGAAAACGATCCAAGTTTTTAATCTCATGAATCATATTTCGGTCAAACCCACGAAATACTCTAGTTCCCAGGTCGGCTCAAAGTCAAGCGCCACCTCCCCCTCTCATTAAGATCAAATAAAAGAAATGTAAGGTTAACCCAAAATCCTGAAATTATTACAGACCAGGCCCTATTATTGTCTTTTTAAAGGACAAACTGATAACAATTATTAGGTCAGACTTTAATTAAGTTCACTTATTAAGAAGGCAAATGAAAAAAGCAGCACTCACTTTCCTCATTCTTCTCGTCACCTTCTCGGCTCAAGCCGTTGAGACCGCTTACTGCCCAAGAGTACTCACCGTCCTCGCTCAGGCGGTCAAACTTCCTCCTCTTAAAGAGGAGCTCTTGCCAGCATCCCAAAGAGAAGAGCACTTTAAGCTTATGAAGGAAACGCAAAGAGAGTTTTCCTGGGAGCCAACAATCGATATTCGCTTTAACTTAAGCTTTGCTGGAGCTGGTCGCTGTCACTATGAAGGTTGGGACTTTCAAGGAAACTCAATTCAAGCCCGTATCCAAGGGTCAACTCTTACTGGTGCAAAAGAACCTGCAACACTTTTAATCTATGGCGAGCGAAAGGCCCTTGAAATTCCCCTCAAAGAAGTTTCGAGAAAAGGTGTCATCGCAAAAGATGAAGAGGTGAAGTTAAGTTATCGTCTTAAGTCTTGTGGCGCTGTCAGATGTCGCGCCAAGCTCTACCCTATCGGTCAGGCCGTCTTAGACGACCTCTACTAGAAAGATCCTCGCGAGACTTCTTCAGAGAAGATCTTCTCCGTTATCTTCCAGTATTTATCCTGCTTTCTGGCAATCACAAAGCGTGGCTTTCTTAAGAGATGGCTATGATCAAGCACCAAATCAATGCTTTTAAGATGAGGACTAAACTCAGGTCTCTTAAGATGGGACCTCAGAAAATTAATATTAAACTTCTTTAAGCTGGTCTCATTATTGAGGTAATGAATTTCTTTAAAGTACTTGGAATCAAAATCATAATAAGTCACATCGAGATAAGCATTGCCATTGCGATCCACCTTCTCTTCAATATCCATCGAATCAGGAACCAGCACATGCATGCCCTTTGAAAGCTTCGCTTGCTTAAGCTTGCTGTCAGCATCAATTAAAACATTCTGACAATTGGAGCAGTCCCTCGCCGTGATATCATTTTCCTCTCCACAGCTAGGACAAATTTTAAAACGAAAGCGATAGCCACACGCTTCTACATCTAAAGTATTGGGGTCTTGAAAAGCACCTCGACACTTGCGCCCATAGTGCTCAAGAATATTCCCCTCTCCATCGGTCTTGCCCCAAAAATCATTGATGTGACCACACTGGGGACAGGGAACTTGAACCGCTTCACTTTCACTACTTGGTTTCTTCTCACCCACTTCCGGGGCATAAATATCGTGCCCCATTCCCGTGTAATCAAGAATAAAGCAGTCACTCTTACCCTCGGCAAGCCTTAGTCCTCTGCCAATAATTTGCTGATAAAGACTCACACTATCTGTCGGTCTAAGAATCGCAATCACATCCACATGAGGAGCATCAAAGCCAGTTGTGAGGACACTGACATTGACGAGATATTTAATTTTCTTTTGCTTAAAGTCTTCAATGATTTGATCGCGCACCTGAGTCTCAGTGTCTCCGGTGACCAGCATCGCTTCGCCCTCTGGCAGATACTTCATAATCTCTTCGGCGTGGCGAACAGTGGAAGAAAAGATCATCACCCCTTTTCGCTCATAGCTCTCAGTGATGTCGACAATATTCTTTATGATCAGCGGGGTCAGGCGCTTTTGATTTTTTAAGAGCTCTTCCACTTCACTGGTCGTGTACATGCGCCCCAGTTCCGTGAGCTCCGAGAAGTCATAGCAAGTTACCGGTATATCCACTTTCACTGGACGCGTGAGGAAGCGGTTTTTAATCATATACTCAAGAGGAAGCTCATAGAGGCACTCTTTAAAGAAGCGCTCCCCTTGTTCGGCTTCACCCGTTCGCAAAACTCCCTCATGGCTGTACTCGTAAATCCAGCCCATCCCCATGCGATAAGGAGTGGCCGTAAGACCTAAAATACAAATGCTTTCATTATTATCACGCAGCTTCTTTAAAACTGTTGCGTATTGAGTGTCGCCCTCCTCACTATTGATGCGATGGCACTCATCAACAATAACGAGAGAGAAGTCTTCAAAGAAGCGCTCAGGGGCCCGTGCCACTGATTGGATAGAACCAAAAATCACCTTTTGGGTCATTTCTTTCTTTCCAAGACCTGCCGAGTAAATCCCCGCTTCAAGATCAAAAGAAGTGTACTTGCCATGGTTTTGCTCCACGAGCTCTTTTACGTGGGCTAAAACAAGCACGCGCCCTCGCGCCTGACGAGCAAGTTCAGCAATAACCAAAGACTTTCCCGCCCCGGTGGGAAGGACAATAACGGCGGGGTCTCTCTTCTTTCTAAAATACTGAAGAGTGCGCTCAACGGCTTCTTTTTGATAGGGACGTAACGTGTACATGCCTTAATCTTAATGAATCCACATGAGGTGTCTACACATTTGACAGGTGCCAAGGTTCACCTTGGGACCATAGCTAGAGTCTCCCCCATAAGAACATCTAAACACATGAAATTACAATGTTTCAAACACCTAGACTTGGCCTTCGCATTGCAACAATCTGAGTGGAGATAATTAAGCTAAAGGATTTACCCCCGCATGAAGGACCCAAATAATTTTAAGGAGAACCTCGTCATCTTTCCCACACAAGGTGACGCTGAAAATGATCTCAATCGCGAGCTTGTCGAGCACTATCAGGAGTCCCATGAGGACCCCCTAGAAAGTCTCTTACAAGAATTTGAAGAGATCTCAAATGATCTTGGTAACAGGACCTATGAGCGCGAGGAGACCTTTTCTAAGGCCATTGAAAACCTGCCAAAGGTCACGACCCAAAGGATCCTTCCCGAGGATATCCTGGCCCGTGATTTCTCAAAGGCCCTCGAGTTTCAAACCCGTATCGACCTCATTCACGAGGTCAATAAACGCATCAAATACTACCTCGATGAATTAGAACTCTTTTTACCAAAAAAATAAGTAGACATCCCACTGAAATCAGGTTAAAAAATGCCTTACCTCATCATAATGATGCCCGGGTGGTGAAATTGGTAGACACGCACGCTTGAGGGGCGTGTGGCTTCGGCCGTGCTGGTTCAAGTCCAGTCCCGGGCACCATCTCAAACTTTCTCTTCAAATTCTATTACTTACAATCAAAAATTCCGATTTGGCCCTATATAGGCTCCGAAAATTCGCACTGTGGTTCTAAAACCTAGCTTGGACTCGTCAAACTCAACTTCCTCTCCACCATCGATGATCCAAAATTAACCACATTAGATGCTGCCACTAAATGCTCCGGGGCAAGATGTGCGTAACGCTGAGTCATCTCTAAGCTTGAGTGGCCTAACATTTTTTGCAGATCATAAATATTACCTCCATTCATCATAAAATGACTGGCAAAGGTATGGCGCAAATCATGAAAGCGATAGTGTTGGGAAAGCCCCGCCTTTTTAAGAAACTTCTTAAAGTGACGCCCCAAATGATTCACATCGAAGGGTTCGCCTTTCTTAAAGTCAATGATCACGAGATCACTCGTTGATTGAGACTGAAGTTCCATTAGATGGGATTTAACAACCGCATTCATGGGAAGAAAGCGTCGGCTTTGAAAAGTCTTCGTTCGATCTCCAAGCCCATTTCGATCACGCAGACGCGCTATCTCTATCAGACTTGTTCTAAAATTTACCTTATCCCAACAAAGTCCAGCGATCTCCCCTCTTCGCATTCCGGTATTTACTGCAATTAAAAAGAGAGAATAAAAGTAATGACCTCGACTTACTTGGAGTACACGATTCACTTCATCACTTGTCATATAGACATCAGGACGTGGAGCAACTTTTAGATCACGAAGATATTGGAAAGGATTCTTATCAATTTTTCCATCACGAGTGGCCTCAGTCATCACTCGCTTAAAAACACCAAGAATAAGATTAACGCCTTTAGCATTGTGACCCTTCTCAAGAAGCGCAGCAATTAACTGATGAGCGTGAGTTATCTGAATTTTATCAAGATACAAATTTCCAAACAGGGGGAGAATATGCTTTTTCAAAGCAGTCCCATAATACTCATAAGTTCTTGTCGCAAGTTGATACTTCACTCTCGTTTCAAGCCAATTGATAGCCTCGTCATGAAGAGTAACAAGTTCTACTTCCCGTAGAAGTTTTGGTTTTATACCTGTAGCAAGGTAGCTTGCTTTTTCAACTTCGAAGCGGGCCTTCCATCTCCCCGCATCGCCCTTTTTCTTAAATCGTGGGGAATACATTGGTTTACCATCTATATAGATTTTTTCTCTATAATAAGTGGTTCCGTTTTTTCTTTTGATAACTTGCATAGAAAACTCCTTTTATTAAATGAATAAAAAAAGGGTCTTCGCTCTTTCTCGTCTACTTTCTATTTGAATGGTAAAGATCATTCCAAGCGAAGACCATAACATGACCACCAACCTAGATCAAAGGAGTAAAGTCTTTAAGACAACTCTTTATATGGTTATGTAAGTCTTCAACTCGAAATCGAACTAAGGCACCAAGCTTAACGTGCTTAATTTCACGTCTAAAGACCGCTTGCCTAAGCCACGATACTTTTACATTTAATACTTTTGACGCCTCATCAATAGTAAGTAATGAACTTCCCTCTGTGAAATGCATATTTTCTCTCACCATCTCCTGAATCGCCGAATCAATATACTGACTTACTTCTTTCGATAAACCTCTATCTCTACCCAAATCAACCCCTCCAAATTTACGTTTAAATTCTCTTATTCCACTGGACCACGCCCCCGAAAACTAGCAACCCTGACCACACTCTCTCTACTCGTTGAGAGGGGGTGGTCAGGGTTGCGTCCAGTTCAGAGGGGGCGTGGGTCCAGTGGAAAAATTCTTTGATTTCTAATGCTTAAATTCGCTACTTTTACTTCACTACTCTTTGTCCACTTGCTCACCCCTTGAGCATGAAAGTGAGCAGGAATGACCTCTTCGGGCCGAACGAAAACATCTTCAAATAGGGAAAGATGTAATTCCAGAGAACTTTCTTTCATAACCCTTTTCCAAACTTCCCTTATGGCCCGAGAAATAGACTTACTCCCACATATATACCAAAGAGAAGTCAGCTCCTTTTTCTCAAGATAACGCTCTAAAATATCTTCAATACGTGAACGGCTTTTCAGATTAAGCTCAAGTTCAATCGCTACAGAGATATTTCTAATACCGCTTCTCACCACCATAATGCCATCAGGGATAAGCTTACTTTTGGCCTCCTCAATCTTATACTTTCTAAAAGTTAAAAGCCTAAGTTCATGCTCAGTAACCCAATTTTTCGAAATTCCTAACTCTTCTAGAAATAGTCTTAGCTCATTTAATTTATGGTCATGATCCAACTGATTTTTATTCCAATGGCGTTTAAACGCCTCACTTCCTCCAAAACTTAAGGCCTTCGAGGTCATGGCCCATAAAATCATATTGGGAAGTCCTGTGATTCTCTTAATGAAACCATTTCTCTCTAAGAGTCTTAGCCTTCTAAGAACTGTCGTTAAGGCAATCTCTTTAAAAAGAAGTTTATTAATCTGTTTTGAGGAGAGCATCCCGTAGTGAGAAAGCCTATCAAATAATTGAATGTCTCTTTTGGTTATTCTTAATCCCATTGCCATCTCACACAAAGTTTTGAAGGATATCTTCTTTTACCGCCTCACTCGGTCTTTTAAGATCCCTTACCTCTTTAAAAAGAATTTCCTTGGCCTTAATTAATTCGCTAAGCTCTCTATTATTTTTTGATAAGGCCTCCTTTATTTCGCGGTCCCTCACCCTATTTTTTTCATTATGCTCAAAATTATTTTGTCTCAGCGCTTTTAAATATTCCTCTTCATAGTGGTCAAACTTTCGATCAAGGCCTCGCTCTAAAAAGTAGAGGTAGACCCAAGTTAAAACTAAGCAAATAATAGGAATGTAAAAAACAGATTTTTCTAAATACAATAAGTCCTCCTAGAAAAATAAAACTCTTACTTAAAAATGAATTTTTACTTGATAGAATTAAAATAATCAGGTAGATTAAATCATCGAAACCTCCTTTAAATCAGTGTTTCAGACAACACTTATCAATAGACGAATCGAAAACTCTTCACTAAAAAAATCAAAAAAGAAAGACAATAAAACTCAAAAACACTTACTCTGATGTAAGCTTCTTTATTACCCTTTTGAATTTATTCACAAGCACCAAAGTAAGATAAAAAAAAAGAAAAAATTATTTCATCATTAAACAACACAAAATAATTTGGACTATAATAGAATCTCGACAATAAAAAGGATGATTCATTTTGAATATTAAAGAACTTGGTGAAAAATTAGACCAAAAAATAGAAAGTGCAGATAATCTTTCCTATGCCGAGCAAGGCATTGGCCTCTCACCGAAAGACATAGAAATTAAACTCCTGGGCCAAGTCTCACTTTTAGTCGACGAAGAAATGTCATCCAAAATAGAACTTGAGATGACGATGGACTTTGATGCCCATGTTAAGGCCAGTTTTGAAATCTCAAGATTTTTGGATGAGCTTTTAAAAGAGCAAGGCATGGAGCTTGATTCTTTAAGTGGGGAGATATGGATGCCGAAGGATACCAGATGGGAACTTTGCTACGAGGGTGACTATGTCACAATTTATAAGGCCAGTGCCTTAGATGTTCTCGTGTCTAAGGCGATCAAGGCACCTGAGAAGAACAGAAAACTAATACAAGAATCTATTGAAATTTATGGACGAGAACTCTCAGACAAGATCACTCAATATGGAGGGAATCCCGATTTTTTCAAGAAGTAGGCCTCTAAGCTTCTGAATATACTGATATTTTCAAATTAGTGCCCGTACACTATTTATGGTATAATGGATTTAACCGAGTAGGATGTTATGGGAACCCTAGAGAGAACAGGAAATACATTCAATACCCCACAAGAAAATCTAGCTTATTTGCTAGTTAAATACGGGGCTATGGTAACGAACAGACCAGAGAAGTATGCCAAAGGTCACGTTATCCCTGCTCAAATTGACCTAGAAGCCGCTTTGGAAGATAACCCTAGGCTCTTAGCACCCTTAATCGTTCTCCTCACTCAGCACCCCATTTTCTTAAAGAAATTCACAGAGATTCCCCAAGATATCCTTGAAACAGTAAAGGCCCTGAGAAAAGGCGACCTGACCGGCCCAGATTGTCGATACGAGAGCTTTAAGAAGCTGGTCAAACTCTGCAATATTAGAAATGACGGAAGAGTCAAGGCCACAACTGAACGTAAGATACGGAAGGAGTGGCGCCTCGCCCCTGACGTTATCGAAAAAATTGAAGCTCAAGTGAAGAAAGGAAAATTTAAAACAGGCACTGAGTTCATCGAAACATTGGTCAGGAAATTTTAAATAATGGAAGAAGAAATAATTTAGCTTTTAGGTACAAAAGTCAGGACTTGCTTTTACAAAAGTTACAAAAAGAAGCATGCAATGAAAAATTAGATGCAGTAGTCACGAGTTGCGTTTACAAAACGCCCTCAGTCAAAATAGATTTTTACTGTAAAACTATTTCTGTTCTTTCTTCTCCATTATCGTAAACCATTTCGCCATACTTTAGAACTCCCTCAGTAAAAGTTTCGTAGGGAGTTCTTCCAAGGCATCTCTTTCCTTGATTTGTTCGATCAAAATTGTACTTCTTCATGAACTCATCTAGATCTTTCTGCATCTGCTCAACCGAAGTATAGAGAGTTTTTCTAAACGCAGTAGCGTAAAACTCATTTTGAATCGTCTGGTTAAGTTTTTCGACTGATCCATTCGTTTGTGGATGCCTAGCTTTAGTTCGACTGTGTTCAATGTCGTTAAGGTGTAGAAACAGCTGGTAATGGTGTTGAGTTTGAACGCCACAATATTCGCGACCATTATCTGTGAGAACTCTTAGCACAGAGATTCCATGCTCATCAAAGAACGGTAGTACCTTGCTATTTAAAAAGTCCGCAGCAACAGTCTGGGTCTTATCAAGATAAAGTTTGGCGAATCCAACATTTGAATAGGTATCAATTCCTGTTTGTTGATAGATCTTACCAATGCCTTTGATATATCCAACGTAGTAAGTATCTTGAGCAAAGAGAAAACCTGAGTGATGAGTTTCAACTTCTCCATGTGCTTCTTTTTCAAGCTTTTGATCTTCTAGAGCCTTTACTTGAGATTCGGTAAGAATATTATTTTCTTTTTTGGACCACTCTTCAAGACGCTTGAGACGAAGATTTTTATTTTCAAGATTGTGACGAAGCCATACACTGCGAACGCCACCAGGACTGATTAAAGTACCTTTTCTCTTGAGTTCATTAGACACTCTGACTTGGCCATGAGTCGGCTCAATAAGACTGTAGTCGAGGATAGCTTTTTCAGTTTCTGGTGAACATCGATTGCCAACTCTTGGGCCTTTACGAGTCTTCTCTTTAAGGCCTTCTATTCCTTCTTCTTTAATAACATTTTTTATATCATAGTAGTGCTGTCTACTAACTCCCATTTGCTTGCAAGCTTTCGAGATGTTCATCATCGTGTCCGCAAAGTCTACTATGCTAAGATTTCTATTAATGAGATACTGTTGCTGAGTCATACGTTTTCTCCTTTGTTAAAATTATGTTTCGCAACTTCATTTTAACTGAGAACGTATGACTCAAAATTTATACGGCAATTTTAGTCAAGTGTTGTAAATGCAATTCGTGACTCTTTCAAATTAGAAAGCTAATGACTTAAGCTCTTTTTCATCTTTATCAAAGACTTGAATATTTAATGAATCATCAGCATTAAGTTGAGAACGAAGTCGAATATTATTATCAATGTCTTTTATTAGAAACCCTGCTTTATCACCATTTAGAACGTACATACTTACTCTTTCACTAACTTTCCCATCAGCATAAGAATCTATTGTAATAGATGCAGTACCATCATCCATCACAACAAAACCCCCATTTTCATCACCTTTATCATTGAATAAGATTAGACCACTTGCAGCTTCTCTTCTTTGAAAAACTTTACCCAAAACTCTTACGTCTTTACTTGCTGGGTCTAAATGTATTCTTTCAACACCATTGTCATCAACTACAATGACCTTCTTGGTTTTAATTTGAATTTCCCCACCAAAGAACAAAGCTAGAAATACAACAGTTACCAATAGGTTAAGAATACAGTTAGTCAGTATCATAGACAATCCAGAACAACTAAAACAGGCTTACGATTATGTTGCAGAGGTGGGTTTTGAAAAAATAGCGGAAGATATAGCGAACGGACTTGAAGAAAAATGGGATGAGTTTTTAGATGCTGATGGTAATAGAAAATCCGAAATGATTGGCGCTACTGTTGTTGAGGTAGGATTAATCTTCTTGCCTGTAGGCGAAGCAAAAATAGGTATTGAAGCTGTTAAAACGGCGTTAAAAGGGTCAAAAGTCGCCGAGCGTGCTACAGATATCGCAAAGATTGCCTCATTATTCGGCAGAAAAGTATCGCCAACAACTGTGATGAATACTGCTAAAAAATTTACAGAAAAGTTTGGTATTAAATCCTCAAATTTCCTCAAAGAAATTGCAAAAAATGAAACTGGGGCCATAGGTAACCTCAACAAAGTAAGTGATCTAGTTAAAAAAACAAGCGATGATGTAGCAGAATGGATAGGAAGAGATGCTAGGTTGATCAAAAAAGATTCGGGGGATATTATCGTATTATCGAAGGATGGAAATAAAAGGTTTCGAGTAGATATCAACAGAACCAACCCTCACCAAAATCCCCACGCTCACATAGAAGAGCTTATAGACGGAAAATGGATAAAATCAGGACCAGTCTATCCGAGAGACGTTCCTCACAACTAGGGCACTATTATGAGATTTTTAGACCAAGATAACGATAAAGCGATTAAAGAGATTCTTGTTTGCTTAACCCTAAAGGAAGCAATGGAGCTAAAGAACTCTCTAGAAGACCTCATTAGCTGTTCAAAAAACAACCACGCTCACATACCAGATGAGAACCTTGAGATGGAGATGACCCTATGTATTTACAGCAAGGAAGAAATTGACTCATCCTTCGATGATAGGACTAAGAAGCTAATTCTAGAAAATTCATAATAAGCCACCCGAATCAGTACCCCTGAATCAGTACCCCTGAATCAGTACCCCTGAATCAGTACCCCCGAATCAGTACCCCCGAATCAGTACCCCTAAAGGGAACCCATTCCCCCAAAGGGAACCCATTCCCCCAAAAGCTACTTGACCTGTATGCTAAAAAAGCCTACAATAAACCAATGACCAAGAGGAAAGTCAAAATTTCTAAAAAAGCAGAAAAACAACTTAGGGCTGTACAACAATCTATTTACTCTGCTTACAAGCTTTGGCTTTCGGTCATCTTAAGTGAAGGCGTAAAGGGCCTAAGAAGCTATGCCGGCTTTAAAGATCACGCTCTCACAGGCAATCGAAAAGGAGAACGAGCATCACGCTTAAGTAGAACGATGAGAATAATCTACAAAGTCACTAATAATGGTGAAATTGAACTAATAGACATCATTGAGGTTAATAGTCATGACTACAGAAAAAAATGAACGTGACCCATTGAATGATAAGCTGACCTTTCAGGACATTATCACGAGCCACAAAGAGCTTTATGAGCTTTCTTATGCTGAGATTGGAGAAAGTGTCGGTAAGTCCCGCGCCTATATATACGATCTTGCAGTTGGACGCAAAGTTCCTAGCATCAAACAAGCTAAAGAAATGGCTCCACTTCTGGATTTACCAATAAATGTCTGCGTAGTGGCTGCCATCAATGGCCTCTTAGAAAAGGAAGGTATCGACTCTTCTCAGTTTAAGGTTGCAGCGGTCTAAAAAAAGACCGTACGTCAGGCGTGAAGCAGGCTCTTGAAGTCGTTTAACCTACCTCCTAGACTTGAAGCAAACATTTAAAATAGGAGGACATGGATGTCTCAGCTCAACGAACTTATAGTAGTTCTAGCAACTCTTCCTATTCAAATAGATCAACTAGGCAGCAGTTCATCCCTAGGCCAATTCACAAAAGCAAAGTTCAAATTAAAAGAGGGGTTTATTAAAAAATTAATGGTGTTAAGATTTACGTGAAGGAAAAAAGTAGGTAACGACACCGCCAATAACCGCCCAAACAGGCGAGAACCACTTAGTAGTAAAGTCCATAAGAATTGATAACTTCGTACTGTCGTTATTAGATATAAAATATAAAGCGAATCCTGTTAAAATCGAAAATGTCACCAAAGCGCCCATGACAATTATTTTTGCAAACGCTATCTGGGCGTTACGGTGGTGTAAAAAGTCTTGTGTAAATTCGTGATTTTGACAAAAAAATAGGTCCTTCCTTAAGCTTGTTGTTGCATAA
>CATLOT010000028.1 GCA_950054155.1 uncultured Bacteriovoracaceae bacterium
CTTTTTCATAACGCACTCCTTATCACATAAGTCGTGCTGTTAAAAGAGTGTCCGTTAAACTAAGGGAAGGTCAAAGCTCTTTTTTGATTTCTCCAGGTGCAGAGTTACTTTTGAGAACAATAATATCGTCTCTATAGGGATTGGAGCGTACGCAATGAGCTTCCGAGTCAAGAGGGGCTTGTGCCCACAAGTTAAGGGAAATAAGTGGCAAGGCCAACTTTAAGAGGGTTTTCATTTTGGGTTCCTAGAATACATTTTGGTTGAGTTTCTTTATCCCTTAGGTGAGAGAATGGATATCTATTTGAAATTTATACCTATTATATTGATTAAACCTGTTTAGTTTTCAAACACCCCCTTGTAGTCCTTTCAACGGGATCAAAATCTATCTTAGCTACCCTTATAATGCCCTTATGAAGAAATTAAGCCTTTTAGCCTCAATCGTTATAACTCTGCTCATTAGTCCTCTTCAGAAGAGCTTTGCAGAGTCTATTCAGCCCTTTAGTACAGATGGCTGTTCAGCTTATCCCGATGGCATTCCGGGAGTTGATGGGCGAGCATGGTATCACTGTTGCCTAGCCCACGATCTCGCCTACTGGATGGGGGGGCCTAAGATTGAGAAGTCAATTGCTGATGATGAACTCAACCGTTGTGTTTCTGCAGAGTCGACAAGTTGGCATGGAAAGATAATGGAAATGGGTGTTGCTATTGGTGGTGTCCCTAACACGATTTTTGGATGGCGTTGGGGTTATGGCTTTGAAGAGAGCCGGAGTTACCAGGGGCTAACAAAAGAAGAGGCTGAAGATGCGCTTATAAAGTTTGATGAGCTCATTTACCATCTTCAGGATATTCGAGATGAACTTACCCAATATCAGCGTGGCTATGTCATTGGCCGCTTTTCTTATCTGAGAAGGCTCCTTCAGGATCGAGCAGAACAAAGCCTTTACTCTGAAGATAAGGCCAAAAGGACCGAAGAGGAGATGCGACTACAAATCCTCATCGATCTTAGTATGCCTTAGAAAATTATTGGCCCTCATCAATAAGGTCTCTAAATCTTTGAAAGAGAATTCCCTCAGGTGTTCCTGCATCAGGGTGAACATCTCTATCAATGCAAGCGATTTGATACATGATCACCTCATTAGTCGATTTACTCAATACCATTTTTCCAAGTGTGGCCTGTGAAATCCCAGAGGAAGTATAGGCTTCTTCTTCGTTTACTTTTATGAAGAGATTGACGCCAGGGCCGGTCATGAGATTATCTTCTATAGGCATCGCTTCTAGTGTTAGGTCATCACTATTTCCGCTTAAAATCATTTTTCTAGTCATACTGAGCTCAATTTGAGTCGTTGTTTTAACTTTTCCAGAAAGGCCCTCTGAGACTTGCCTCAAGGCAAAACAGGACCAATCTGCTTGGGAATAACTAGAAAATGCGACAATTAATGTCGTCATAAGGTATTTCATTGTATCTCCTTTTTATAGGCGAATATGATCTATTTGATGCTAATAGGGAATAAAGTTGTAATAAGAACAGGGTTTTTAAAGAAACCTATGAAATAGAGATAAGAAGATTTCTTGATGTTTTAGTTTAATAAAATTTTAAAAGCTTAACCTTGATATAATTGTTTAAACTTAATTTAGGGCATAAATGAAGGTTAAACCAATTGATGAATTGACAGGTATAAGGTTCTTTGCAGCTTTACATGTTCTGTTCTTTCATACGTTCTATCTTTCAGGATCGCTATACGAATCATCTCCTGATTTTATTAAGAGAATGGTTTCACTGGGAGATAGTGCCGTAAGCTTTTTCTTTATTCTATCTGGATTTATTTTAACCTATGTCTACACTAATAAAGATAATGAACTAAGAGGAACCTCTAGAAGTTTTGCTTGGGCGAGATTTTCAAGGCTCTATCCAGTATATCTCCTGGGGCTAATTTTAGATCTTCCTCGAGGAATCAGTTACTTTTTCAATGAATATTCATCATCCGTCGCTTTAAAGAAGGTGGCCATCACCCTTGTTGCTTATATGGGAATGTTTCAGTCGTGGCATCCACGCTTAACTGCTGCATGGAATTCCCCAGGGTGGTCACTATCAGATGAAATTTTCTTTTACCTCTTATTTCCCTTTGTTCTTCCCTTAGTTTTAAGAATAAAGAAAGACCTCTTCTTTATTCTTACTTTATATTTGCTACCGATTCTTCTCTATTTTTTGGGTGAATTTCATTTTGATTTTAGTACGGGAGCCGGGCATATATTCTGGCGAAGTTTTCCACCGTTAAGGTTATGTGAGTTTCTTTTAGGTGTTTTTATAGGAAAAACTTTTATCAAAGAACAATCTTTTTTCAGGATAATAAAAGAGTTCAATCAGTTATTTGGCCTACTCTTTTGGGTGGTTCTATTTTTTAGCTTATTTATTATCTCTGTGGATTTTGGCTACCCAAGAGAGGTAACCTCCCATACATTTTTAGTGCCATGCTTCTCTCTCATGATTCTCATCCTCTCTAGTATAAAAGTACCTTTTACAGCCGTTTTTAGGCATCCTCTTATGCTCTTACTGGGAAATGCGAGTTTCACTCTTTATATTATTCACATGCCTTTGCTCTTTTATATGAACCAATTAGGAATTTCAGAGGGCTTGATCTTTTTTATTCTTTACCTTCTTGCTTCTCTGCTTCTCTCCTTATTAGTGTATAAATGGTTTGAGATTCCTCTTCAGAGATTTCTCCGTCAAAAATACAATTCTTAATTAGATTGACTCTTTACTCTGTATACCCCCCTGGGGTATACAGGAGTGTAAGGAGAATTTGATGAAAACATTACTGTTAAACGTTGATGGCATGAGCTGTGGTCGCTGTAAGACTAAAATTGAAGATAACTTTAAAGGGGAGCAAAGTATTGATGAAGTGAATGTCTCTCTTGAAAGTAAAACCGTAAAGATAAAGGGGAGTGATTCTCTTTCAATGATGGGCTTAAAAACTCAAATTGAGGAGCTGGGCTTTAGTGTAACGGGAATGAAGAAAGTAGATTAAGTCCATGGCTGAGTTAGTGAAATTTGAATTTGATATTAAGGGCATGAGTTGTGCAAGTTGTGCAAATCAAATTGAAAAAGAGGTTCTCAAAATTGAAGAAATTGAGAAGTGTCACGTCAACTACGCCGTAGAGACAGGTGCCTTTTTTATAGAATCAGGCGCTGGGGAGCTTGAATCTATTCAAAGCAAAGTCCATCAGCAAATTAAGGACATTGGGTTTTCTTCGTCTCTAAGGGAGCTTGAAAATAGAGAAAGTATAAATGAGGAAAAAGAAAAGAAGATAAAAAGTAATTTGAAGCAATTTATATTTTCCTTTGTGTTGGCGATGAGTTTATTTGCTCTTGCCATGTGGCCTTTGAAGAATTGGCCAAGTGAGAAAGTGAATCATTGGCTGCAAATGATAATCTGCCTTCCCGTCTATGCTTGGACTGGTCAAAGGTTTCAATTTTCATTCTTAAAATTTCTCCGCACAGGGAAATCCAATATGAATACGCTTATTGGACTTGGAACGAGTGCCGCATTCTTCTATAGTGTTTTCATCACCGTCTTTCCGACTTGGAGTCAAGAACTTGGTCTTACCTATAAAGTCTACTTTGAAGCAGTGGGATTTATTATTTCCTTTGTTTTTCTTGGGCAGTATTTTGAAGAAAAAGCTAAAAAGAAAACGACAGAGGCCTTAAGGAGTCTTTTTAAGTTAGGTGCGAAAAAGGCTTTGCTGATTGATAAAGAAGGAACACGAGAAGTTGATATCGATAGTGTTGTTCCAGGAGATAAGATTAGAGTAAAGCCTGGCGAAAAATTTCCTGTAGATGGCAAGGTTGTCAAAGGAAAGTCGCATGTTGATGAGTCTATGATTTCTGGTGAACCTCTTGCCGTAAAGAAAGAACAGGGAAGTGAGGTTTTTGCTGGCACTATAAACGGGGATCAAGTGATTGACTTTCGTGCAACTAAAGTTGGTAGTGACACCTTTTTGTCACAAATCATCCAATTCGTAGAGCAAGCTCAAGGGGCAAAGCCTGATATTCAAAAGCTAGCGGATACTGTTAGCGGCGTTTTTACCCCCATCGTGATAGGGGTTGCCGTTTTAACTCTTGTTCTTTGGCTAATATTCGGTCCTACGGGAAGTGATGGAATGGCCATTTCTAATTTTATCGCTGTTTTGGTTATAGCTTGTCCCTGTGCCTTAGGACTTGCAACGCCAACAGCTGTCGTTGTCGCTACGGGAAAAGCTTCCTTAGAAGGTATTTTAATTAGTGGCGGCGATATCATTGAAAAGGCCGTTAAAGTCGACACGATTGTTTTTGATAAGACGGGAACGATTACGCAAGGTAAGCCGCGAGTGCTTGAGTTCTTAGTTGATAGCGATTTTCATGATGAAGTCCTCAACGACTGTGCTTCCAGTGAATAGTTTTCAGAGCACCCTTTAGCGAAGGCCATTATTGATTATTCTCAAGAGAAGAATCTTAAACTAGGTGAGCCTGAGGAATTCGAAGTTGTTAGCGGTAAAGGTTTACTTAGTGTTATCCATTTAAAGAAGTACGTCATAGGTAATGAGGCCTTTTTAAGAGAAAAGGGAATCGAGCTTTTAAGTCAATTTCGGCCAGAGCGAGTAGGGAGTTTTGTCTATATTGCCCGTGATAATCACCATGTCGCCACCTTTGTTATTGGCGATAAAGTAAAAGACACTTCTAAGAAGGCGATAGAGTCATTTAAGGAACAAGGTATTGAGACCTGGATGATTACTGGCGATAATGAAAGGGTGGCAAGATCAGTCCAAGAGGAAATAGGAATTGACTCTATTTTGGCGGGCGCACTTCCCTTAGAAAAGTCTAGAAAGATTGAAGAGCTTCAAAGGGCAGGTAAAGTTGTTGCGATGATAGGGGATGGTGTAAATGATGCCCCCGCACTGGCAAAAGCTGATCTCTCTATTGCCATGGGAACGGGGACAGATGTCGCCATAAATACTTCAGATGTTACTTTGGTAAAAGGAGATCTTTTAAAAGCCGTGAAGCTTCTCTCTCTATCGCGAAACAGTATGAAGATTATAAAACAAAACCTCTTCCTCTCCTTTATTTATAATTCACTCTTAATACCTGTTGCAGCAGGTGTTCTGGTTCTCTTTGATGGGCCTATGCTTCCCCCTGTTTTTGCAAGTCTTGCAATGGCCATGAGTAGTGTCAGTGTGGTGAGTAATAGCTTGAGAATTAAGGGATAAAAAATGAAAGGTACTAGCCATAAGAAACAATTAACGCGTGTAAATAGAATTGAAGGTCAAGTTCGTGGCATACGAACCATGATCGAAGAAGAGAAATATTGTGTTGATATCATGACCCAAATTAAGGCCGTACGAAGTGCCTTAAAAAGTCTTGAACTAGAGATTCTTGATGGTCATGCCCACCACTGTCTTATGAATGCTGTGACCTCTGGTGAAGAGAGCATAGCACGTGAAAAAGTGGATGAGATTTTAGATCTTATTAAAAAATCCACAAAGAGTTAGGTCCATGGGAAGAGGTCAAAAGACATTTCATAGCAGTCTACAGGCTTTGCTTCGGAAGCAATTTTTTGAACCTTCTCAAGAAAGTTATTAAACTCAACGGCGATTTTATTCTTTGCATCGTCATCAGCAGAAAATGTAACACTAAATGCTTTCTTTTTTGAAAAGGGGAGATCACCTTTTTTGTGGTTACAAAGGGCAGATTTTAGCTTGAGATGGGGGGCTATGATCTTTGAGTCTCTGGGTAAGTGGAGACTGGGGATGATGACTTGAATGCCTTTCTTTGTCCTCTTTATTATTTTCATGAGCTCAAGCTTTTGTAACATAGCTTCCAATCTTTCTTCGTTTATGAGAAGGCTTTTGGTAATCAGCTCAAAGTTGTTCTTATACTTAGGTATGGTTAGAAGAACATGAAGAACACTATAAAGAGGATCCAAGTAGAAGTCGACGAAGTGGGATGTATCAAACTCTTCGGTCGTCATTTGAGTACTTGATGGTAAAGACTTTCCTGCATCTGTATTTTTGTGACGTAAATCTTTGATGTGCTTAAGGAGTTTCGCCCTTCGATCTTTAAATTGGCTTCTTTCGTATTCAAGAAGTAAGGATGTGTACTCGTACTCCTCATCATTAAACTTTAAATACTCACAAGCTTTATAGAGCTGATCACTATTAAAGTCTGCACTACCACCAAGAACCTTACTTACATAGGGTTTTTGCACCCGCATAAAGTCTGCCATCTTCGCAAAGGTAATTGATTTATCAACTTTTTTAAGCAGATCAAACTTTATACGCAGGACCTGACGATAGTCTTTTTTTACGTAGATATCCATTGAAGTAAAATAACATGTTTCCATGAGGGAAACAATATATCGGAAATTAATTTCTTATTAGTTAACCATTTCTAAAGTTTCAGTTAATTTTCCGCAACGTAATCAATAACTTTATAAGGAGGTCTAGAAATGGCTAAATTAATGACTCTTATCTTTATTTTATTTTCACTGGGGGTCAGTGCATTTATGGAAAAGCCAATTGATCAATTGGCTGAAAATTGTGACCACTTTGAAGTCTTAGGACGTGTTTCTTTAGCATCTTCAGTCAGTCATATTGATTGTGAATCGATTACCTTTCATGAAGGTGGCGAGTTGATAATTCAAGGAGACACTTTCATAAAAACGAGAACTCTTCGTGGTCCGGTAAGAATTTTAACGAAGGGGCAAATAGAGAGTTCTCGATTTGGAGGAGATTCTTCACTCTTACATAGGTTGGCTCGTAGAGTTCCTTTTTATAGAGCGCCCAATGGAAATGATGGCGGTAATGGAGGCAATGGTCGAAATGCAACTTGCAGGGGTTTTCCACCAAAGTGTTATGGCGCAAGAAATGGTCAAAATGGTGGTCACGGGGCCAACGGCAGATCTGGGCGAAAAGGAAAGACAGGTTTAAATGGGAAAAATGGAAGCGTTGGTTCCAATCTCGAATTAGTCGTTAACACCTTTATAGAGGTCCCTTTTGTTTATATTAATATGAGCGGAGGTGATGGGTTTAGAGGCAGTAAAGGAGAGTTTGGTGGAAACGGCGGTAATGGTGGCAAGGGAGGTACCGGAGGAAAAGGTGGTGCCGGTAAGTACGGACGCTCCTCTGGTCGCGGTGGAAATGGCGGCAATGGTGGAAATGGTGGTCATGGTGGTGATGGTGGCACTGGCGGACGTGGTGGTCACGGCGGTGATGCTGGAAATATCATTTTCTCCTACATTCCTTTAGATGGCATCGTTCCTGATTACGAACTTCTCAATCAAATTGAATTTCAACTTCTAAGTTACGGAGGAAAGGGTGGCGCTGGAGGAGTGGGAGGAAAAGGAGGAGTTGGTGGTCTTGGCGGGACTGCAGGAAGAGGTGGTCAAGGTGGTAACGGTACCTGGTTTGAGAGTGATGGTGCAGGTGGTTTAGGTGGTCGAACCGGTACAGCAGGTATTGCAGGAAAAGCTGGAATCAATGGGATATCAGGAAGGAATGGGGAAAATGGTTTAACGAGAAGACCAAGGTTTTTTGTTATTTTTGAAGGAGAAAGAAATGAGTATTTATAAATTTTTAATTTTATTGATGTGTATAAATCCCTTGTTAGCCAAAAATATCGAGCGAGAAATGATCACTTGGGATGGACGGTTTAACGATAGAATTGTTTTAGATTCTGTTAGGTGTAGGAAGCTTGTCATTAATGAGACTGTTTGGATTGAAGCTTTAAATTTAGACAGAATCGAAATTCATTGTAATGAAATACATTTCAATAAAGGCAGTAAGCTATACGCTTATAACGATATTTATATCAAATCTAATTTACTCTCAGGCGAGGTAAGTGTTGTTGGTAATCGACCTGACCTTAATGGGGTTAAAGGAATTTCCGGTTTGAAAGGAACTGATGGTCTCGTTGGCAAGAACGGTCAGCATGGAGATATGGGCTCTAATGCAAGACTTGGTCGTGGTTCTGCCTCGGGAGGTCATGGTGAAAATGGACGCCATGGAAATGAGGGATTTAATGGGTATGCAGGAGGTGTCGGTGGACCTGGGAAAAAAAACATAACGATTGATATTAGAACAAAAGTCTTCGATCCAGATATTAGTGTTTTTGTACAATCTCACGGTGGTCGTGGTGGAAATGGTGGAGATGGTGGCCGTGGAGGATATGGCGGTGCAGGCGGTACTGGCGGCAACGGTGGCACCGGAGGAAAAGCTAATGGAGTTTTAGGCCAATCTGCTGGAAATGGTGGAGACGGTGGAGATGGCGGAAATGGCGGTAATGGTGGAAATGGTGGAAATGGAGGAAACGGGGGCCGTGGTGGTGATGGAGGAGATGTCTATATTCTGGCTATCGTTTTGGAAGGGGAAGAACCTGACCGTGCAGTCCTTCCTGCCTCTGCAAATGCTGTTCAAATAGAGAACTATGGTGGTCTTGGTGGTGCTCCTGGTACTCCGGGAGCTGCTGGTGTTGGAGGAAGTTTTGGTATCGGTGGCCGCGGAGGTCGCGGAGGGAAAGGTGAAATTCTCAATGGTGACGGTGATTTAGGGAAGGATGGTAAAGATGGCCTTCCGGGAGAAAATGGCATTGATGGCGAAAAAGGGGAGTATGGTGCTGATGGAGAAAGAGGAAGAGTTTCAAAGAATTTTACGGGATTCTATTTTGACGACGTCATACCACCTTTTTACTTAGGAAACACACAGTATAAAAAGTCGATGAGGAGGATTAATAGTGAAAAGTTTAATGAAAAGAATTTTATCGAAGTCTTTTAAGTATCAAAGGGAGGAAGTAATGAAAAAAATAGTATTCATAATATCATTAGTCGGAGCCCATTCTGTATTTGGATCTCTTGATATCCTTCATACTCCAGGAATGAAAATTGGGCTGGGGGGTAACGTTAATATTAATTTCCCTTTTGAGAAGAAAGAGCGTTGTTTAAAACCACAAAAGGGGCTCTGGACTCAAGTTGATCAAGGTGCACTTAAATTAAGTTGGTCTGCCCAAAGTGTAAGTAGTCATCGTGACTTAGATGAAAAATTGAATCGTAATATAACTTTATTAGCGAAAGCTAAATTTAAATTGATCAGTTTTGATGGTAAATACGAGAACAGCCTCACGAAGAACTTTAAAAGTACTAAAGATACGTTAAATTATCTCGTTCATGCTTTCTACGATTATGGGCAAAAGGAAATTGAAGATGTCCAGCTGAAGGAGCGCTATCAAAAGTTACTCGATGAAGGAAGGTTTAATGAGTTCATACATAGGTGTGGAACTCACTTCGTACAGAGTACGCATCAGCAAGCAGCAGTAAGTATGCTTATTAAAACGGAGTCTCTTAATAGTACAGAGATGAGAAAGATTGTTAATTCTCTTTCACTTGGAGGGTCTTATGGTGGGATTAGTGGTTCAGTGACAGGTAAAATTGATGATTACTTTAATCTTGTCCAAAGGTATGGAAGAACCCAGATAAGTGTTGAGTCTTTTGGTGGAGACGCTGCAAGCTTTAATGGCTTTTCAAGTCTAGAGCCAGCTTTGGAATCGTTCACTAGTTTTTTAAAGGGAATGAGAAAAGAAACTTCTGCTCCGACAAGATATACCCTTATACCTTTTTCTGGTTTGCCCGAAGTTGACATGACTGAGATCCATGAGGAGTTTCTTAAAAAGGCTTACTACTTAAGTATTGAAATAGATGACGAACTGGAACGTGCTGAAAGGCTGATTGGAACATACAAAGGGAACCAGTCAAAATGGTTGAGGCATCTTTACTCTGTTCAGGAAGTTCTTCTTAAGAGACAAAGACTCGTGAGTCGTTTGGTTAAGGGGTGTGAAATTAATGAAGAATGTTCCCTTGGGGATCTTGATCTTCCAAAGCTTAATACGTTTCTTACAACTGACTTTGTAAGAAAAATAGATATTAGTAAAAAGGAATCTGATGGGATTGTTCAAATTGTCCTTGAAGGCCAATTTTTATCCAGAGCACTTATATCTAAGGTTGAGGTTGTAAGAGTAAATGCAAATTTTGAAGAAATTATCCTACCTGTCAAGCTTGAGGACTTTGCCATAAATTTTCGTGACTCGCGGTTTATTGGTGTTATCGACACATATCTTAATGAGGCAGATAAGGTGTTGGAGTATCGGATAAGTGTAGAAGATGTTAATGGCTTTATAGAGAACTACGTACTTGAACTTTAAGGGTAAAATTATGATACGGATTATTTTAATTTTAATACTTTTTAGTGGTTGTAATACAGAGAATATTCTTTACGAAGAAAAGCCTTCGATAAGGAATGAATACGAAGAGCTGAGTATATTCGAAAAAGAGTTCGTTTTTAGAGAAGGTTGTTTAAATAATACTTCCCGTTTTTTTTCTCTTAAAAAAGTATGGCCACGTGTACAAAGAGAAAGTGCATTATTACTTGAGCTTCAATTATTCTTAGGATTAGAGGGTAAAGGTGTAATTAGAGTTCTCTATGCTGAAGCTAATAGAATAGGAGATACAGACTTATATTTAGCAAGCTCAAATGAAAGAACCTTCTTCTCCGAAAGTGAGATTGAATGGGAAATAACAGAGAATGAAATCACTTTAAGTTCCTATGAAGGCTCTTTTGTTATTTCCTCTGAGTCTTTTCAAAATTCGAAGTTCCGAAATTTTTATAGAGGTGTTGATAATGGTTTGTTAGAGGGAGTGCCAGGTCTTTCTCCCCACAGTAGCCTTGTCTATGAAGGTGAGAGGGTACTAAGTGAAGGCTCCGTAAATGTCTCTGGTGTAGATCCTTTTAAGTCTTGTGACTAGGTGTTTCCTTGTAGGAAACTAATTGCGATTTATTAATTTCTTTTTAGTTAACCCTAATGCAAGTTTCAGATATGTTGGCCTCGAGATTAACAGGGCCAAGCCCAAGGGAGATTTAAATGAAACTTACACTTATTGCCTTATTGATAGCAACACTTTCACTTTTCAGCTGCACTTCTGAGGATTCTGATAAGCTCGTATTAAGTCACATTAGAGATGAGGGGTACAATGGCTTCAATCATTTTGTTCAAGACGTTGTTTTCAAGAGCATCTGCCACGAAGAAAAGGTCAGCTATTACAGTATGACTGGTTTTTGGCCGTCACAGGACTTTCCCGAAACAGAAGGATGGCTATTAACAATTCACCTTTATCTAGGGCAACAAGGCAAAGGCCATTTCATGGCGCTCAGTGGTGCCGCAATAGTCACAGATGACGGAATTGAAGAGTTAAGAGACCCAGAGAACTCAGTTTTTATTAGTAAAGAAGTGGACTGGGACCAAACTGACATGGGTCTCATATTAGAGGACCGTTTAGATGGAGGGAGATTCCACATTACCAATCAAGACTTTTCCAATGATGGAGCTCGCAAGAAGCTCATTGGCGAGAGTGAGGGGCTATTGGATGAATTGAGTCATCATCCAATACCTCTTTGGAATATTGAACTTACTGGCGAGGCCGTAACGACTAGTTTCTTTAGTGACAATTCTGGAGAGGTTATTCCCTTTAATGTTTGTGAGAGTGAGTGAGACCTTGCAGTGTTGCACAGTGTAATCTTTGCAATTTTATACACTTAATTACTATTCGAGAGGGTTTTATTATAAAGTGCCCTCTCATAATTCTTATTTAAGGGGAAGTTGAGGTCATTGAATATGAGGTTTTTAAAGGAAAAACTATTTATCATTTTAGCCTTATTTACTTTTACTTTGATGCCTGTCAAAGCTGTTTTTGATAATGGTTGGAATTCTGCCGGTGGTGGGGACTTTATTTTAGATAAGAACAATCCTTGGTATTTCTTTAAAAGAGATTCAATGATTATTGATCGTTATGAGCTTCCTGAAAAAGGAGTTCTCTATTGTGTGGATCATGGTGGTGAAGCTCTTTTTAGTTTACCCAAGGCGCAAACACTCTTTTTAATAGATAAAGTCTTTAAAGATATGACTTCTCAGTTAGAGAGAGTATTAGTCATAGGACCTGGAAGTGGTGATGATTCAGATGAGCTTGGAATAAATCGTTTTTATCAGGGAGCATGCCCCTTTTTAGACATTCATACCTATGAGACCTATGAACATTACTACGGCTGTAGTGCAGGAAATGAGTCATTAGGTAAAACGAGCAAAGCCTTTATGAATACTCGATTTGAATATACAGAGGATTGTAAGAAGGCAGATCTTGAAATTATTTTAGGTAATACAGCTCATCCAAAGATAAAAGAGATGATTAAGATAAAAGGGGAGAAGGATTTTAGAAAAAGTGCAGGGATGGCGATAAGAACTGAATTTGATTATTCATCGATGAGTGGCAAGGGCTTTATTTATCTTGCTTCTGACAAAGGCTCTTTGTCGTATTCTGGAAAGAGAAGCTCTCTACTTGGTGAGAATAATATCATTTGGGATCTATTCTCGTTAATCCCTCTCGAAACGAAACTTCCCCTTTTCTTTACCGGTGTAAATTATTACGAAGAGGTTAAAACTGACCTCTATTTTAGAGATCATATGATTGGCCCATTTGAGTCAGTCTTTGCCCATGAACTTGCTCACATCTTCGGTGTGAAGCACATTGAAGGTGGGTTGATGGGGGAACACTTTCCTGCTCAAGTCATTGCAAGAGGGTTTATAAGTAAAGGAGAAAAAAATCATCTTCACGATCTCTTTAATAATTCTCTTCTCGATATTAAAGAAACGCCAACATCCATTCTTATCGGAAGAATGGCAGACTACCATTACAATGATTGGGGGGCTTTGATTAAAGAAAAAAGCCCCTTCATTTTCGAAAACTTTCTAAGAGATGGCGAATATTATGAGGATACATTAGTCGCTGTACCAAAGCATAACTTTTTAAAGTTTGAAATACAGGGCGATAGTGGGCTTATTAAAGTCCTCAAACTCGATCAGTCAGGACTCAGCTACTCGATAGAAGATAAGTATGAGGTGAGGTTGAGAGAAAGCTGTTCAATACCACAAGTAATAGGAACCATCGATTTTCGCTCTGAACGAACTGAAATAAGGGAAGAGTTAGTTTTAAATCCAATAACTCATCAAACAGAGTTTTCTTATGATAGTCATAAAAGAGTCGTGAGTGATGTTTTGGTTGGAATTTGGAATAATCAAGTCTGTGGTGACATTTTGGTAAATGGAAGAGAGGTCGATTTTAGCTTAAAACTAAATCAAAATGATAGCAGTATAATTGAACTAAGAGATCCTGAGTCAGGAGAAGTTTATCGTGAGGTGGTTCAGCCCCTAGATGTTAGTCCATTGGGGACTGAACCTGTAAAACCTTTAATCTTTGATTATCCTATTATTGATTTTCTAGGAATACCTGCTTAGGTTAAGAGCCACAGCCGACGCATTCGTAGTAGCTATCAACGGGCTTAACACCATTGAGTTTCATTTTGATATTGTGAATCTGATCTCTGATGTCCATATCAGTCATCATGTTTCCTGTAAGGGATGCCTCAAGAGTTTTGAGTTGACCCTCTAGGTCAGTTTTAATTTCTTCAGTGATTTCACTCATAATTGTCTCCTGTTTGTGTGTCTTTTTGTTATGAGGTGGCCAAGAAAAAGTGAAAAGAAAAAGGAGCTAGAGGATTGAAAAAGTCAGACTTTTTAAGCTTAGATTGTCGGGAGTTGTATCTTAAATCTAACGGCTAAATAACGAAAAGTTAGGGTCAGGGCGATAACAATGGGAATACTCAAGTCGAGGGAAAGGCCAGACTTTCTAAGAATTATAAAGAGGAGAGACGCTGCAGCAGCGACAGTGGCATAGAGTTCCTTCTTATAAAGTATCGAGTATTCTTTGCTAAAAGCAGAGCGCAGAATACCGCCGAGAACTGCACTAATCGTTCCCATGATAAGGGCAGTTTCTGAGTTAAATCCAAGCTCTAGGGTTTTGTGGGTGCCAATGACAACAAATGTCGCAACGCCAAGAGTATCTAAGAAGAAGAGAAGGCGCGCCCATCTCTCGTAAATTTTCATTAAAAAGAAAATGGAGAGTGCGGCCAAGAAGATAAGATAGAGATAAATGGGTTCTGTCGTCCAAAAAACCGGCTCTCCTATGATGAGGTCCCTAATTGTTCCACCACCAATAGCAGTTAAAAAAGCTAGAAAGAGCATTCCAAAGAAGTCAAAATTGGACTTGCCTCCAATACTCGCGCCAGTAATTGCAAATACAAAAGTACCGATAAAATCAATAGAGATAAGAACGTCTTGGATTTTCATGGAAATAAGAATACAGCAAAAGAGAGGAAAATGCTCTATGATAGAGTCATGCGCTTTCTCAATATTCGAAAAATAGGCTTAAATCCTTCAATTATGCATGATCTCTATTACCGGACGATCAAGGCCTCTTGGCTGCATTTTTTTATGACGGCGGGGCTTGCCTATCTCTTCTTAAATTTCTTCTTTGCTTGCCTCTATTATTTTACGCCCGCTGAAATCGTTAATGTTAAAGCAGATTCTCTATGGGGGTACTTTCTCTTTAGCTTTCAGACAAGTTCAACCATAGGCTATGGTTTCTTTCTTCCTGACTCGGACTGGGCCCACGGCATTGTCATCTTAGATGCGATGAGTGGTATTTTCTATGTCGCAATTATTACAGGTTTAGCCTTTTCAAAGTTTGCAAGGCCTTCGGCCAAAATTCTCTTTAGTGAAAAGGTCGTCTTCACCACTTTTGATGGTAAGCCTGCTATCATGTTTCGCCTCGCTAATGGACGAGATACCCATATTGTTGATGCCCAAATCAAAATCTCCGTCCTTCTTCCTTATCGATCACAAGAAGGCTTTGAGATGAGACGGTTTTATAATCTCAATCTCCTAAGCGACTCTAACCCGGTTTTTTCTTTAAGCTGGACAGCTATTTATGTTATCCAAGACGATTGTCCACTTGCTCAACTTTCCTTTGAGGAGCTTTTAGAGAAGGACGTCTTCTTTTCAATAAGCTTTACAGGAATTGATGATGTTCTTTCTCAATCTGTCCATGCAAATTACAGTTTTAGAAAAGAGAGTTTTGTCAAAGCCAAGATGTTTAAAGATATTTTAACAGCTCAAGAGGGCTCTTACACTTTAGACCTCACAAACTTTCACGAAGTCGTTCTCTAGTTATTTTTTTTTCAATTCTCTAAGGACCAATTGACCAAGCTTATGAGCGGATTGAGGATTTTGTCCAGTTACGAGTCTTTGATCCGCAACGGCATATTCCTCCCAAGGGTTACCACTTGCTTTAATTCCTCCTTGAGAAAGAAGTTTAGATTCAAGTAAGTAGGGAACAGTATCATCAAGTTTAACGAGTCTTTCTTCTTTGTCTGTAAAAACAGCAATTTTCTTTCCTTTTACTAAGAAGTTCCCATTTGTTAGCTTAACGTCTACTAGGGCAGCAGGACCATGACAAACAGCTGCAACGACACCACCATTCTCATAGACTATCTTTACTGCCCTTTTTACATCCTTTGATGTAGAGAAGTCCCACATCGTTCCATGTCCACCGGCAAAAATAATTGCGCTATACGATTTTATGTCTACTTCTGAAAGCTTTTGAGTTGTTTGGACACCTTTAAGGAGTTTAAGGTCCTTGAAAAAACGCTGATTACTCTTGTCTTTCAAATCTATACTTTTAGGATCTATAGGTGCAGGCCCGCCTTTTGGACTGGCTAGTTCAATATCAAAGCCTGCGTCCTTCAAGACATAGTAGGGATGTGTTAATTCGGACAGAAAGAAACCAGTTCTTTGCCCGTTTGTACCTAATTGAGAATGATTGGTTAGCACATAGAGTACTTTGTCTGCAGCACTTATAGGAAATATTAGAATAAATAGAATAATAGATAATGTTTTCATTTTTCCTCACTAATAAATGGATAATCGGTGTAACCCTTTTCACCACCACCGTAAAATGTAGAATGGGAAGCATAGTCTATAGGAGTGATGGGATGGTCTTCCTTTACTCTTCTAACATAATCAGGATTAGTTATAAATGGTTGTCCAAAGGCAAATATATCAGCATAGCCCTCGTTTAAGATTTTTTGTGCCCTTTCTGGTGTAAGTTTTCCTGCGATGATGATTTTGCCATGATAAAGGTCTCTTGCTTTTTGCCTGAATTCTAGAGTTGCCTCAGTATAGCGAGAAATATTTTCGGAAAAATGAACATAACCAACATTTCTCTTATTTAACTCTGAAAGTAATTCGTATGTGAGTTCGATAATTTCGGGATCTTCTTGTTGAGTGCCTTCCATAACAAATGGAGAAAGTCTTATACCAACCTTATCTGCACCGATTTCTTTACAGACTTCATCCACCACTTGAAGCGGGAACTTCAAGCGAGCTTCTATATTACCACCGTACTCATCTGAGCGCTTGTTAATTGGTGCGCGCATAAACTGATCGAGAAGATATCCATGAGCAGCGTGAATTTCCACCCCGTCGAAGCCAGCTCTCATTGCATTTTTAGCAGCAACTTTAAACTCTTTTAAAACACAGGTTATATCTTCTTTGCTCATCTCCTTGGGGAGTTCAGTTTCAATCATCCCAAAATTTTTATCATCTATAGGGCCAAAAACTTTATCAGGCTCCTTTAGTTCTGAGGGGGCTAGTGGTCTTGACCCTGAGATTGCAGAATGGGACCGTCTTCCAACGTGCCAGAGCTGAATAAATATTTTTCCACCTTCTTGATGAACGGCCTTCGTGACCTTTTTCCAGCCTTTAACATGGTCTTCACTATAAATGCCCGGTGTTAGTGAATAGCCCCTTGCTTTTGCGGATATAGGAGTACCCTCCGAAATGATGAGTCCTGCGCTTGCTCGTTGGCTATAATATTTAGCCATTAGGTCATTTGGGATGTCTCCCGGCTGGTCTGTTCTTGAGCGTGTCATTGGCGCCATCGCAAAGCGATTAGAAACTTTCATTGGTCCTATTTGAGTGGCATTAAAAAGGGTTTCTTTCATTACTTCTCTCCTTCGTAAGAACTGAGGAGAGTATAGAGAATATTGAGATTGTTAAAAATAACAAATATAGGAAGATACTATTGCGGAAATTGCAATAATTATAGATCGAGTCTTGGTTTAATGAAATCGATAAATGCTCTGACTCGTGTAGAGACAGCACTGGTCTTATAGAATACTGCATTTACGTTTTCTCTTGGCGATGATTTACGCTGAGACTTTGTTAGTAAGGGAACGAGGCGTCCCTCTGCTATATCATTATTAACCATAAAACTCGAAAGACATGATATTCTATGATTAGCAAGGGTAAGTTGACGAATGATTTCACCATTGTTTGTAAGAATTTGAGGTGTGATTTTATTTTGATTTTTTAGATTCCAGTCGTTTAATGATGTGGGGTTAGTGAATCCAATAAGTGTGTGCTTGTTTAAGTCATTAGGACTTTTGGGCACTCCATTTTTACGAATGTATTGGGGGCTTGCTACAATTAATAATCTGCTTTTTCCTAGGTTAGCTGCAACCATACTTGAATTATTAAGTTTCCCTATTCTAATTGCAATATCGGTCTCATTCTTTAAAAGGTCAGTGTAGTCTTCATGGGATGTTAATTCGAGCTGTATATCTGGGTAAAGCACCTTGAATTCTTCTATAAGGGGGATGATCTGATGAAAAATAAAGGGGCTTGCGGCATCCACTCGTAATCGTCCAAATGGCTTACGGTCTTTTTGAAGAAGTGTTTGTTCGGCAAATTCTATATAGCTAAAGCCCTTTTTAATGATCGAAAGGAATTGTTTTCCTTCTTCCGTGAGGTGAAGGCTTCTTGTGGTGCGATTTATTAGTGTTGTTCTTAGCTGTTCCTCTAGTTTAGAAATTGTTCGAGAAACCTTTGCAGGCTGGATGGAGAGTTGCTGAGCCGCCTTTGAGAAACTTTTTTGTTCGATTACGGTTAAAAAAATGAGAAGGTCTTCAGATTGTGTAATCATTGTTGCGCCTAGAGCAATTAAGTGATGCTATTATTGATCTTTATGCTAAGCCGAGTTTTATGGATAATCAACAACATCGTAACTCTAAAGCTTAGGAGAAAAGCTAATGAAAATACCCAGAGTCGGATTAGGCACCTTTCGCTTAAAGGGGAGGGATTTAAATATTTCCCTTAAAAGTGCCTTGAAAGTTGGTTTTCGTCATATTGACACAGCTCAAATTTATGACAATGAAGGTGAGATAGGTAAGTTTTTAAAACAGGCGCAAATTCCCCGTCAGGATCTTTTTCTTACAACCAAAGTTTGGACAAACCATTTATCTAAAGAAGACCTAATTCCTAGTCTACAGGAGAGTTTAGAAAGGCTCCAAACCTCCTATGTCGACCTTACCCTTATCCACTGGCCTTCGCCAAAAAATCAAGTTCCTCTAAAAGAAACCCTAACAGAACTATTAAGGGCAAAAAACAAAGGAATGACTAAGGCAATCGGTGTGTCTAACTTTACCACTGAGCAACTTAGGGAGGCAGTAGATTTAATTGGAAAGGAGCACATTTTAACAAATCAGATCGAAATTCATCCTTTCCTTCAGAATCGAAAAGTATCGCGCCTCTGTCAGGAGTTAGGTATCCAAGTAACGGCTTATATGCCTTTGGCATACGGGGAAGTCATTCAAAGTAAAGAGATCTCATATATAGCTAAGAAACATAAGCTAACGAATGCTGAAGTTTCGCTTTCGTGGCTTTTGGATCAAGGTTTTGTAGTGATCCCGTCATCAACTAATGAGGATCATTTAAGATCGAATTTTAACACTGGAGTTGGAATTCTTGACGAAGAAGATCAAAAAATTATTTCCGAACTAGAGAAGAATTACCGAATTGCTAATCCAGACTTTTCGCCACAATGGGACTAGAAGATGCTATTCACTGAATATAATTTAAAAAACTTAAGACTTAAAAATAGAATGGTCATGCCTCCTTTGACGAGAGCTCGTGCAGGAGAGGGGGATGTTGCAACTGAACAGATGGCTAAATACTATGCCCAAAGAGCTCATGCCGGACTAATCATTACTGAAGGGACTCAAGTTAGTAAGCAGGGGCAAGGTTATGCGAATACTCCAGGTATTTATACAGAGGAGCAAGTTAAGGGATGGAAGAAAGTTACTGAGGCCGTTCATCGTAAAGGGGGGATAATTTTTGCGCAGCTGTGGCACGTCGGAAGAGTCTCTCATATCTCATTGCAAGAAAATGGGGAGAGTCCTGTAGCTCCCTCTGCCATAAGTGCTCCAGGAGTAAAGGTCTTTATTAAAGGCGAAAATGGTGTTGGTGAGATGGTTCAACATTCTCATCCGCGAGAGCTAACTATTGATGAAATAAAGAGTACGATCAATGACTTTAGAAAAGCAGCAAGAAATGCTATTGATGCAGGCTTTGATGGAATAGAGTTACATGGAGCTAATGGCTATCTTATCGAACAATTTTTAGACTCTCAGACCAATAGGCGATCAGATCAGTATGGTGGAAGCCTTGAAAATAGGCTTAGGTTCTTAAGTGAATTGGTTACTACAGTCGCTGAAGAAATCGGTGCCGATAAAGTTGGATTAAGGCAAGCACCTTTAACAACACTAATGGGAGCGCGAGATGATAATCCAGAAGAGACTTACATCGCGGCGGCTAAGCTTGTTAATAAAATTGGAATTGCGTATATTCATATTGCGGAAGCCGACTGGGAAGACGCTCCCGTGATGAGCGATGAGTTTAAAAGAATGTACCGTGAGGCTTTTTCAGGAACCTTAATTTACGCAGGAAAGTATAACAAAGATCGAGCTGAGGAAGCTCTAGAAAAAGGGGTTGCAGATTTAATTGCTTTTGGACGATTGTTTTTAGCTAATCCAGATCTTCCTCTGCGGTTCCAATTAGGTTCCTCTTTAAATAAAGTGAGACAAGAATACTTCTTTGGTGGAGATGAAAAAGGATATACAGACTATCCCTTTCTGGAAGATGATTAAGGAGTAACTCTCTATAGTTTTTGTGCAAAAGAGTGAGGTCAATGGACAAGTATGAGGCTATTAATTTTTGCTTTAGGATTTATTACTTTCTCCCTCGTTCAATATATCGCCCCCTTTAAGAGAAAGACATTTAATAAAAAGCGACTTGGTCTTAACCTCTCTCTTGGTTTATCAGGAGCTCTTGTAACAAAAGTATTAACTCCAATAGGCCTTGCTGCTTTAGCAGCGAGTGATCAAAAAGATGGTCTTCTTAATCTCATTGAACTTCCTGATAGTCTTCTTTTGATAATAACGATTTTGATTCTTGATCTGGGAGTCTTCATTCAACATATAATCTTTCATAAAGTTTCCTTTCTCTGGAATATCCATGCGATTCATCATAGTGATACCCACTTGGATGTTTCTTCGGCACTTCGTTTTCATCCGCTTGAAATTGGACTCTCTGTTGGAATAAAGGCAGCACTTATCCTTATTTTTGGTTTATCTGCTGTTGGGGTTATCATTTTTGAGGTTCTATTAAACTTGAGTGCTATGTTTAATCACAGCAACTTTCAACTTAAAGGAAAGGTTGAAAAGTATTTGAGACTCATTATTGTGACTCCCGATTTTCATCGTGTTCATCATCACCCCGACAAAGGAAATACGAACTCTAATTATGGTTTCTTTTTGAGCTTATGGGACAGGATCTTTATGACAAAAAATAATGATATCGTTAACAGTAGCGACTTTGGATTGGATCATTTTCCTAAAGAATCACTTGGGAACTATTGGAAGCTTCTTGCTTATCCATTTTCTCGACAACGAAAGCCGTAGGGCCTAAAGCCTTAGACACTACCTGTTTATTTAGACGCACATACGTTACTCTTGATCAATACTATTTATAGCAAAGGTAATAACCATGGATCTTACATTTAAATGCCACTCTGACACTCCTGAAGAATATTACGACTGCTTCATGAAAGGATTAAAAGAACGCAATCCTGGTGAGCCAGAGTTTCATCAGGCCGTAGCAGAAGTTTCAAAGTCGGTTATTCCTTTTATCTTCGATCATCCCAAGTATATTAAAGGTCAAATTCTTGAACGACTCTCAGAGCCGGATCGCTTGGTTTCCTTTCGTGTTTGCTGGGAGGATGATGAAGGAAATATTAGAACGAATAGAGGTTTTAGGGTTCAGTTTAGTAACACAATTGGTCCCTATAAAGGAGGGTTGAGATTTCATCCTTCTGTTAATCAGAGTGTTTTGAAGTTTCTCGGCTTTGAGCAAATTTTTAAGAACTCCCTCACGGGTCTGCCAATTGGAGCTGGTAAAGGGGGAGCCAACTTTGATCCTAAAGGAAAGTCCGATGCTGAGATCATGAGGTTTTGCCAATCCTTTATGATTGAACTCTATCGCCATATTGGTGAAGATGTTGATGTCCCGGCCGGTGATATTGGTGTTGGAGGCCGTGAGATATCTTATATGTTTGGCATGTATAAGCGCATCTCCAACCAATTTACGGGTTCCCTTACAGGGAAGGGGATAGAGTACGGAGGCTCTCTTATTAGAGAGGAGGCCACTGGCTACGGACTAACTTATTTTGCAGAGAATATGCTTAATCATCAAAGCGATGGTCTAAAAGGTAGGAGATGTCTTGTGTCTGGCGCGGGTAATGTCGCCCAATATGCGGTTGAAAAGCTTATAGAAAAAGAAGCGCGCGTGTTGAGCATAAGTGATAGTGGAGGAATGCTCCATGTTCCTGATGGTATTACCAGTGAACTCCTTGAGGAGATTAAAGAATTTAAAAAAGCAGGCAAGCGTCTCAGAGACTTTAAGGCCACGGGTTGTCAGTACCACGAAGGTAAAGAGCCTTGGTCTATTGAAGCGGACCTTGCTTTTCCTTCAGCGACACAAAATGAAATTGATCTAGAGGATGCGAAGACCTTAATTAAGTCCGGTGTAAAAGGTGTTTTTGAAGGCGCCAATATGCCGAGTACTAATGAGGCCATAAACTTTTTTAACGATAAGAATATACTCTTTGGACCCGCGAAGGCTGCCAACGCCGGCGGGGTTGCGGTAAGTTCCTTAGAGATGAGTCAGAATAATATTGGGCTTTCTTGGGAGCGTGAGAAGGTTGATTGTGAGCTTCAAGGTATTATGAAAGATATCCATCAAACTTGTGTAAAGTATGGCGAAAAGAAAGATAAGGTCTGCTACATAACGGGGGCCAATATTGGAGGCTTTGTTAGGGTAGCAGACGCCATGCTTAGCTTTGGGATCGTTTAATATTACTCTGCTGCATTAAAGAATTTTACACTCTTTAAAAAGAAATCACTGCTATCGGTGCGGCCAGCTTCATCATTGTTCTTGTAATCAATAGGAAGAACGATCGCCACCTTGGCACCTTTTGTTCTTAAAGCAACACTTTTAACATGTAGGTTGTTTTCTACCCCACGTTTACCCCATCTTACGACTCTCTTTCTGACGATTTTTCCTTCGCCATCAAGAAGTAAGACAAGACCTCTTTCCCCAGTGCTCTCTCTTGCAAACATACGGCTTACAGTGATTCTTACTTTTACAGAATTCTCTGGAAGAGCAAAACTTAAAGCCTCAAATTCACCAGTAACAGGATCAAAGTTGAGTTGATCAGGAGCATGAACCCCACCTGCTATTCCAACCCCGTCGATTGTATTAGTGAGCACAACCTCTTCTTCATTTTCAAGAACTGTCACTTGCTCTCCTGTAACAAGTGAATCGGGAAGGGAGATTGAGCCTGAAGCAAAACCTTTAACATTGGAGAAAAGGTCGTCCTCTTTAAGCTCAACTTTTTCAATAAGAGAAGTTTTAATATTTAAAACGAGGTCACAACCATTCTTTACCCTAACTCTCTTACCTCCAACAGCGACTCTAACAGCACCTTTTTCAAAGCACTCAGGAGAACTTTCAGAAGATATAGCGTAGTCTACAATTCGTTCCTTACCTTCAAGGATGCACTTATTAACTTCTTCTAAATCAGCAGAACAAGTGATTTCTTTGTCCCAAATTTGAGGAGTTTCAGTAAGGGTTTCCTCGCCATTTTGATTTCTTTCATCAATGAACTGTTGAGCAAGCTCTTGAAGTTGAGCTTCATCAGTTTCACAACCCGAAATAAAGAGAATGAGAAGAGCGGCAGTAACTAAGTTTTTCATGTGATCTCCAGCAGTAGCGCTATGTGTTATTACTATTGTCGGGTAATTACCCCATTTTTTAGTAATAATTAGATAATAAAAAAATTACTTAAGCCGATAAATCTCTATGATTGAAGTTATCCTCATTGACGATGATCCTGATATTCATAGTCTTTTTAAGCATCATTTCAAAAATGAAGTCGGGGTGAGCTTTACCTATGTTTCTGATTTTATTAAAGGTGTTGCCACTGTTATTAACCGCAGCTTTGACCTCTACGTGGTTGATTTAAACTTAGACGACAATAGTGGGCTTGAAATTATTCGCCTGCTTCAAAAAGAGAAGAATATCGATAATAGAATTATTTTGATGTCAGAGAAGCTGGATAAGGAGTCTAAAATAGAGGCTTTTAATTTGGGGGTTTCCAATGTTGTCGATAAGCCCATAGATTTTGATGTTTTAAAGCCACTTCTCAATAAGAATATTCGCATGATCGAGGGGGCTTCCCAAGAGACCCTCCGTCTTGGAGATCTTTCGTTCAACACCTCAAAATATACCTGCAAGAACCTTGAGACCAATGAGTTTATCCATTTCACAAAGACAGAGTTTCTGCTTCTTGTACGGCTCTTGATGGCCCGAGGGCGGATTATCCCTAAAGATGAGTTATGCCTAACAGCTAAGGATAATGACGAGCCCATGAGTCATAAGTCGCTAGAGATGAAGATTGTTTCTCTTCGTAAAAAGTTAGGTGAAAGGTCAGACTATATAAAGACAATCCGTGGTGTCGGTTACGCAATTTAAACTGACCGACTTAAATGGTGTTTGAATTCTCTTCAGCTTATGACTTTGAAAAAAAAACCAGGTACTTAGGGCATTAATTGGTGTTTTATAAAGAGGGAGGGGAGCCCTTAAGCTTGCTCCTTATAGTATCTAACCTAAGTTGTGAGTTTCATTAGCAATGAGTTGGCTGTTTTTTTATCAACACCAACTACGGGGGTCAGTTTATAGGATTTACTCGCCTTGTTGTTTTGCTTAACTTGAGGTGCTAAGCTCCACAAAACCACCGTGGAGCAATATGAAGATTGGTATCCCCTTACTCATTCTTATAATGATGTCTCTCAGCTCATGTCTAAAAAATGAGGGAGGAGGCGCAGTCCGTAAATTATTCAAGCCTCTTATCGGTGATCAGCAGTTAAGTTCCTTACTTTACTCAAAAGAGATAAGGCCTCTTCTTCTCGGCGAGATGAATCCCTTATCTGAAAGCTTAGTTGCAGAGGAAGTTCAGCAAGAAGGCCAGGATTTGAGTTTTGAGTTTACCTTTAATTCTGGTGAGAATAAGGCCATGAAGGTACTTGAACTTATGCCTCAGTATACATGCACAAATGGTATTGTGCCTCGTTTTTCCTATCTCCTTTATAAGACGGATACTCAGCGTGAGCTTATTACTGAAAACCTCAGCGAAAGTGAGAATTACGCGATAGAAGAAAACACAAATTATCTTGTTCAGGTCCTTGCCCATGCTGAAGGATGTGAGAATGTCGCGATCAATCTCAGCGTTTGGGTTGGTTTTGAGGGAGTCACACCTCTCCTTGGTAAGGAGTGTATCTTTGAGAGTGAAATGAGAATATTTCAAGGAAGCCAGTTCTATCGCGATGCTGGTTTTGAGGTCTACGATCAAAAACTCTCTCTTTTTATAAGTGACAACTCGTGGTGTGGGGAGTCTCTTGGAGAAGAGCGTGGAAGCTTTTCTATCTCAAGAGGCGGCAATCTTGAAGAGGTATCAGCTTTTTTTGAGGAGAGAAAACTCGGGCTTTCTTATTCCTACAGAGCTGATTCTCAGAAAGGGGAACTGATTTGTCTTGAAGGCGACGAAGTTGTGGAACAATTTGAAATCTTCAATTGCCGAAATAAAATCTACGATTCTTCGATTTTCCAATAATCTTCTTCATACTCTTCATTCGTTAAATAGGGACTCGGCTCTAGTAGGTAACGAAATTTTTCAAAAGAGCGTATTTTCTTCTTCTTTAAAAGAAAGAGCAGCACACCTGAAATGAGGCCAATGATAAAACCATTAAAGTGAGCAAGGTAACTGACCTGAGGCTCAAAAGAGTGGGGGATAAGGAGGAGAATACTTATCGCGGCTATTTTCATAAATCGTCGATAGAGAGGTGTATAGCGGTCTATCAAAAAATAGAGTGAAAACCAAAATCCCCAAAAAGCATAAACGAGGCCCGAAGCGCCAACTAAGCTTACATGATCTGGCATTAAGAGGAGAGTGATGAAGTGGGTTAGGATACCCATTGCTGTGCCAAGACCAAAGAGTACTGTCGCGCCATAGGTTCTTGCGATGAAAAAGCTCAGTACACTAAGAAAGAGTGAGTTAGAGAGGAAGTGATTGAGATCGCCATGGGCGAGAAAGCCCACAAGAAGGCGCCAGTATTCATGGTGTTTAAAGACGAGTTCTGGAGTTGCTTTAAATTGGGGAAAGAAGTCTGACCAAAGAAGCGTACTTACAAAAAAAGAAACTAAGGGCCATATAAGGGCTGTGCTTAGGCCCAGCCGATAGTGTGTTTGATGAAGGAAGTTGCTCTTGGGCTCTTTGATGATTTCCATATGAGGTAAAGATGGGAGAGGCTTTGAAGAAGTCAAGGTAGACATAGGTAAAGCCTTATTATTACTTCAAATATTGGCAAAAAATCACATTTTTAATCTTATTTTTACAATGGTTTATTCCGATAAAGAGACTGAGTTTATCGTATTGGAGTTTACTTGAGTAAGATACTTCTTATTAATCAGGATAGAGAATTGTTGGACTACTACAGAGTCCTTTTAAATGGTTTTCTAGAAGCACAGATTTGTGCGGTGACAAGTGTTAATGAAGGATTCGATATTCTCAAAGAGGGCTTTGAGCAATTTAGTCTTATTGTTGTTGATTATGACACACAAAATTCACAGAAGATGATTAAGGCCATTCTTGATTTGAGCGCTCCTATTCCGTCTCTTATTACCGTGAGCAACGATAGTTTCTACGAGGCAAAGAAGACATTTAAGCTTTTGCCTATTCTTGATTACTACACCCATTACGGCAATGGGGATGCTTTCTTTGATAAAATTGAAAGGCTCCTTAAAATTAGAGCAAACCGTCAAAAGGAGAGGGTGTACTGTAAGGTTGGCATTGAACTCTTTGCTCAAAGTAAGGAAGTCTTCTTTGATGTTTATTTAAAAATTAGTGACCAGAAATATGTTAAGGTCCTTAATCGCTATGATGAAGTGGACCACTCTGATCTTGAAAGACTTTATAGCAAGAACATAAAACACCTCTATGTGAGGGAGCGAGACTTTTCTTTTATTATTAAAAAGCTAATCCAAAGTTTTAATTCCAGTGAGCAGCCCGTTACGAGTTTTGATCTTGTTGATCAAAAAGAGTTAAATTCACTTTTCTCGATTCATCTGCAGGAAATGGTTTCTGAAACCGTTCAAAAAATAGGCTTAAATCAAGAAGCTGTTGAAATGTCATCGATTGCTATTAATTCTACTATGCGGCTATTAGAGGACTCTAAAGACTTAAAAGACATTTTTATGGGCTCAGTGAAGGGCGATAACTATATTTCTGAGCATAGCTTTCTCATCTCATTCTTAACGGGGGCTATGCTCAAAGAAAGTCCGTACTTTAGCCATGAAAATGCATTGAGTTTAACAGTAGCTGCTTTCTTTCATGATGTGATGATCGAGGGAGATAGGCTGGCTAAAATACAAAATAGAGAAGAGTACAGCTTTCAAACTCTAGGGATACAAGAGCAAGAAAAATTGTTAAAGCATCCCCATCAAGCGGTGAATCTCTTCAGTGAGATACAAGGAATTCCCAAGCAGACAATCCCTATTGTGGAAAATCATCATGAGAATTACGAGGGAACAGGTTTTCCAAAGGGCTTAGACTTTAAAAGAATCTCTCCTCTTTGTGCCCTCTTTAATGTGGCCCATGAATTATCTCTTTGTATTTATGATTCAGGATGTGAGGACCTCAATTTAAAGGCTATATTAGATGATATGCAAAATCGTTATCCTCTCGGAAATTACGCTGAGGCCGTAAAGTGGGCTAGAGCGGCTACTTTTAAGGAAAGCCAAGACGACCAAAAAAAGGTAGCTTAAGGGCTGGATAATAAAGATCAAGGCCAAAGTGCAGTCCAAAAAGATTAACCTCAATCCCTTCTTTTAATCCTAGAGTAAGACCTAAGTAACCAGCCGCACTTAGAGTAAAGCCCGTATTTGAGGGTGTATTATCATAGAACTTATTTGTCCCAAGATAGTCCTTACCAATTGCCGTTGGTGGTAACTCGGCATCAATCTCTTTTATATTTTTCATCAGATAATTGACGTAGGTATTAGAGTTGGGTCCAGGATAAACACTATAGCGGTCTTTAAAGGGATACTTTTTAATGAGGGAGTCGATCTGATTTATGATACTTCGTGCTTTATCACCCCTCGCTTCAAAGAGAAGCGTAGGAAAACTATCAAACCATAAGCGATCTGGAAGGTCTTTTCGGTAATTAATAACACTCCCTTCATTCCTTAGGTTCCAGCTCGTTACCTGAGTGACTGTATACTCTTTTTCTTCCTTACGCTTGAAGCTGATCCACGGATGAATCCCAAAGTAGCCTCGCCAAGAAAAGGCTCTTGCATAGTAGATGAGAACAATATCCTCTTTAAGCTCACTTGCTAGAGGTGCAATTTGAGCACTAACACGAGAGGCATTTCGCCAGCTCTTAGAGGAGCAACTAGAAAGGAGAAGAAGGGTGATGAGGGTAATAACTTTCATTTAATCAATCTCGATATCAAAGGCACTCAGAAGAGTAATTACTTCAGGAGTTGAGAACTTTGCTTTAGAGATTTTATTATAGTTAGGGTCAATAAAGTAGTTCGTTGCACTCTTTAGGTCACAGTGTCTAAGGTCTGACTGATTAAAGAGACTGCCTTTGAGGCTTGTTTCATTAAAGAGGGAGTGCTTGAGATTACTCTGAGAGAAGTCAGTCTCATGAATTTGGCAGCGATCAAAGGTTGTGTGCTGGAGATTGACGTCTTGAAAGACACAAAAATTTAAAAGGCAGTTCACAAATTTAAGCTCAGAAAGGGAAAGGGTACCACTCCAGTTGAGACCAAGTAATTTACAATTTGTGAAGGAGACATCCCGAAAGGTCGTTGAGTTGATGGTGATATTACTTAAATTGGTGTCTTCGAAAGTGCACTCAATAAACTTGGAATAACTAAGGTCAAGGTTACTAAAGTCGTTGTCTTTGAAGTGACACTCGAGAAACTCGCTCCGTTTGAGTGGGGTAGGGGTTTTATGAATAAAGTCTTGGGCTTCGTAATAGTTCATGATTGACCTAAAATCAGTAGGTTATTGTGTTTAAAGGGCGTGTTTAGTTTATTAAATTCATCAAGTAAATAAAAGCTTTTGCCGATAAAACATCATGGAAAATTTAGAAAATGAGAAAGCAAAACGAGATATCCATAAATGGGGCGATAATGTCGAAGTGAGAAGCTTCGTCTTTATCAAAAGAGTGATGAATAGGGCCCTTGATGGCTACTTCCACTTTAAAAAGCGAAAAGGCGATATGGTAGCAGGATCTGCTACCTTCTTTGCTATCCTCTCTTTTGGACCGATCCTCCTCACCTTAATTTCACTTGCAGGGGCTTTCTTTCCCGAGTCCTGGCAAGCCAAAGACTTTGTTCTAAGTGCTGTTGATCACAATTTTCCTAATCTCGCTCCTTGGATCTACAAGTCAATTGATAAGATCGTCACGGCCCAATTAGGTGGAGAGACAGGGTTTAGTTTTATTAACTTCGTCGTTCTTCTCTACGCAAGTTTAGGGGTTATTGGCTCTTTGCAATTTGGTTTGAAAACGATCTCTAAGCAAGACTTTAAGGGGGGATTTCTCGTCGATGATGTAAAGTCCTTCTTCACAGGCCTTAGCGTTGCTGCCTTTATGGGGGTCTTCCTTGTTTTAAGTAATCCTAACATTATGAAGAAGTGGCTCTTTACCTCGCATTCAACGTGGAATGATATGGCGACCTTCTTAATCGATTACAATATCTTTCCCTGCTTAGCCTCTCTTGGTTTCTTTACTTTCTTCTATCAGTGGTCAACACCCGATCATATTAAAATGCGAGAAAGCTTTAAAGGGGCTAGTGCTTTTGTCGTGACCTTTATGGTTGGAAAGAGTTTCTACTGGGTTTATCATCTCTACACAAAAGACAGCTTAAGCCAAAGTTTTGGTAACTTCTATACTCTAGTGGTCGCCGTTTTATGGGTTTATTATCTGATGGCGGCCTTCTTTTACGGAGCGAGTGTTGCTTGTGTCAGGCAAAGTGAACTCTATCAAGGAAAGTTAATGGTTGGCGTTCCTAAGAAACGAAAAAAGGAACAGCCTTCTTTAGCGCCAGACGTCGATGCCGCCTGAGCGGTAGAGGACCTTACGGCCGGTCTCTTGTGAAACTTCCTTATTAACTTTGGTGACGGCTTGGGGAAGATACTCTTGAATGGTTTTGATTTGTTCTTGAGTAATGTCAACTCCTGGAGCGGGTTTAACGAGTAAGCGTACTTCACCATCACCTAACTTGGCGGGCATATCAAGGGCAATAGTGATCTTGTCCAGGAGTTGTGGAGAAATCCTTCCTGCCCCATATCCTGTTAATTCTTTTCTTACCTGCTTTTCAATTAACTCACCATGAACAGCGAGCTCTGTGCGACTTTGTTGAGTCACGTTGGGAGGAATGAAACTCAGGCGATAGCCACTTGGATTTGCAGTCCTAGCGATGGAGTCCATCATCTTCTCTTTGGCGACATCGGGAAGGATAGCCTGGGGGATTGAAACACAATCATCGCCACTGCATTTTGTGGTAATAGGGATATTAAAGTGGGAAAGGCTATCAGAGACAAGCTTTTGAAAGCCACTCTTAGCAGAATCAAATTGTTCAGTGACGATGCCTTCTCCTTTTCGGATATTAGAGATGGCCTCATCAACACTCTCACTCTTCATCAGGTCCTGTGCCACTTGATGGACATTGCGAGCACCCATTCCCTTAAAGTCGACACTAAAGCCTCCCTGACTGGCGTCATCTAGGTTGGCAACAACTCTTTGCTCAATCCAAATCCCGGGACTAAATTGGTCGACTTCATCGGCGTAATCTTTTAGCATTTTTGCGGTAGAAGAGGATAAATTCGCATTGAAGCGTTTTTGAAAAAGGGCTGCGAGTTCCTCAGGGGCCAGAGATTTTGCTTTTCTCAGCACTTCAAAAACTTCTATCGAAGGTATTTTCTTAGTATCGTTGCCACTTAAAAGATGGGGATAGTCCTTAAGCGCATGGGTGAGAGTTAACCTTTTTTGCTCAATGCTACTCATATCTGATGAGAGCTGGAGTTTGACTTTATCAAGGGCAATGAATTGAGAAGAGCCATCTCTTTGCCTTCTTGCCTGTCTGGCGGCAAGGCCCGCTTGGTCAGCACTCTTACCGATGCCCGCGTTGAACCATTGACTGGGATTTTCTTGAGGCGGTATTTTCAGCTCAGGACTCTTAGAAAGGAGGCTTGCAAACTCCTTATTGGTTTCTTCAAATATTGTGTTGAGTTCACTTTGTAGGTTTTCTGGTATTTCACCAGCAAAGCTAAAGCGCGAGCTTTTAAAATCGCTATACTTAAGGATCTCTAACTTGGGATACTTCATCTGAAGAATATCAAGCTTTCGAAAGAGGATTTCCTTGTGATGGTTGGTAAGGGCCGTGACGAGGTTCTTGTCGCCAAGAGTATCATTGAGTCTCTTAAGTGCAGCATTTTCGACATCAAGAAAGAGACCTGATTGATCAGAGCGGGCCCTTTGAATCCATTTGGCATTTTGCTCAGGAGTTGTGGGGCTTTGAGAAATAAATCTTTTGATGTAAATGGATGCTGGTCTAGCGACAGGACGTTTAAGGGCATGAGAGCTTTTGAGGACTGTTCCTCCTTTTAAACCAACAAAGGAAAGGGGAGCAAGTGCTAAGCTTAGATTACGTTGACTTTCAGCTTCAGAAACTTCTTGAGAGGTGACAAGTCCAGATTGGCTTAAAGAAATTGTTTGATCGAGATACTGCTGAGTAGATGAGATGGCCATCGCTTCTGTTCCTATGGCCACAGCAACGGCGCAGCCTAGTCCTGCGGTAACGGCACAGAGTCCTCCTCCAACTAGAGCAGCGGTGACATAACCCACAGTCTCAATGATCTCATCCGTACCGCCTGGACCATGGGTGCGGTGAAGGTCTTCTATAACATCACATTTATTTTGGCTGGGAAGTCCAGGCCATGACTCCATAAAAGAGTTGAGCACGTGTGGGTATTTAAAGAACTCACTAAAGTCTTCAGCGGGCTTATCTTTCCATTTAAAGTACTCATCCATGGCATGATTTTTCATGGTATCAAGTGAGTTAATTATGGTGACATCAACACCAGCTTCTGTTTCAGGAACTCTAGCTCTTTCAATAAACGCTAAGAAAGGTGCCTCATTGAGAAGAGTATTGTAGTTCTTCTCTGCCTGGGCTTGAATATCTCTTCGCACCTTGGCGTACTCATCAAAGCGTCTCTTTGTTTTTGCTCTGGTTGAGAGACCTTTGTACTTATTGAAGATGATTTCCTTTTGTTCTTTGAGAATTCTATTCACATCCTCTTGAAGCTCGTCTCTCTCTTGTCTGTTTAAAGGTGCGATCTCATTGGCAACATGGGCATGGTCAATATCTTCATCAATTTTCCCCGTTGGAGAAATACCATTTTTGAGGCTCATGTTTTTTCTGAGAAGAGGATGGCCTGTTTTGGTGATCTCCCTCAAACTCTTAACCTTTTGGCGACACTCTTGTGTGACCGAATCGGGTCTATTCATATGCATTATTATGCAGTCTCTTAAATCGAGGTGGGTCAACGTATTCTTTTCTAGCTTTTGGAGGATGAACTCTTTTAATTGCTTGAAAAAGTCAGCCCTAGCATGGGGCCATGTAAGTTGTTTAAGGGGGGAGGTGAGGTTTTTAATTTGCGCTTCATTTAGAGGCTCATAAACTTCTTGTCCATCAACACAAGTAAGCTCATATTCTCTTTCCTCATCACTATTAAAGTGCTGACAACTCTCATAGAAGTACTCTTCATAAGTTTCAAAACCAGCATGACTCTGAAAAGTGAGAGCGATAGTGAGAGTTATGAAAAGGACCTTGTAAGTGACTGTATTCACATAGGTCTTTTCGGACTAAAAGAGCTCTAAACTGAGGACTTTAGAGATATTTCTTTAAGAGGAGATGAAGTTCCGCCTTTCTCACAGGCTTACTGATGAGTTCGCGCATTCCTGCTCTTAGGACTTCTTCCTTAGTCTTATCTTGGACGTCCGCTGTGAGGGCAATAATTGGAATTTCGCGATATCCCTCAATATTTCTTATGATCTTGGTGGTCTCGATTCCATCAAGATTTGGCATGTGATAATCCATAAAAATCAGATCAAACACCTCTTCTTTAGCTTTTTCGATGGCCTCTTCGCCTCCAAGAGCGGGGGTGACATTGATCTTCATTCTTTCAAGAACTTTTACCATAAGATTGAGATTGATTTTATTGTCATCAACAACAAGGACATTCTTTTGAGTGAAGGAGCCTTCAGGTGTTGCCTCACGTTTATAAGGAGGGATCTGGCTTTCTTTGAGGGGGAACTTGACTGTGAAAGTTGTTCCTTCTCCAATTTGAGACTCACAGGCAATTTCGCCATTCATAAGGGAGACTATCTCATGGACAATCGTGAGACCTAGCCCGGTACCGCCAAACTTTCGGGTGGTTGAAATATCCGCTTGGCTAAAGGGGTTAAAGATATTCTTCTTTTGATCCTCCGTCATTCCTATCCCCGTATCAGAAATACTGAGGACAAATTGAGAATGATTATAGTGGGCTTGAACCTTTACTGTGCCTTGGCTCGTAAACTTTATGGCATTACCAATAAGATTATTGAGAACCTGGTTGATTCTTAGTTTGTCACCGAGGAGAAATGGAGGAAGGCGATCACTCAGCTCCAGCTGATAGTCTATGCCCTTTGAAAGAAGAATATATTGAAATGATTTTTCATAGGATTCTAATAAATCTTTTGGCGAGAATATCACTTCATCAAGTTCGACCTGACCAAGTTCAAGCTTTGTAAGGTCTAAGATATTATTGACGACACCGAGAAGAGTTTCTCCTGATTGATTTATTATTTTTAGATAGTCGACCTGATCTTTTGAAAGAGGTGTGCTTGCTAAAAGGTCAGCCACACCAAGAACGCCATTAAGAGGGGTTCTGAGTTCATGGCTCATATTAGCGAGGAACATAGACTTAAAGTGGGCCTCACTTAGAGCTGTTTTCTCTCTTTCTTCAAGTTCTTTTTGAGTTCTTAAAATATAATCTCTGAGTGGAGCGAGGATCAAAATATAAGAGAGAATAATTACAATCAAGGAAAGGAGGCTCAGAGCAAAGGTGAGAACTCTTGTCTCCTGAATTCTTTCTCTTGAATAACCTTCAAAGAGTTTCACTGCTGTATCAAGTTCTTTAAGGAACTCGTTTTTAGAGAGTTTTGTAAATACTTTAAGATGAGGTGACTTACTCTCATATTTAAGAAAGTTTGCTTCATTTAAAAACTTTGCCACTAGGGGATTGAGGACCTCTTGGTAATGATTGGAAAGGGCGGAGGTGTCTCTCAAGAGAGAGGGAGAGGGAATACTCTTGAGGAGAAATTGATGAGAATCGTTGAAAAGGTTTAAGTCATGAGTAATACTCTCTCTTTCAAGCTTACTTTCGTGAAGCAATAAGGTGATTCTTTGAGAGAGCATACGCTGGCGACCGGCGACATTGATGATCTTTGAAAAACCAACTTGCCTCATGTGAGCGAACTCTAGAATGGCCATTTCACAAATTATAAAGAGAGCGATAAATCCAAGTGAAAGAAGGATTTTTGAATTAAGTAATTTCTTTGTCAATATTATGTCCTAACGATTTTCGTTATTTTTAAAAAGGCAATTGTAAAGAACGGAGGATATCTCTCTTTTCTTAAGGGGCTTTTCTAAGTAATCATTCATGCCTACAGCTTTTGCTTTCTTCTTATATTCAATTTCAGTGTTAGCGGAGAGACCAATAATGAATACTTCCTTATTGTGGAGACGAATCTCTCGGGTGGCTTCTATTCCATTTATGTCGGGCATTTGGACATCCATAAAGATTAGGTCGTAAGTCTTCTCTTTTAGTAATTGGTAGCACTCTGTTGCACTTACAGCGTCGTCAATGTCTTTAAACCCAAGTTTATGAACTAATCTTTTGAGAAGGTTTAAATTTATTCTATTATCATCAACTATGAGAATCTTCTTTTGAAGCGTCTCTAGATCAAAAACTTCAGGCTGACTTTCTTTTCTTTCTTTCTTTAATTCACCAAGATCGGCATTGAGGTGGAGTGTGAATGTTGAGCCTTCGCCCTTCTTACTTAGGAGAGTAATATTACCACCTAAAAGTCTCGCAAGTTTTCTACTGATAGGAAGACCTAATCCTGTACCCCCGTAGTTTCTTTGGATACCAGAGCTTTCTTGAATAAATTCTTCAAAAATTTGTTCTTGTCGATCTTCGCTGACGCCAATTCCAGTGTCGGAGATAGCGATTTGAATCTCTTTCTTTTTCTTATCAAAACTTAAGCATACAGAAATTTTTCCCTGCTCAGGTGTGAACTTTACGGCATTTCCAATGAGATTAAAGAGAATTTGCTTGAGGCGATGACCATCTGTTTTGATGATAGGAGGAAAGTTTTCCTCCTTTTCTATATGAAAAGAGAGCTGGTTAGCTTCTGGGGTAGAAGAAATGATAGTCAATATGGATTGAACTTCTTCAAAGACGGCAACACCTTCTTTTTCTATGAGTATTTTATCTTGCTCTATCTTTGAAAGATCAAGAAGGTCATTGAGTAATTGCAGTAAACTTTCTCCACAATACTTTATTTGATTGAGGTCAGTAAGCTTTTCCTGATCCTCTTCATTTTCAATGAGCAGGTTGGTGAGACCAAGCATACCATTTAGAGGGGTTCTGATTTCATGAGTGGTGCTACTTAGAATCTGGCTTTTTACTTTAATGGCTTGGGAGAGTTGCTTATTTTTTAAGCGTAGCTCTAAGAGGGCCACAACTTGTCTTCCTAATGCTTCAAGAGTTTCAATTTGAGAAGGGCTCAGCTTACGAGGTTGATGATCGATGACACAAAGGGTGCCGAGGGCGTAGCCTTCTGGGGTAAGGAGTGGAGTTCCAGCATAGAAAATGACATTGGGTGCATCTGTGACGAGGGGATTGTCACTAAAGCGCTCATCTTGTCTTGCATCCTCAACTATAAAGGGCTTCGTTTGGTGAATGGCATGGGCACAAAAGGCAAGGTCGCGAGGTGTTTCACTGGCATCTAAGCCTTGTTTAGACTTAAACCACTGCCTCTCCTTATCAATGAGAGAGATAAGACAAACAGGTGTCTGACAAATTTCAGAGGCGATTTTGGTGAGATCGTCGTATTCAACCTCGGCATAGGTATCGAGGACTTCATAGGATTGAAGTTTCTTGAGTCTTTCATTTTCGTTGTGAGGCTTATGAGGTTTTTCCATAAACCTATCATAATTGATATTGAACTGAGATCAACGGTTTAAAAGAGGCCCATGGCCTTTGCTTGCTCCATTAATTTCTCTTTCTCTTCTTCACTCATATTAGCGATTTGCTCTTGAATCTTTTGAAGCTCGGCAGGATCCATATTTCCCATCATTTCTTGCGCTTTTTTAAAAGTATCGCCTTTAAGATTGGGCAGTGCACTTTCAAATATGATTTTATCTTCACTTTTAGTGTGAGAGATACCTGTGCCCTCCAGCTCTTCTAAGATAGTATTCAAATTTTCTCCACTATTATCGGCAACCTCATACATTTTCTCTAAGGGAAGACTTACTTTCTTTTGGGGAAAACCATTCATTTCTAAATTTTTAATAATCTTTTCTTTTAAGCTCATAAATCCTCCGAGCAGTCACCTTAAACTAAGGCAAGAAAGTGTTCAAGGTCCTTTTTAGTGATTATGTAGCAGCGCGATAGCATCGGCATAATGAAAGTAAAGACGCCATTGCTTAAAACTATATTAGTATAGCAGATATCTATTAGATTTATTTTCTCAAAGAGCTAATAATCAAGTCATTAATATGAACGACCTTATTGAGGGGGAAAGAATGTTTAAACTGAGAAGCACTCTCGTTCCAGTTTTTTGTGCAGCCATGGCCTTAGGCTGTAGCACAACTGAGCACAAGTCTGGAAACTTATTTGGAAAAGGAGAGGCAAAACCCAATAGCTTTTGGTGGCCAGAACAACTTAATTTAAAACCACTTCGCCAGCATGCTGCTGAATCAAGCCCAATGGGCGAAAACTTTGACTATGCCAAAGAATTTAAAAAGCTCGATATGAAGGCCCTTAAAAGTGACTTGAGAAAAGTTCTCACGACTTCTCAAGAGTGGTGGCCAGCTGACTACGGTCACTATGGTCCCTTCTTTATTCGTATGGCCTGGCATAGTGCTGGAACTTACCGAGCTCTTGATGGGCGAGGAGGAGCTGGCGGTGGTCAACAACGCTTTGATCCGCTTAACAGCTGGCCTGACAACGGGAACTTAGATAAAGCGCGTCGCCTTCTTTGGCCTTTAAAGAAGAAGTACGGAAAGAGAATCTCATGGGCTGACCTCATTGTTTTAGCAGGGACCGTTTCTATGGAAGATATGGGCTTTGAGACTTTTGGTTTTGCCGGAGGCCGTGCTGATGATTGGGAGCCTGATCTTGTTTATTGGGGTCCAGAGAAAACAATGCTCGCTGATGATCGTTACCATGGACACAAAGGAAAGATGAGAAAACCAGAAGGTCCACTCGCTGCGGTTCAAATGGGTTTAATCTACGTGAACCCAGAAGGACCTAATGGAAAGCCAGATCCACTTCTCGCGGCAAAGGATATTAGAGAGAGTTTTGGTCGTATGGCCATGAATGATGAAGAAACTGCGGCTCTTATTGCTGGAGGGCATACTTTCGGTAAGGCCCATGGTGCTCATAAACCAGAGGAGTGTCTAGGCAAAGAGCCAGGTGGTGCACCCATTGAAGAGCAAGGTTTTGGGTGGAAGAATAAGTGTGGCAAAGGTCACTCTGAAGATACAATTACCTCAGGTTTAGAGGGAGCATGGTCAGCAAGTCCGGCGCAGTGGACTCATCAATATCTGACCAACCTCTATGGCTTTGAATGGGAGATGACAAAATCACCAGCAGGTGCTGTTCAGTGGGTTCCTAAAGATGGTGAGGCGACAGACCTGGTGCCTGACGCTCATATTAAAGGGAAGACTCATGCACCTATTATGTTCACAACGGATCTCGCTCTTAAGAAAGATCCTGCCTACAGAAAAATTACTAAAAGATGGTTAGAGAATCCTGAAGAATTTGAAAAGGCCTTTGCTAGAGCATGGTTTAAGTTAACCCACAGAGATATGGGTCCACGTGCTCGCTATGTAGGCGCTGATGTGCCTAAGGAATCTCTACTATGGCAAGATCCGATTCCAGCCGTTAATCATAGACTCATTAATTCAAGCCAAGTTAACTCTCTTAAGAGAAGAATTGCTAAGTCTGGCCTAACGAGCAGCGAACTTATTTCAACTGCCTGGGCTTCTGCTGCCTCTTTTAGAGGAACAGACATGCGCGGTGGTGCTAATGGAGCAAGAATACGCTTAGAGCCTCAAAGAAATTGGGAAGTTAATAACCCCAAAGAGCTCGCTGAAGTGCTTGAAAAACTGGAATCGATCCAAAAGAGTTACAACCGTGTCCTGCCAAAAAATGTAAGAGTTTCCTTAGCGGATGTCATCGTGCTTGGTGGAGCTGTCGGCATCGAGAATGCTGCAAAGAAAGCAGGATTTAAAGTTAAGGTTCCTTTCAAGCCCGGAAGAATGGATGCAACTCAAGAGATGACAGACGTAAAGTCCTTCTCTTATCTTGAGCCTCAGGCTGACGGTTTTAGAAATTACTACTCTCAAGAAAGCTATCTTAAACCGACTGATGCTTTAGTTGATAGAGCTAGTCTTCTAAACCTAACCGTTCCTGAAATGACGGTACTCGTTGGCGGGATGAGAGTTCTTGGAACAAATTACAATTCAAGTAACCTTGGTGTTTTCACAAATAAAGAGGGAGTTCTCAGTAATGACTTCTTTGTGAACCTTCTTGATATGGGAACGAAGTGGGAAAAAGCTAAGGAGCGTGAAGGGATTTATCTTGGAAAAGACCGCGCAACAGGTGAAGTGAAATGGAAAGCAACACCGGTGGATCTCATTTTCGGATCTAACTCAGAATTAAGAGCAATCGCTGAAGTCTATGCTTCTGATGACGCTAAGAGAAAGTTTGTTAATGACTTTATCGATGCGTGGACGAAGGTTATGAGACTTGATCGCTTCGACATCTAAAATCAGGGAGTGGGCTTAGGCCCACTCTTTCTTTTTAAAAACTCTACCTCAAAAATGCCGGGCTATGCTATTATTTCATAGCAATGACTGACTCTGTAAATAAGTTCCTTCTTGTAGGTTCTCTCATCATTCTCTTCTCCGTTCTTCTAAGTAAATCATCTGACAAATTTGGTTTGCCCATCCTTTTGATTTTTATTTTCACAGGCATGATGGTGGGAAGTGAGGGAATTGGTGGCGTTCAATTTGAAAATTATGAGCTGACGCAAACCATCAGTGTTTTTGCGATGTGCTTAATTATCTTTGCTGGAGGCGTGGCCACGGATTTTACTACGATACAGAAGAACCTGTATCGAGGGATTAGTTTATCTTCTCTGGGAATTATCTTAACGACAGTCGTTGTCGGGCTCTTCGTTAAATTGATCACAAGCTTTAGTTTTCTGGAGAGTTTTCTCTTCGGCGCTATTCTCTCGGCGACTGATGCGGCCGCGGTTTTTTCCGCCTTTAAGGACAAGACTAGAGTTGTGAGTAAGAAAGTCTCTTCTCTCCTTGAGTTTGAGTCCGGTAGTAACGACCCCATGGCCTATTTCCTCGTCATTATCCTACTTGGCTTTTTAAAGGGAGAGCAAAAAGATGTCGGAGATATTGTCCTTCACACCTTTTTAAACCCTGTGGTGGGGCTTGTGGTTGGTCGTGTGATGGCCAAGGCCTTTGTCTCTCTAAATAATGTCATAAATCTCGCCCATCAAGGGATGTATCCCGCCTTAACCTTTTCCTTTATTTTCCTAAGCTATAGTGCAGCCGTGGAGCTTGATGGTAACGGCTTTCTCTCCGTCTATGTATTTAGCCTCTATATTAGCTCTAAGAAAATTCTCCATAAAAATCTTCTCTATAGTTTCTATGATGGCTTCAGTTGGCTTGCCCAAATTGGTCTCTTTGTTCTCCTTGGTCTCCTTGTTTTTCCGAGTCATCTAGTAGGAGTTGCCGGTAAAGGGATTGTTATTTCAGTCTTTTTGATTATGATCGCTAGGCCTATAGCAATCTTCATCTGTTTGAGCTTTTCTCAATTCACCTTTAAGGAAAAAGTGTTTATTTCCTGGGCTGGCTTAAAAGGGGCTACTCCTATTGTTTTTGCCAGTATGAGTGCAGTCCAGCTTGGTCATAGAGCAGATCTTATTTTTGATTTGGTCTTCTTTGTTGTCGTTCTTTCTGCGATTATTCAAGGAAGTTCTTTAAAATGGCTAGCCCAGAAGCTAGGGCTTATGGAAGCTGGAGTTGAAGAATCGAGTTTTCCCATTAATTTTGATGAATTTGAAAAAACACGAAATGGAATCCGTGAGATCCGTATTGAAGCTGGTTACAATGCAGTAGGGAAGAGAGTGGTTGATCTGCAATTACCAAATGGTTGTCTGGTTCTCTTTGTTAAGAGAGAGGGCTCTTTTATCGTTCCAAACGGAGGAAGTACATTTGAAGTCGGTGATAAATTATTATTTGTGACGAAAGAAAAAGAAGAAGTGGAGCAGGCCCTTGCTTGCTTTTCAATTGGTCGTCCAACAGAGAAAGAGGTTTCCGTATGAATTGTCCCAATTGTGGTTATGAGTATCCTTATCCAGATGGTGAAATGATGGTTTGTCCAGATTGCCAAAATCAATGGGACCCCAATGCGGCTCCTGTAATAGAGGTTCAAGAAATAAAAGACGTTAATGGCAATGTCTTACAGGATGGGGACTCTGTTACTGTCATTAAAGATCTTAAGGTGAAAGGAGCTTCTGGATCAGTGAAGGTGGGAACTAAAGTAAAAGGCATTCGTCTTATTCATGATAGTTCAGATGGCCATGATATTGCTTGTAAGGTTGATGGCTTTGGAGCCATCAACCTTAAGTCGCAATTTGTTAAGAAGGCCTAGTTTTTCAGAACAACAGGATTGATAACTTGGTTGATTGAGTTGCCATCCATTGTTTTAACGTGCACCAAAATATTCTCAAAAGTATTACTTAGAGGAAGCACCACTGGGATATCAAGCGGGGTCATTTTAAAGGTACAGTGCTCACTCACTTGCTTAAGAATAGGGGTTACTGTGAATGTTCCGTCTTGATCACTGTTGACAGTCACAGAGTCAAGTTCGTAACAAGTACTAGGGTTATAGCCTTTGAGAATGACTTCATTTTCATTCGATGTCGACTCTTCGATAGCATAGACATTGGCAAAGATTTTGTCGCGATTGATATCAACGGGATCTGTTCCATCCACTAGTAATTTATCTTCTACTTCAAACTCGGTGTTCTTGTTAACAAAAACTTTGTATTCACCTGTCTTGAGTTCACCGATATCGACAGTTTTTGTGAAGGGAAGAATGACCTCTGGGCAAAGAGGGTTTGAGGGGTCATAAATGAGAGATGTCGCAGAAACATTGATTTCTTTTTTGCTCTCATCAACTGTGGCATCTATCTTTGGTGACTTATGACAGAGGTTAGGTAAAAAGCCGCTAATAACGACTTGAGCGTTTTCATAAATATTAAATCCTTCAGGTGTAAAGACCTGTTGAACAGGGATGGCATCTCTGTTTGGGGTCGCTGCAAAAAGGGGAGACAGAGAGATAAGCGATAAGCAAAAAATTGATTTGAGAGTAGATTTCATCATTCCTCCTTGATGGTTAGTATCGAGTCCATCGTAAGGGTTGAACTCATTGAGGTATTGGAGGACTTCTTTATTATTTGTTTAATAATTTACACACAAAGTGGACACCATCTACAGGCTGTTCATTTCTCAAAAGATTAAGATGGCAGTAACAGAAACCTTAAGAAAAGGAGTTTTTATGCTTTATTGGTCAGTCGTATTCTTTCTTGTTGCTGTAATCGCAGCCCTCTTCGGATTTGGTGGCATCGCCGCTGCAAGTGCTAGTATCGCCAAGGTACTCTTCTTTGTCTTTGCTATCGCCTTTGTCATTTCTATCGTCTTGCAACTGGCTAAGAAAGCCGATAATAAGCTCTGATGCAAATGATAGTGAATGTCTAAAATTTGAGCTAGACGGTCTTTAATGACACTTGTTAGGCTTACTTTCAATAAATTAAAGACCGTTTTTAGCAAAGGACTGCACTATGAAATCATGGCTGATTGCGCTATGTGCCCTCACCTTATTATCAGTTAATGCTGATGATTCCTTCTTTGGTAACCTTAACCACGATGTCGTGGTCGATCGTTTTGCTAAGGGGGGAAATATTCTCATCCAAACAATTGAATTCCCTAAAAAAGACTTTTTTGAAGTCAAAATCAATTACAAAATCAAGGTAAAGGTCCTTCTCTTTACCAAGACCGTTGAGGGGGATGAATTTATTCACATGCCTAATTCTTACCAAACAGAGCAAGGCTTTCTCGACTTGGAGAGGGATGGCGTTCATCAAGACCCGAGAGTTCATCTTGTTCACAAGGGCAGAACAAATTGGGGACCTTACTACGATTGCCATCGAGTCTTCATTGATCCCACTGAGCACAATCGCTGGGATGGTGAATTCGTTTATTGCCCTGATATTCCAAAGTCAGGAATTGGCCAAATGAAACTTGTTATTAAAGATATTCCCTTTCTCGGTAAGGGAACAGTTGTGAGTCGTTGGAACCAGCGCTAATTTTGTAGTTTTCTAAAAACTTTCTAAAAATTTAAAAGAAGTAATCAGTCCTCCCTTTATGGATAATCACTAGTGGTTATCCATAAAGGGAGGATTTTTATTAGAGTTTCGATTGTTACCGCTTTTTGTCTCTTTTTTTCAGTCGTGATTATTGCCCAGCCCGCTCAAAAAAGCTTTTGGGAGCACACAAAAGAAGGGCTCTCTGATCCCCTTATTTATAGTCCTCTGGTCGCAGCACTTGCTCTTTCTTTTACAGATTTTGACGGAGAGTTCTCTGACTATGCTAGTGAGGAGACTCCACTCTTTGGAAGTATTCAAGGGGCTAAGGATTATAGTGACAATGTTACCTTTAAACTTCTTCCTCTCTATGCCGGTTTAAGTCAGTACTTCAGTCTCAAAAATAAGGGAGGAGGAACTTTCTATCAGTATATTAGCTTTATTACACCGGCACTAGCGACCTATCTCTTTAACGACTTTCTTAAGGACCGAACAGGAAGATTAAGACCAGATAGTTCTAATTTTGAAAGTTTTCCCTCTTCTCATACTGCCATTGCCAGTTCTTTAACAGGTGTCATTAATTTCAATTTTCAAGATAATGAAAAGTATTCTCTAGGTGTTTCCCTTTTTAATGAGATCATTGTCGCGAGTGTCGCCTTGGCAAGACTCGAGGCCAAGAAGCACCACCTCACTGATACTCTTGTCGGCTATTCCATTGGTAAGTTCTTTGCTCATATGCTTCATGGCTATTGGCAGCCCCAATTAAAAGGCGAAGAAACGTTGCGTGGGGGAGCCTTTATTAATCATAAAGAAGTTGGCTTAAGCCTTTCGTATAACTTTTAAATAAGGAAAGAAATGAAAATTCTATTAACAATGCTTTTACTCTTAGGACCTTTTAAAATCCTGGCAGAGGAGGAAATTGTCCCTGAGCCAAAGAAAGACGAGCTTATCTTTAATAACGAACTTGATAATATTATTGCCCCCTTTACCTATCACAGTTCAGCAGTAATGTTTCTTGGTGGCCTTGGCACTTATCTCGTCTTTGAAGACAATTATCGAGAAAAGAAGAAAAGACGTATTGATGATGGTGATAAACCTTGGCGTGATATTGGTGATGCTCTAGGCTGGGGGCCATTACCGCTATTTTATGCTGGTATTATGGGAACGAGCTATCTCTTCTCCGACGATAGGGCCAATGGTCAATATGGAAAGAAAACGGAATATGTTCTTAAAAGTGTTATTTATACAGCGCTTGCAACCTTTACTCTAAAAACACTCATCGATCAAAGAAGGCCAAAGGATAAGCTTAAAGAGGACTCTTTTCCCTCTGGGCATGCTTCCAGCTCCTTTGCTTTTTCAACCGCGATCTGGATGGTGCATGGTCCTTATTGGGGCTCTCTTGCTACTGCCTTGGCCGCGTGGGTTTCTTATAGTCGTATCGATGATGGAAGTCACTATTGGCATGATAGTGTCTTTGGGATGACTCTTGGAATATCCTATGCCTTAGGGATTTATAATAATCACTTTAAAAGGGAATTACCCTTTCAATTTGCAGTGGTGCCCGTTCATAAAGGTCTTGGGCTTCTCTCTCATATGAGTTTTAATCTCTATTGAGATCAAGATACTTATCGAGAAGGAGAGCAAGCTGGTAAGCCTCCTTGGGACTTAGTTTGGGATCTTCACAGCTTAGTCTTTTAGGGATGGAGGCTGCACTCTTTTTGAGAGATTTACCTGAGGAAGTAAGGGAGAGAACTTTACTTCGCTTATCTGTAGAGTCTTTACTCTCTGAAATAAAGCCTTTCTTAATAAGTTTCTTAAGAATAAGAGTGAGGCTCCCACCATCAATTTGGGTCAATTCTATGAGCCGACTGACTTTAATATTATCAAATTCCCAGAGGGCCATCATGACAACATATTGAGGGTAGGTCAGGTCAAGGGGATCAAGATAATCCTTGTAGGAGCGAATAATCTTATTTGAGGCCATGTAGAGCCTGTGGCAAAGCTGATTCTTAAGTTTGAGTTGTTCGAAAGCCATAATGAAGTATTTTATTGCCTTTTTAGTTTGTATGCAAGGTATTTGCATGGAGATGGGTTTCATGTTAGTTTGTATGCAAAGTAATAAAGGAGGAAAGTATGAATACCTTAGAAATTGAATTTGAAACAAATAGTGGTGAGAAGAAGTCTTTAAAGGATTATCCAGGAAAAACCTATCTCATCGTCAACACAGCATCTCGCTGTGGATTAACTCCCCATTATAAGGGACTGCAAGAGGTTCACGAAAAGTATGAAGGTCAGGGTTTAGTTGTGTTGGGATTTCCAGCGAATGACTTTTTAGAGCAAGAGCCAGGCACTGACTCTGAAATTCAGGAGTTTTGTCAGGTCAACTTTGGCGTTAACTTTCCTCTTATGAAAAAGATAACGGTTAAAGGGGATGAGATGCACCCCTTATACAAGAGTATTCTTTCCCAAGGCAAAGAACCCGTTAAGAAAGAGGGGAGCGATTTTGAAGAGAAGCTCCGTGGCCATGGACTTATTAAAGGTGACAATACGGATCAGATCCACTGGAATTTTGAAAAATTTCTGCTCAATGAAAATGGCGAAGTTATCGAGCGCTTTTTTCCTGATGTTGAAGCGACCGATCCTCTCGTGCTTAAGGCAATTGAAAAGAATCTTTAGAAAAGAAAAAGCCCACTCGATTGAGAGAGTGGGCCTTTCTTCTCATTATTTGAGGTGTGGGTTAGCTAAACACTTTCTTTGAGAGAAGATTAAGTGTTTCGCTCCACGCTTCAGGGGTATTGTCTCCAGAACTTCCCGTAAAACGAAAAGCAATGGTTTCTTCAAGCCTCTCAAAGGCCATGGCCTTTACGTCCTCGCCAACATCATCAGAGAGAATAAGTTGAGTCAGAAAGAGTGGACCAACCATATAGAGGGTTCCACTATGACTTCTTAAGGCACAATCGGCGACAATATACTGAAGAACATTAGTGTCTTCATAAGCACTTGAGCGCTGTTTCGCTACAATGAAATCATAGAAGAGGTAAGTGAAGTCTAAATGAAAAGTAGTGTCGACTTCATACTCTAAACTATGAACAAGGTTAAAGTACTTACTCGTGAGTTTAGCAATATCCTTGTCAGAATTGAGCTCTTCTCGAGATGTTGGTGGCATATACCTCTTAAGGTCTTGGCAGTTTCTTAGACCTTGGGAAAGGTCTCTTAAAGCTTCATTCGAGTAGTCATATTTTGTGCTGCCCGTGAGACAGTCTTGATTGACGAGCTTTTTCAGTCTTTTGAGATCGTGCTTTTCAAGCTTTGTCAGTTTTAATGGTCCATCCTGGGACTTACTTTCTGGTTGAGAAAGGGTCGAAGGAATAGCAAATGAAATCGCAATGAGACCAAAAAAGAAAAATGCTGCAACTGTTTTAGAATGATCATTTCTCATACAAATATCCTCCTTGGAGTTTCGTTTTGAAGCTCCTTCTCTTTTAATACCAATTTACTCCTTCCTGTGACTTTTTCTTCTCCCCTTGGTCAAACCTTTGTGTAGTTATTTACACAAGGGCTAAAGAGGACAATCAAGCTTTAATTGGATCAAAACGATATTCTGTATTCAACAAATTAACTAAGGAGTTAAAACATGAGTAAAACAATTCACACATCATCAATGAGACCTGTAGGAAACCTTAATGAAGAACATATTTTAGGGAATGTCGCGAGTTTAAATGGTATTCTTGCTGACGAGTATGCCCTCTTCACCAAGACACTCAATTATCACTGGAATGTAACGGGACCACGTTTTCACAGTATTCATAAGTTCTTAGAAGGTCATTATCGTTCACTCTTAGAGGTTATGGATGGTGTCGCTGAGCGCGTGAGAATTCTAGGTGAAACACCCCTGAGTACGATGAAGAGCATGAATGAAGTTAATCAACTTAATGAGAAGAATGGTGGGCAGATGTCTGCAAGTGAAATGATCGACGACCTCTATCACGGCCACCTTAAACTACAAACAGAAATTAGAAATGTGCTTGAAGCTGATGCACCAATGAGTACAGACCCAGGCACTGAAGACTTTCTTATTAGTCTCCTTCAAAAACATGAAGAGATGAGTTGGATGTTAAAGTCCCACCTCGACTAGGAAGAAAGTTTCCTAAAAAAGGAGGAAGAATGAATTTTAAAATGAAGAGAATTTTAGATGGCGAACTCACTGCCGAAAAAGTGTATGACAAAATTCTTGAGGATCGCTCAGACGATCCTCAAGCATTTCGCTTGAAACAATTTAAACTCAATCACCAAAATGCAGCAAGCTTTTGGAAGAAACAAGCCCAGATCTCAGGGTCCATAAAAACGGATACCCCTGACGTTTGGAACAAAGCAGTTGAAGCTTTCATGGGAGCATCAAATACGATTCTGGGCGAGAAGAACGCCCTTAAAGTCGTTAGGAAAGGTGAGGAGTTAGCACTGACGACCTATGAGAAAATGCTCTCAAGTGATGCGCTCAGTGCGTTTCAAAAAGAAGAAATTAGAAATACCTTCATTCCTCGCCAAAAGAGGCATATTGAAAGTATTTCTGCCATGATTAAAATGGCTTCTTAGTTACAGAGGCGTTGGTATAAATTTATAGCCCACACCGTGGACGGAATCGACGATGTGGCTCACGTCACCAAGTTTTCTTCTCAGTTTACTGACGTGTGTATCAACGGAGCGAGAGTAGACATGAACGTCTTTACCCCAAATCTCATCAAGCATGAGTTCTCGCTCCACAACCTCATTCGGGCGCTGAGCAAGAAACATGAGGATCTTAAATTCAAGTGCCGTTAAATCAATCTTCTCACCTTCTTCAGTTGGGAAAATTGAGACTTCTTGTGAATTCTTATTAATTTGGATTTCTTTCCAATGAAGAAGAGAACTATTTTCTTTTACTAATTCTATCTTTTTAAGTTTCCCTTCAATTCTTGCTTTTAGCTCAAGAAGGTCAAAAGGCTTGGTGATGTAATCATCAGCACCGGCACTAAACCCAAGAACCTTTTCGCTAAGGTCAACTTTACCCGTGAGAAAGAAAATAGGCATATGGGGGTTTTTCCCAAGGATCTCGCTACAGAGATTGAGACCACTTCCATCAGGAAGTTCAATATCGAGGAGGATGAGGTCAAAGCTATTGGCATTTAGGAGTTCTTTCGCTTTAGTGATCCCATCTGCCCACATGAGCTCAACAGAGACACCGACAAGGGCCTGTTGAACCATTTGATGGACTTCTTTTGTATCTTCTACGAGGAGAATTTTTTGCTGCGTCATAATTGTCTTCGTCCTTCAAAAGTGGTTAAGATAATTTGTAGAGAACATATATTATAGTGAGAGGATTTAAAATGGAAATAACCAAGTCCCTCGTCCAAACGGAAAGTTGTGATGAGAACCTTAAGGCCTTTGAGGCCGAATTTCTTGTAGACCGACTTGAGGAATTGGAAAAAATAAGTTTAGATTCTCTAGATTTCGACTCTCTGAAGGCAATTGGGCATAAGTGGAAGGGTTTTTCAAAGCCCTACGGCTTTAATTGCCTCGCCGAGCTGGGAATTGAACTAGAAAATAACGCGAAAGAAAAAGATGAGGAAGGTGTCAGGCTTACCTTAGAAAGTGTCAGAAGCTATCTTCGTCTGAAAAAGGAGTCCTTATCTCTATGAACAAAGCCCTTCACCTTATAAAGACCGCGAAACAGAAGTTTATCCTCTTTAGTATCGTCGGGCTGGGCTTTATCATACTGATTGCTGCAGGAACCCTGAGTCGTCAGCGCTCCATTCTAGAAGATCAAAAAACAATAAATGAGTTCTATTCTAATGTCAGTAGACAGATGAACTTAATCAATAATATCAGCTCCTTAAGTAAGGAGTTCGAACGCACTAATCTCAATCAAGATGAGCTCAATCAGTTGAGGCTTAACTTTCAAACTCTTGTGACGCAGTTTTCAGGTGATTACTTTGAATTTAAAAAGTGGATTGATGAAAATGATATGACTCATCTTTCTGAGATCTCTGAGTTGCACTCAAGGCCAGAGCAAGTTGAACAAGTGAACCTCTTTATTAAAAAAGCTCGTGAGCTCTTAGAAACTAAGAGACCTGCGTCGCGCAATACGAAGCGAATAGTTAGATATTTGATAGACAGCTCTAGAGACGGAGTAGGTGAAGCTTACTATCAAGCAAGTGAAAATTTGTCTGTCGCTCAATCATCAAGTTTATCAAGTCTTAATCAAATGGGGATTCTCTTAGTTCTCATTTGTTTGATTATGGTCCTAATGGTGTGGTGGTTTGTCTTTCGTCCTCTCTATACTACCGTGCTTTCTCAACATGAAGACCTTGCAGACGCGCTTTTGAAAGCTCGTAGTGCCAGTCGGTCAAAGACTGAATTCTTAGCCAATATTAGCCATGAAATTAGAACACCGATGACCGCAATCGTTGGTTATGCGGACATCATTAGAAGGGATAGCATCTCTAAAGATGAAAGAGACGACGCGATTAAAATTATCAATCAAAATGCGAGCCATCTTCTCGGTTTGATTGATGAGATTCTTGATATCTCAAAAATTGAAGCAGGGAAATTTGATTTTGTTTCTACTGATATATCACTGTCGACACTTTTAAATGAGGTTTACAGCCTTATTCATGTAAAGGCTGATGAGAAGGGAATTGACCTCAAATTTAGAAATCAAGGAAAAATCCCTGAAACGATTTCAACTGACCCAAAGAGGTTAAAGCAAATTCTTTTTAATCTTCTTGGAAATGCGATCAAATTTACGGACGAAGGCTATGTTCAGTTAACGGTTTCCTATAACCCACAGACTGAAGGACTCTACTTTCATATCCGTGATACGGGCAAAGGAATTGACGAAGAAAGCCAGAAGAAACTCTTTAGACCTTTTGAACAGGGAGATACTTCAGGAAGTCGTCACCATGGAGGAACTGGTTTAGGTCTTGTGCTTTCTCGAGGCCTTGCTCGTGGCATGGGCGGTGACGTTAAAATTGAATACTCTAAAGTCAGTGTGGGAACTATTATGGAGTTTCACTTAAGTGTTTCTGATACGGATAACCTTAAGCTTGTGAATGAGTTTAGCACTTCTGTTTCTGCGCCCGAAGTGGTTGAAACGGGGAGTGAGAAGCTTAAGAAAACGCAAATTCTTGTGGTTGATGATGCTAAAGAAAATGCAAGACTCTTTAAGCTCTATCTCGAAGACGACGGAGCTGAAGTTGAACTCGCTACTGGTGGTGTTGAAGCCATTGAGAAAGCGAAGAGCATGCCCTTTGATATTATTCTCTTAGATCTTCAAATGCCTGGTATGGATGGCTTTGAAGTTCTCAAGGTTCTTAAAGAGAGCTCTTATAAAAGCCCAATTATCGCTCTGACAGCTCATGCAATGGATGAGGAGAAAGAGAATACTAAAGTTGCTGGATTTAATGGCCATATCACCAAGCCTGTAAAGGCAGATGTTTTATCAAAGGCCGTTGATAGTTTTATAAAAGAGCCCAACGATTTTAGGACTTTTTAAAAAAGGAAAGGGGGGATGATCCCCCCCTCCACCGATAGAGCGTCTGACTTGGTTTAGTGAGACCTTATTCGTCAGACTCGGTATATACTTCTGAAGAATCTTCAATAGGCTCCTCTAGGCTAGTAGAGGTGTCTTCAATAATGACGTCATCTGCCTCGTCTTGGGCCCATACAGGACTTACGTTAAGGCTTGCCATGATGAAGCTGGCAAATAATAGAGTTTTGATTGAACGTCTTGATAGTGTTTTCATAGTGGCCTCACTTTTTTAATTAAGCAGTAAAATCTGCTAAGCCTTATTTTCGTCGATATTTTAAATTTGGAAAAATCGTTTTATTTGCTATTATAATTAGGAAAAAGTTAAGTGAGGGTACGATGGAATATCGATGGGAAAGACTCAATTTTAGTCATCTGTTTTACTTCTACGTGACCGCTAAAGAGGGCAGTATTAAGGCGGCTTGTGAGAAACTCTTTATTTCTCAACCCACAGTATCCGACCAAATCAAGCTGCTAGAAGAATTCTTAGAATGTAAGCTTTTTGAGAGAAGAAATCGTGCTCTCTTTCTCACTAAAGAAGGAGAAGTTGCTTTAGACTATGCGGATAAACTCTTCTCTTTGAGCCAAGAAATGATAAGGCGAGTGAGAAGAGGGGAGAAAATGCCTCGGGCAAGCCTTGATATTGGTG
>CATLOT010000029.1 GCA_950054155.1 uncultured Bacteriovoracaceae bacterium
ATAAAAGGGTCCATGTCTTTCGCTGCAAAAATAGAGTGAATGGTCTTGTGTATGGTTATGGATCAGTCCATTGCTTTCATACTGAACACGTTCGTAACTTTAAAAATCTCGACGTCGTTGACTTCACTCTATCGGTTGCAACTGAGGGATTTTGTATTCAGCCCGCTATCGTTTCCAAAACATGTTTCAATACCTCACCCTATATTAGTTTTAAGTCGGGCTTTCGCGAGGCTTCTAAGCTTTCAAGTGCAACAAACTCCTATGCTGGAACCAAACCTGATTTTAGAACTCATGAGAGATTAAAGGCCTGGACAAGTCTAGGGCTAGATGAGGAATTTGGGGATTGGGTTGTCCTTGGCGCAAGATTGGGGGCTATCCACGGCTTCAAGTATCGTGATAATCCAGATGAGCTAGCCCGCATCAGTGATCATCTTTGGTTTCGAAATCTCTTTTCTCAATATGAAGGCAAAGAAACAGAGACCTTGTTAAGAGAGGCTCAGGCAGAACTTGAAAAATTTGATTTTTACACAGAAAACTTTACGGCCCGCCAAAGTCGCTACGTTAAAGGGATGCTCTATAGTGTCTAAAATTCGGCAAGTGCGGCACAAACATAGTCCACTTCTTCATCAGTGAGTTCTTGGAAAAGAGGCAAGGTAAGAACCCTCTTTGTTTGCTCATAAGCGATTGGAGTAATGCCGTTCGCTTCTTTAAAGAGTTCTTCTTCTGAAATAGTTTTTGGATAGTGAATTCTCGTTAGAATATCTTTTTCTTTAAGGTGATTCTTGAGAGCATCTCTTGATTCTTGTGAATTACAGAGAATAACAAATTTATGAAAAGTGGAGTGAACGTCATTTGGAATATGTTGAGTTTTAAGTATTTTCGACTCTTTAAGAGCACTCGTGTATCTCTTTGCGATATCTTGACGCCTTTTGATCCACATTGGGAGGAGCTTTAGTTTCTCATTCATGATGGCACCATCATGACTACTTAAAAGACTCTTATCACCAAGACGAATAAAATTACCACGCTCATCTCGACCATGAAGCCTTAAACTTTTAGCAAAGAGGTAGAGCTCTTCATTATCGGTAAGAAGGGCTCCTCCCGCTCCGGTTCCATGGAGTAATTTTGTAGGATCAAAACTAATGGCCGACGCCTCTCCAAAGCTTGCGGCCATACGACCACTTCTCTTAGCCCCAAATGATTGTGCAGCATCTTCAATAAGAGAAATTCCTCTTTCTTTACAAAGTGATTCTATATTTTCACAGTCGGTCAGACTGCCAAATAATGAAACGGATAAAATTGCCTTAGTCTTTGGGGTGATGGACTCTTGAAAAATTTGAGAAGTCACCATCATAGTCTCGGGATCAATGTCACAAAATATTGGTTTAAGACCAGCTTTCAATATGGCCGTTGCTGATGAGAGAAAAGAAAAGTTTGTAACGAGAACTTCTGAACCGGCGGGGAGCTTTAAGGCAAGGAGAGCATAGGTGAGGGCATCTGTACAAGAGCCCAAGGTAAGTGCAAAGCGACGATTGGTAAACTTCGCCAGGGACTCCTCAAAGTGACTAATATCAGGACCATTGAGGTACTGGCCTGTAAGCCACACTCTTTTTGAAGTCTCATGAATAATATCTTCTAGATTTTTAAACTGACGATCATTTCCAAAAAAGGGGACCTTCACTCATTTATCCTTTGCGTGGTGATAATCTTAGCAATACCTTGCTCTAGGTCGAATTGAGGCTTGAAGCCAAGAAGTGTTCTCGCTTTGGTGATGTCGAGGCAGCCTTTCTTAGTTTGATTAACATCTGAACTTTCTTTGAGGTGAACTTCAAGATTGGGATAGTGAGTTTTTATAATCTCACAGGCTTCAAGGAGGGTTCGTCCACGACCTCTAGAGAGATTGAAGACTTCTCCTTGAAAGGGCCCTTTACTCAGAAGAAGATTCACTCCTTCTAAGAAGTCTTCAATGAAAGTGAAGTCCATAAGGCTTTGATGATCATTAATACTAAGAGCAAGGCCTTGTTGGGCCCGATCAATAAATTTGTTGATCACGCGCATTCCAGGATCATGGGGTCCGTAAACTGAGGTCGGTCGGATAATTGTGTGGGAAATCTCACTCCCTTTTAATTTTTCAAGGCAGATCTTTTCGGCCTCTAGTTTATACTTTCCATAGTCACTCTTTGGCGCTCCACTCATGTCCTCACTAACAGAATCAGTGTTCACATCACCGTAGACATGACTTGAGCTAAAGAAAGTAAAATTTTTAACTTTATACTTCAAGCAAAGCTCGATGAGGATCTCTGTTCCTTCGATAATTGATTCTCGGGCTTTTCTTGGATCGGCCTTGGCGTCTTTTGGTGTTGAGGTCATTCCAAGGTGAAGAACTGTGGAGATGGAATTGCTTTTGAAAAGGTCCTCAATTTGGTCTTTTTGGGTAACGGAAAGTTGATTGATTTGCACAGACTTTGCCAAAAAGGTTGGGCGGTTGGGAGATGTGTCAATCCCTAGGACAGGGTGTCCCTTATCTGTGAGGAATTGGCCTAAGTGAGAGCCAATAAAACCTGTCGCACCAGTAATAAAAATCATGACTTATCATAGCTTGGTCGTCATCTCTTAGGAAGACCCTTGCTTAGGAGGTAAGTCATTGTAATTATATCGTTTTAAGCGATAGGGAGGGGCAATGAAGAATATTTACTTTATTGTAATCCATGGTGTTTGGTGTATCATCTAAGCATCCTTAAATATTAGATTAAACTTTCTGAGGACGACTAAAATGGATAGACGACGATTCTTAGCACAAGGCTTAGCAGCTTCAAGTGCTTGTGCCATGCCCCTAAGTCTTTTTGCAAAAGGGAGTACTGGAGACCATATTTACCTTCGCTCCGGTAATATCTCCACCAGAGAATTCAAGCTTGCGCTTAAGGAAGCTGAGTCTCAAGGGAGAGGAGTTCTTCTTCACCCTAGCAGTGTGATTAACCTCAGTGAAAATATTCAAGTGGGTGTCTCGGTAACAGGCTCTGGTGGCAAAATTAGAATTGCCGATGAGGCTCAGCTGACTTTTGTTAACCCTAAAGAGGGTACTCAGGTTATAACAGGTGTTGTTTTTGAGGGGGCTGTTTCTTTTAAAAACTCAAAGCATCAAATCGTAAGCCGAAATTCGTTTAATCAAGGCCCTAGTGCTCATTCTGTCGTCAATTTTCAGTTCAATGAAAATAAGGTCGATACCAAAGAGGGTCATGGACTTTATATTTCTCACGATATCGAATCAACGATTTCCCACAACAGCATTAGTCTGTATGGGGCAGGTCATTTCATTTGCCTAGAAGAGTCGATGAAAGCTTCTCTTGTTGAAAATCAGTTTGGGAATAAGACTTCTGGATTAAAGCCAAGTCTCATTGTTAAAAACAACTCTGAGATTAATCCACAGATAGAATTAAAAAATAATAATCTCGTATAAAGATTTGGAGTTTAACGTGAAAAATATTGTCATTCTAGGTGTCTCACAATCAGGTATTTTCGAGTTAGCTTCATTAGTTCAAGAGAATGCTAACCCTCAGGAAGGCTATAAGATGCTTGGTGGGTTCTTTAATGTATTTGGTGATCGCTACGAAATCCACTGCGAAGATTCTGATGCTAAGAAAACGCTTTCTTCTCATCAAGAGGGCGCTTTTAAGAAGTCATTTGGACTAAATTCAGAATTAGAAATTGAAGAATTTCGTGACTATGGACTCAAGGGAATGACAGCTGACTCGAGTAAAGAAGAGTTTGCACAACGCCTTGCTATCCTTAAAGAAGCGAAGGGAAGTCATATTATTACTTTGACGACCTGGGAGTTGGGCCAAATTAAGAAAGTGGCTCCAGAGTTGCTTGAAGAAATTGAAAGCTTTCTCGAGTCGAGCCATACAGTGGCCATTGACCTCAATGATATTAAAACTGCAGCGGCTTCTTATGTCCTGGCGACTGAGACAGGACATTGGGTACGTCCTAAGGCAGAGGCACCACTTTCCTTAAATGAAAAATTCACGGCTAAGAGTGACGTTCTTAATCAGTTCTCAAATGAAGTTAAATTACTGAAGTCATTTATTAAAAAGATTCCAGCATCAAGAGTTGTGACAAGTCTTGAGGTTGAAAAAGGTTCTCAAGCGACGAGAAAAGTCATTGGTACCAATGCGCAACGAGATGCCGTTTTTGCAAAGCCAAGATATGAAAGAAGTGCTCAAAGTTACATTTCTAATCCATCAGACCTTGAGAGGATTTCATCTTCTTTAGCCTAGGACTGAACACTGGCTTATTGTAAGAAAATCGCAGATATTGAAAAAAAAATAGCCCTCGAACTTATTGAGGGCTTTTCTCTTTATGGGGATCATTCATTTCAAGATAGTCCCTTTATTCAAGAATGTTTAAAAAGAAATAACGATCTCAAAAGACTAACGCCGGTAGAGACTTTTGCTGTCGTTGGGGCCGGTAGTATCCCGAGTACCCTCTTAAAAGCGGGAGAGCTTGGCTTATTTAAAGAATATGTAGCCTTTGACGTCGACCCTGAAGCTAAGGAGCTGGGCTCACAGGTCCTTGAGAAATGGGGTTACAAGGGCCAATACCACTTGGGGGATGGATGCTCCCTCTCCTATGGTGACTATGAAACGATCTATATAGCCAATCTCGTCCAAGGGAAAGAGTCAGTATTAAAGCGTGTCCATGAGACATGTCGAGATGATGCTCAAGTGGTCATCCGACTGACAAATAGTGGTGGGGATAATGATGTTGACTGCTATTCTTTGGATGCCATTAACGAGCGTGACTGGAAAATTTTAGAGAGGGGAGAGCCCTCACAAGAGTTTAAAAGCTTTAACGTTTTTCTTAGAAAAAATACCCAAGATTAAAATAAAGGGTGTCATTGGTTCGATAGGCACTCCAATAAGATGAAGTTTCTGGAGATTTGAGAAGCTCTAGACCAACAGTCGTAGTCACCTGCTTCCAAGGAAAGAAAATGACCTGGGCGTTGAGGAGATTGTCTTTTCTCTTGAAATCATAACGAAGGAGATAAGTGAGATGGGCCCAGTCATTTAGGATATGAGAGCCACCAATACCTGCAGCACTTTTCCATTTAACAGTTTCGCTATAAAAGTCGTCACTTCCCTTTTCGTGATCAGATAAGTAGTGAAGGAAATTAAAAGCATAGGTAGAGAGTTCTGTTCTTAAAGTCGTACTGTAGTGAACATACGTTTCTCTATTGTATTTTGGCTCAACCTTAAAAAAGTCAGTCGTTAGGGTGCGGTTATTTTCAATTGAAATAGAAATGGAGTCAAAGTCTTCTCCGAGTCGGGCATTGGGGTCTATGGTGACTACACCAAGAATTGTCTCTGTGTTTTTATAGCGCTGCCTGATTTCACCACCAGTCATAATATGATGGTTTACTACAGGATTGGCGTTGACTCTCACCTGGTCGATCCCACTATCATAAAATGCTTCAGCATTAATTCTTAATCTTCTCTCTGGTTTATAGATCGAAAAGGCACTGATTTGACCTTTATAGAATTTACTTCCCCAGTCATAAGTCATTCTAAGACCTAAAGACTTTTGAATGATGATATCTCGATACTCAGGGAGGTTAAGGTCATAGAAAATATCGACTTCTTGATTGGCAATAATCGTTCTCTCAGGAGGTCTCTTGTACCAGTCCGTATTGCTGACAACTTTTCCCCCTTCGACTTTCACCGAAGGATTGAGAGCGGGAATATAGAAGTAGCTTAAGAAAACCTCAGTTTTAAGGTGACCATCACGAGTCGAGTAATGAAAACCGGTGAGGCCTTCACTCTTAGTATCCATAAGGCGAAAGCCTCTCGTATTTTGAAAGTGATCAAGCTGCCAAAAGTTTTCATTGGGGTGCCAATTAAGTTTCTTTCTGCCTAAGGTGTATCGGGATTGGTTCTCTCCTACATATCTAATATAGGCTTCCCCAAGAGAGGGGCTGAATTCCTTGTTATTGAGATAAAAGCGTAGGTCACCGTTAAAGCCAGCCTGAATAGAGGACTTCTTGAGGTTATAGGAGTGACTAATATCAAGCCAGTCAGAGTTCTTAGTTTTGTTCTGAGGGTCATTGAGACGCAGGAACTTCTCGTAGCCAATCTTAGTTACAGAAGAGTCTTCCTCCGCATAAGTGTTTGAAACTAAATAGACGACTGAGCTCAGAAGAAGAGAGGTTAAGGCAAATCTGTGCAAAGTTTGGGCATGCTGTAAAAGTGCCATGATACGGGGATTCTCCTTCATTGGCCTCTCTAAATCATCTAGAATTAAGTATAAAGGAAATTTGTAAGTCTATGAAATTATTTAAAAAGTTGATCATTTTTGCCTGTTCGCTCACTCTCGTGAGCTGTGGCTACTTTGGAGACGACCCTGTCGTGGATGCCGATCTCTATAAATCAGAGCAACTTGGAAATACGTGTGAGATCGATGTTGAAGGGCTTTCGAAGATTTTGCAGGAAGACGTTCAAAAGCAGATAAGCTGTCTTGAGGAAAATTTGATTACCTTTTCTAAGTACGTAAAAAGGGCTGATCAAAATTTCGTAACCGATTCAGAGCTAAAGAGTTTTGTCAGGCGCTTCTTCAAGGGACACGCCGATATCATCACTGGCTCAATGACACTTATTTTTGAGATAAATAGTCTTTTTTTAAAAGATTCTAAGAATTCAATTTCAGCTGAAAATATCACGCCGCTTTTTAACCTTCTTAAAATCACTAATAAAGAAGTTTCACAAATTGTTCAGACCCTTCAAAAACTTGACCGTGATGAGATTACGATTGAAGAGGGAAGAAGAGTTCTTGAAAAGGGCTTAAATAGTTTTAGTGTTCAAGTTAAGCAGATCATCACTCAGGCTGGCCGAGGTTCGGAAACTTATATTAACCTTACTGATTTTTACAACCAGGCCAAAGAACAATTTAGTAATCTAAACGTCGAACCTGTTCTCTTTAATGCGATCCTAAGTTTTAAAAAATTAGTGCTGGGGGGACGACGCGATGTTTTGACTCGTGATGAGCTTTTCTTAATTCTTGATAGCCTGCCTGAGCTAGCAAGTGCCGCTTATACTATTATTTATACGATTGAATCAGAAGAAGATCTTCTTTCTGCTCAATATGAAACCTATCTTAGCCAGGTGGACACTCTCATTGAAAATCTCTACCACCATCGTAGAGAAGAAGAGATTTTTAAGGTCGGTGAGATTGAAGGACTAGTAGAAAGATTTTTTAATAAGAATACTGAAGCTTATAAAGGGCTTCTTAGAGAGTATAAAGGTCGTATTCTCCTCAATAAGAATGAAAGCATCGGATTTACTTACAAAGATGTGAGAAACACTCTTTCTCTTGGTCGTATTCTTCTCAAAGGAATGACCTTCTATTCCCAGATTAAAGACATTCTTCCTCAAGATAATAGTGTCTCTCGAGAAAATTGGGATATTTTACAGGGAACTGTAAAAGACCTCTTTCTCTCTCTAAGAGAGGGGATTAAAGATGAGATTAATGAGAATGTTTATTTTCCTGAGCGCATGGAGTTTGTCGACTTTACCGAGTTTATAAATAGTGAATTCGATGATGTCTCCTTACCTGAGTTTCTCGTCGATGGTTTGCCTGTTGCTAAGGTCGCTTTAGTAGGGGGAGAAAAAAGAAGCCTCAAAAAGCTTGAGGTTCTCAATATCCTTGATCGAAGTTCTGACATCGCTGACATCTTCTTTGATTTTAACTACGCCAATGAGGACAACCACAGTAAACAGGAAATGTCGGGTCTCTATTATAAGAATATAAAGAAGGCAAAGTTCCTTTTAACAGGACAACAGTATCTTCACGTTGCCACTATTGATGAATTGATTAATTTGGCGAGTAAGGTTGTCAATGATGATTACAATGTCATTAATTATCTTGAACCCATCGAAGCTTTTAAAGAGAAAATTATTGGTGGTTATCCAAGTTCAATGACGGTAGCTGACCTCGCTAAGTTCTTAGATCTGGCTCAAGGTTATTTCTCACGCAACTATTTCTTTGATATCAGTTTTGAGGCGAATGAGGAGATTCTTAAGCAAAATAGAAGAATAACTAACCTTCGCTATAAGCATCATCACAAATTTAGTGAGTTTGAAGCTGAAGAAGTAATATCGCTTAAGAAAGAATTTGAAAGTATTATTAAAACCTATCGCCTCTTTAGAAATGAAAAGGGGAATGTCTATATTGGTGATTTGTACAAGAGAACAAAGAAAGGTGTTCTTGAAATTCATTTAATTCAATATCTTTTTAACCTTGTCGCTAAAGGCTTTGGCCATATTGATCCCGACAATGGACTTTACGCTCTTAATATTGATCAAATCAATGAACTTCAGTATTTGATAAAGCCTATTTTGCAAGATATTGGCATGTGGAGTGTAAAGCCTGAAAGCTTCGCTCGTAACATCATCCTTCTTGCTGACCTCTTCCAAGGCCGCTCAAATGGGAATCTTAGTCTCGACGTTCACGAAGCAGCGGAGTATGGAGCTCTTGCCCTCTTCGCCATCCAAACATCTGATAAATTTGTTAAGGAAGTTAAGGATAAGACTTGTGAATGGTTTGAGTATGAGGAAGATGAGAATGGTGAAAAGCGAATGGTTGAAGGCTTTAGATTAGAATGCTATCGAACTGTTTACTTTGATACGCTCTTTAATAAGCTTGGATTAAAAGCAGAACTCCCCAAACTTGCAAAATACATCGAATCTGCCTCTGAAGATGAAGCCCTTAATTACGTTACTTCAGTTGAGGGATTTGCGAGAGAGTCTCGTGACCCCAATCGTCCACAAACGCAAAAAGATCTTGTTCTTCTTATCGGTGCGATGATGAATATTGAATCAACTTACTTAAGATACGACAAAGATAAGAGTAATTATATTGAGCCAAGAGAGCTTGATAAGGCCTTTCCTGTTTATGAAGAAGCCATAATGATGCTGGCAAATCTTAGTGAGGGCAGACGAAGTTATGCTGAGACGATCTTTAAATACATGATTAAGAATATGTCTCTTCCAACACCGGTTCAAGTTGGTGTTTACCACTTCAATCCCTTTCAAAGTAAGAGTGTAGGGTCAAAGAGACTTAATATTGGCTCTCTTCTTTATAATCTAATTATTGCAGCAGATGACTCAGCAAAAGATAATGTTGTGGAATCAACGCAAGAGGGTGCCAAATAGCGCCTTTGTTCTCAAACGAATAACAGCAAAGAGGGCCTCAAATATAATTCCACCGGCCATCTTTGATTCTCCATCTCTTCGCTCATAGAAAATGATAGGAACTTCTTTAACCTTAAGGCCAGAGAGCCAAACTTTATAGTTGAGTTCAAGTTGAAAGATATAGCCTTTAGAAATGATATTATCGAGATTAAGTGTTTCTAGAGCTTTTCTTGAAAAGCATTTGAAACCACCTGTGGTGTCAAAAACAGGGATACCTGTGACAATTCTTGTGTAAATTGAAGCCATATACGAGAGAAGGAGCCTTCTAAAGGGCCAATTAATAATACGAATGCCATCAATATAGCGACTTCCAATCACGAGATCATTGACCTGAGCTGCTTCGAGAAGATCTTGCACTTGTTTGGGGTCATGACTAAAGTCACAATCCATCTCAAAGACAAAGTCATAGCCTTTGTTTAAGGCCCATTTAAAGCCCGTAATATAAGCTGTGCCAAGTCCTAGCTTTCCTTGGCGCTCAATCATATGAAGACCGTTAAATTCACTCTGAAGGTCTTTTACAACTTGTGCCGTTCCATCGGGAGAACCATCTTCAATGATAAGAAGACTGACCTCTGGGTAGAGACCAAAGAGGGTTTTAATCATTCTCTCAATATTATCAATTTCATTGAAAGTTGGGATGATGATAAGTGACTTATTCCATGGAAGTTGCAAGATAGAATCCTTTTTTTGTTACTATCCTTTTTTACATTTTGGGCAATGATTGTGCAACGACCTGCGGATTTTATTAAGGCTTTGATAGAAGGCTTTCGACGCTTGTTCACCTACTTTCGTATCCAAAAGCCACGCGAGCTTTTTGACTGTGGGATTGTGCTTAGCGAGATATTCGATCACCTCATGCCCAACGAGAACTCCTTGCGGGGATTTCGAGACTAAGAGATGGACTTCCTTTTCAATGGATGAAGACTCGATAAAGTCGATTTCACTTAAAATTTCCTCATCATTTATTGGGTAGAAGTTTAACTCAGTATCAAACTCCATCCGGGAGATAGCTTGTTTGAAGCGCAGGCACATGGGGCAATTGGGATCATAAAGTAAGCATGGTAGGTTCATTCTATTTCCAGTCGCCTCCATCCAGAAACTTGGTAGCGACGAGATATAATCTCAAAGATTGGCTTATCCTTATTCCTTTCAATTTGAGCTGCTTTTTGTGCTTGATTCGCAAATTTTAAAACTTTCTTATTAGAAGTCGTTTTCTTCTTTTTATATTTACCAAGCATTGAGTTGAAATTTGTTCCACTCTTCTTCTTTTGAGCACCAACTTTCCCTAAACCATTTGAAAAGCGAAGGACGTTACTTCCTTTAGATCTACGACGAGTTGTTGTTTTTCCACTTGATCCAGAAGAGCCAGCTCCAAGACTGGCAACCTTTCGCTTTCCAGCACTCGTGGTTGGTGACATCGCCATCATCTTAGCTAGCCCTGCCGGAAGGCCAGCATTGGTAAGAGCATCACTTATACCTTGTTGAGATTTTGAAAGGCTTGAAGGTGGAGTTGCGTTCTTTGCTATATCTTTAAGGAGTCTTGTCGCAGCAGCACTGTTACCATTTTGACTCGCTGAGAGCTTTCCGTTGAGAAGTTGTCCACGCGTGAGGCTCTTGAAGTTCTTGCCTGCTGAAGACGCGGCAAAGGTTCCAATCCCTGGCAGATTGGAATCAGAGAAGAACTCCGAGTCAAAGCAAGCGTCAGCTGTAACACAATCACATTTTGCATCAGCCTGAAGATCCTTATCAACACAGGGAACTGCAAAACTATTTTTGGCGAGGGCTTTTGCTTGGAGTTGAGGAACGCAATGAACGGGGTCGTACATCGTTTCTGGTTGTGAGCAGTAACAGTTATTCTGGGTGTGAGGATTACAGTCTCCTTTACCTGGGAGATTATCAGCAATCTTTTTGACTTCTTTTGCATAGGCTTCTTGCTGCTTAGCCTCGCTAAACCAATAGGTTGTTAAAAAGCCAGCTGCAGCGGCTTGAAGGATTGTCTTTGTATCAAGAACAACGCCACCAGCGGTCATATAATAGGCATAGCAAGCGGTTGTTGCACCCCATACTGTGCCCTGGATTTTCGCTGTTTTTGCCCTTGTCTCATGGCTTCGTGCCGCTTTATAAAGAGCATCTTTTTGAGGAGTTTCTGTCGACGCTGTATTTTGAATATTTTGCTGGCCCATTTGCTGACTAAGGGTGGCCACTGCTTCTCCAGCCGCCGGAATATAAACACAGTAATTCTTCTTCTTTTCTCCGCCCTCTTTGTTCTCTGCTGTTTCAGGAGTTTCTGTTTCTGGCTTGGTCTCGCCAGGTTTTACTTCAGCATTTTCAGGTTTTGGAGTCTTGGTTTTGAAGTCCATCCCGTCTCCGGCCATGGAAATCATTCCTCCAAAGAGAGAGTACATTTTGGCGATGCCTTGAATAAGACTAGAGTCCATGCCAAGGAATTTAGTTTTCCCATTTCCATAGCAGGCTTTTGAGTCTTTTAAGCCTTCACACTGTTCTTTGATCTGCCTTTGAAGAAGGCCCTCGTGAACAAATTGTTGGCTCTCATAGCGTTCCTGATCGGTGAGGTCGTAATCAACAGCTTCTTTTTCATCTTCAGTATTGGGTGCGTTTATGGAGTCGACAATTTGTGCGTGAGTTGGCCCAGACACTAGGAGCACCAAAAGGAGAAAAGGAATAAGATTTTTAGCTTTGTTTTTCATAACTTACCTACTTGCCTCATTTTATCATCAAACCCTGTTTTTAAGAGAGGAGGCAAAAGGTAACAAGGTATTAAGAAATGTAAAAACAACTACTTAGCTTATTTTTTGATTTCTGTAGTATGATTAGAGAGCGCAATAAATAATTGTCGATTGACCAGTTAGGTCATCGCTTGCTAAATACTAAATATGAAAAAATCTGAGCAAAATCACGTATCTGAAGCAGAACTCTCTCACTCGATGGTTCACTACCTTTTGACTATTCACAAGCTGAAAGAAGGTAAGGGCTATGCTCGAGTGACTGATATTGCTAAGGATTTGGGCCTTACAAAGGGCTCTGTTTCTACGGCAGTTAATAATCTCAAGAAGAAAAACCTTGTTATGGAAGAAGAAGATTCAAAGTTCCTTCTTCTCACTGATGATGGTCATAGCGAAGTTCACCGTATTCTTTCTTCAAGAACACTCCTTTATTACTTTTTAAAGGATTTTGTTGGGGTTAGCGAAGAAGTCGCTGAAAATGATTCCTGCCAGATGGAGCATCTCATGAGTCCAGAGACGAGTGAGAAGTTCTTTGAGTTTATGAAAGATCTTGCCTGTACCTGTGAAAGACTGGAAGGTAAGGGCGTTATTCCAGATTCCTTTAATTTCAAGACAAGCTTAAATCTTTGTCAGTATAAGTCTGCGGAAGACTTTGTTGAATCTCAGGAGGGAGACAAGCATCTTCCAAGTGAGAGCGAAGCTTAAGCACCAATGAAAAATCTCTTAGCTCTTATTTGCCTCATCACATCACCTTTTGCGATGGGGCTAGAAGCTTTTTGCTTTTCCTCTCAATATTCACTTTCTCAAATTAAGGACCATGTCCAGATCATTGCAAGTCCTAAGGATAAAATTTATCTGAGAGAGAGTCAGAACTGTCTCGAAGTGGCCACCAGCTCAAGTAAAGTCGAGTTAATGAGAAAATGGATCTCAAAGAAATACCCCATTTTAAAATCTTATACTGTTGGTCAGCAAGTTGCCCCTTCAGCAATTCCTTCAAATTGCAGATTGGCGGTGGAGAAAGAAGTTTCTGGGAGTAATGAAGTAACGACTGCGGCTATTGGTCAAAGAAATCGATTAAATCAGCAAACTTCAAGGACCTCTGGAAAGAGTGTTTCTAGTCTTGTTCTAGGAATGGGGAGTTCTGGAGTCGTTTCTGTTAATGGTCAAAGAGTTGAGCTTGAGTGCTTACAAAGTGGCGCAGCGGGATTGAAGATCAAGGTTTCTCTCGTTGGACCTCGCCAAGAGATTGCAACTCAACTTGTCGTAAATAAAGGTATTCGAACAAATTTAGGCTCAGTCGTTGAAGACTTGAATAGGCAGTCTCGTTCTGCAGGTTTTCCCAGTGGGGTATCAGTCTCTAAGAGCAGCGGAAGTCTCACTTACGATTACTATCTATTGGCAAAGTAGGCTCACTCCAGAGGGCCACATAGTGATGGCCAACCCCACCATAGATTTTTTTAAAGATCATATAGTTAAAGAACTTAAGAGGTGAAAGCTTTTCATAATCGGGTAACCACCATGATCGAAAAAGAAGCTTTTCTTTCTTTAAACCAAGGAGAGAGTAATCATTATTTGAGGGGTCATGAGTGGTTGTTAAAAGAAAGTTATGATCCTTTGTCGCCTTCACCTTATTGCCGTAGTGATAATTTGGAAATCCATGCACATACCAAGTGGTGGGCCATGTTGTTTCATGCTTAGCCAAAAGAGAGGCTCCTTCAGCTCTCATTTTTCCTTGAATAAAGAATAGCTTTTGCTCAAATTCTGAACTTGTGTGCACCTGAGTGAGAAGGTTCTCAGGCTGATCATCTTTATACCAATTCGCCCATAAAAGGAGTGGGATGTTGAGAAGGATCACTAAGAGATAGGAGCCTGAAAGAGCTTTGAAATCGCAATCACGGAAATACAAGGTGTAGTAATAGATACCTGCAAGCAGAGGATAAGCGGCAAGCCAAGGTACCTTCTCTCCCACAAACGAATAAGTAAAGAAAGTTGCAGTAAAGATAAAGTGAGCAAACGCCAGTTGTCTTTTGTCTTCCTTGAGATAGGAAGTCACCCCAATGAGCGAATAGCTGATAAGGGGGAAGAAGAGGAAATGATCAAAGGGGATCTTTAACTTAAAATAGAGAGATGTAAATTGATTGATACTAGGTGACCAATCAAAAACGCCGTTGGCATAGAAAAGACAAGCTAGGGCTAAGGCAAAGAGGAAGAGTGTGAATTCTTTGATTCTCGTTTTGAAGAAAAGAATGGGCTGTAAAAAAAGCAGAGGGAACCACCAGCTTTCAAAAAACGAGTTGATCAAAAAGGGAAAACTAAAGGGGCCCGTGATGCGCTCCGTTTGGTGCTGATTTGCCCAATAGGAAAAAGCCTCTCCTTTTAACAAACTTGATATTCCCTGTGGGTAGTAAAAGCCGGCACTATAATAATAGAAGGTGACAAAGAGAAAGAGAGAGCTTCCCCACAGAGTACAAAGCTTGTGTGACTTGATCCAATGGTAAAGAACTGAGAAAGCAGAATTTTCTTTTTTTAGTATTTTTAAGGAAAAGTATTCATAAGTGCCGTAGGCAAGGAGAAAAATAGCATGGATATAGAAGTTCTCCTTAGCACTCAAGTGGATCGCTAAAGAGAGACCGATAAGAGTCGTGCGTAAGAAAGCATTTTTCCAGTAAAAGGCTAGAATAAGGAGAAAGAAACTAAAGTGAATGAAGTTATCATGTCTTAAAAAACGGCTCCAATAGGTTAGGGTGGGACTTGTCCCTAATAAAATGAGTGTTAGGAAAATAAGACTTTTATTTAACTTCTCTTTAAAAAGGATGGGGATAAAGAGAAGGGCTGATGAGAAAAGGACGGCGGGAAACCTGAGGGCATATTTAGTAAGACCAAAAATCCAATAGAACCATGGAATAGTATGATAGAGAAAGGGTCCATGAAGGAGAGGGTCGTACTTATAAAAACCTGTAAGAGGATCTTGGAAGAAGTATAAAGAATAGGCACCATGGAGAGACTCATCGTGGTGCAATGGTCTTAAATCCACCTCGTAAAGGCGAAGAAGGATAAAGAGAAAGCAAATGAGGAAATAGGCAAGAGTATGCTTATAACTCCATGACCTGGTCATATCTATGCAACACGAGCAATGGACTCATGAGTGCTTTGCTCTGACTTTGACTTAAGAGGAGTTACATTTTCATTCGATGAATGATCCTCAAGCGTTTTAAGATAGTGAAGTTTCTTTGGTAATTGATAAGCATAAGTCACAACCTGCCACATTGAACTCAGGCATGCTTTTGCCAAGCCCCAACTCATCAGCTTTTGAGTATCTCCCTGTCTCGCAAAATGTTGAACTGGTACAACGGGGCAGTTCCCAAGATGGGTAAAGGAGAGGATAGAAAGAAAGATATTGGGCGCAAATAAAGCTGGCCCCAGGACGGTCAAGCAGTTCTTGAGAAAGTCCCTTTTGAAAAGACGATAGGGAATATTGGCATCTGGAATATCAACTTGAAAAATATCAAGAATAGACTTTCTTAAAGAAAATGATATGAGCTTTCGCGTAAGAGGATCGTGTCTATTGACTCGATGGCCGAAGACGGCCTGAGATTCATGTCTTCTTTCCCAAACCTTAATAAAGTCTTCACTACTAAATTGATCATCACTATCGGTTTGGAAGACATAGTCATAGTTTTTTTGACAGGCACGAATATAACCATTTTTTACAGCAGCGCCATGTCCAGCATTGGTTTGATGAATAACTGTAAGGTGGCTTAGCCTATTCTTAAGCGATTCAAGAATTTTACCAGTCTTGTCGTTACTTCCATCATTAACAATTTGGATTTCAAATGGGATAGCGAGGCTTAGCAGTTGCTCTCTCCAGTCTGAGATAACTTTTTCAATACACTGCTCTTCATTGTAGACGGGAATAACTAAAATAACTGAATCTTTGGCCATAATTCGCTAAACTCTAGTAAGTTGTTTGAGGGCTCATCCCCCAACATTCTTTACTCAGTATAGACTATTTTTAGTTAGGGCGTCTCGAGGGGAAAAATAGGTATTATTGTGGGAATCAGTAAAAAAATAAAAGAAGTTCATCACACCATTACTGGACTCAAATGGTCGGAAAAGGTGAACCTTCTCAGTATCGGCGCCACTCTCTTTCTCCTCTTTTTTAGTTACCCTTTTATGAGAACCACGACAACTTCTTTGCTTTTGACTCATCATGGGGTCAAGGCCAGCCCTTATGCTTGGATCTATTCTGTTCTATGCCTGAGCATAATAGTCAGTGTCTTTAATCACTTTCAAAAGAAAATCCGTGCTCAAAGACTCTACTTATTTTCAACATTGGTAACTTGCGCTTCGTTTTTAATTTCTTATTCTTTTTTTAAAACCCTCTCAAGTCTTTGGGCTTATCCTCTCTACGTTCTCAAGGAAGTCTATATCGTTATGCTTGTCCATAGCGTACTAGGTCACCTGAATGCCTCAGTCCATGAGGAGCAGGCAAAAGTTATCTACGGACCTTTGGGTGCTGTGGGGAGTATTGGTGGCATACTAGGGGCATTTTCTGTGAGTGCTTTTGTTCAGGATTGGGGCGAACAAAACTTTCTCTATCTAGGCGTTGCAATCATTATTCTCACGGGCTTCGTTTTCCTAAAGACTAAGAATAAAGAAGTTCATCTCGTTGAATCAAAGTCACATAGTCCGCTTACCTCTATAAAAGGTATTAAGAGTTTTGTTTTTTCAGTTGCTGCAATTGTGATACTCAGCCAATTTGTCATTAACATTGGTAATTACCAATTTAATATTTACCTAAATGATGCTTTCAGTGACTCCCTTGGAAAAACCCAGTTTCTAGGCCAGGTATATGGATGGATAAACTCTTGTAGCCTTCTTATCCAAGTGCTTCTTCTTCCCCTTCTTTTAAAGTTTGTTCCTCCCTATTTGACTCACCTCGCAATACCTCTTGTCTATGGTTTAAGCTATTTTGTCGGCATGGCCTTTGGAGATGGCCTTATGCCCATGGCCATTACCTTTGTTGTGTTTAAAGGATTAGATTATTCCTTATTTGGGGCCGCTAAAGAGTTGCTCTATTACGCTTTAACAGATATTCAAAAGTATGGTGCAAAATACGTCGCCGATATGATCTCATACAGGCTGGCAAAGGGCGTTATTTCACTGGTTTTAATAAAGCTTCCTAGCTCTATGATCGGCGGTTTACTTGGCTTAAGTGTCATTGCCTGGATCATTTGTTTGGTCCCCTTGTTGAGAAGCTATAAGAAATTACATCTATATAAGAAGGAGAACTCATGAACCCATTAATGCACAAATACGAAACTCCCTTTGAGACAGTGCCTTTCGATTTGATCAAACCAGAGCATTTTCTTCCTGCTCTTACTGAGTCAATTAAAATTGCGAAAGAAAATATTGAAGCTATTAAGAAGAGCGATGAAAAGCCAACTTTCTCTAATGTCTGCGAGACACTTGAGGTCGCGGGTGAACAGGTCGGAAAAGTTGCGAGTGTTTTTTACAATCTTCACTCAGCAGAGTCGAATGATGAAATTCAAAATATCGCCAAAGAATTTTCTCCCCTCATCACTGACTATTCAAATGATGTTCAGCTTGATCTAGAGCTCTTTGAAAAGGTACGTGCCGTTTATGAAGAGAAGGACTCTCTCAATCTGAATAAAGAAGAGATGATGCTCCTTGAGAAACAATACAAGGGCTTTGTTAGAAATGGCGCTCAATTGGACGAAGAGAAGAAGAATAAACTTCGTGAAATTGATAAAGAACTCAGTAACATCTCCCTTGTTTTTGGAGACAATGTTCTTAAAGAAACAAATGATTTTCTTATGATTCTCGACAGTGAAGATGACCTCAAGGGGTTACCGGAGTCGGCAATCGAAGCAGCTGCTCAGCTTGCAAAAGAAAAAGAGAATGAAGGGAAGTGGGCTGTAAGTCTCGATTACCCAAGCTTTGTTCCTTTTATGACATATGCAGAGAATAGAGAGCTAAGAGAAAAACTCTATAAAGCTTTCACTTCTAAGGCTTTCAAAGGAAATGAAAACGATAATCAAGACATCGTTAAAAAGATTGCTCTTCTTCGTCATGAGCGTGCGAACTTACTTGGTTACAAAACTCATGCTGACTTTGTTCTAGAGGAGAGAATGGCAGAGAGTCCTGCAAAGGTTATGGAATTCCTTAACAACCTTCTTGATAAGGCTAAACCTATCGCAGTTAAAGAGATGGATGAGCTTAAGGCTTATGCTGAAAAGAATGGTGGTCCAGCAAGTGATGATTTTCGTCCTTGGGATCAGTCTTTCTGGGCAGAAAAACTCAAAAAAGAAAAATATGACTTTGATTCAGAGAAACTAAAGCCTTACTTTAAACTTGAAAATGTTGTTGATGGGGTTTTTGAAGTTGCCGAAAAACTCTATGGACTTAATTTTAAAGAAAGACGCGACATTCCTGTTTACCACGAAGACGTAAGAGCTTTTGAAGTAACGGATAGTGATCAAAGACATATCGGTGTTTTCTATGCTGACTTTTTCCCACGTCCAGGAAAGAGAGCTGGTGCATGGATGACTACGTTTAGAGATCAGCACAAGAAAAATGGTGTTGATTATAGACCTCATGTTTCCATTGTTTGTAGCTTTACTAAGCCAACAGAAACGAAACCAAGTCTTCTTACCTTCAATGAAGTGCTTACTCTCTTTCATGAGTTTGGTCATGGACTTCATGGGTTACTTTCTAAATGTACTTACGAGAGTGTGTCAGGTACTTCCGTTTACTGGGACTTTGTTGAACTCCCTTCTCAAGTCTTTGAGAACTGGGCTTATGAAAAAGAGTGTCTTGACCTCTTTGCTCGTCACTATGAGACCAATGAGCCTATTCCTGCCGAGTTTATTGAAAAGATTAAAATAAGCTCTAATTTTCATGAAGGCCGCCAAACATTGAGACAACTCTCTTTTGGCTTCCTTGATATGAAGTGGCACGGAGAAGATCCATCACAAGTGAAAGATGTGGGAGAGTTTGAAAACAACGCCATGAAGCCTTGTGAACTTCTAAAGCCTAATGAAGGCTCTAATATGAGTGTAAGCTTTGGCCACATCTTTAGAGGTGGGTACTCAGCTGGTTACTACTCTTATAAATGGGCTGAAGTCCTTGATGCAGATGCTTTTGAAGCCTTTAAAGAAAAAGGTATCTTTAATAAGGAAGTTGCAGACTCTTTCAGAGAGAATATTCTTGAAAGAGGTGGTAGTGATCATCCTATGACTCTTTATAAGAGCTTCAGAGGTGATGAGCCTAAGCCCGATGCACTTTTAAAGAGAGCAGGTCTTATTTCGTAAAATCAGCAAAAACTTTTTTAGCATTTTCAAAGGGAAGCGGTAAGCTTCCCTTTTTTTGTACCAATTCCTCAAGCCAAGGATAGAGCTGGTCACTAAAGTCGATACTACTCTCAAGAGGGAGTGTTGAGGGAAGATTATCAACACTAAGAACCTCTACGGGGTGAGGGTAATTTAAAGGAAGAAAGGGCTTTTCCCACGTGGTCGATTCATTATAAATCGGAATGGGGTTGAGATCGCTATTAGGGTCACAACTGACATCAGCAATAATTTTTAAAATACTCTCTGATTGGCGCAATAATTGATCATCAATAAAGGGAGGGATTTTATTGAGGATTAAAGCGGCATTAATCATGATGTCATGCTCTAATATCTTCTCAAAAGGACCACCAATCTTGGTCTCTTGGTAATCCCAGCTCGTTGCTTGAATATCAAAATGGTTGAGAAGCTCCGCAGCTCCTTTGCCACAACGACCAAGAGCGCCAATGATCATAACCTTGGGGTTATTAATCGGGGCTTTCTCTTTTTTCTGTGCGATTGTTTTAAGGAGTTCTTCAATAGTGGGGTAACTTCTTAGCTCAGGATAGTTTTGCAGGTCCTCATATTGGCGGTGATAGAAGCGATCAAGAGCAAAGGCTGCACCAGCAAAGCCAGCCCAGTGGCCAAAGGCTGCTATTCGCCTTTGATTTTGGTCAGTTAAATATTCAAGGTCAAAGAGGGTTCCGCCATCTTCTTTATAACGTTTAAGAATCTCTTGAGAACCACTTTGTCCTTTGAAGACATGAGCAAAGTAAATATGGTTATGTTTAAACTTAACAGTGTCATCAACGATCTCTTTTAAACCTAGAATATAATAGTCAAGAGGCGCCTGTTGCCATGAGTGCGCGGGAGCAATCTCACAGCCTGCCTCTTCGTAATCATTAATCGGAAAAATACGATGGGGATCATTTTCAACAACAATGTGGGCACCCTGTTGGACAAGCTTGTGTGCATTTTCTGGTGTGAGAGAGGTTCGCCTTTCTTTTTCTTTTGTTTCAGCTCGCAACCAAATTTTAGCGCTCATGGATTATTCCTTAGGGTTTAGACTTGAACGACGCGTTCAACTTTACCTGGCTCCGTTTTCCAAAGAAGCCTCATATGCTTTAAGGGAAGTCTAAGATTGATCGAGAGGAAAAACAAGACGGCAGCAGCAAGTAACAGTTCCATTGTCTGATATTTTTCACCTAGAATCGCAATTAAAAGGCCTCCCGATATATTGGGAATGATAAAAGACATCTCTAAGAGAGAGTGGACTCTTGTAAGAAAGTGAGTTTCGACAGAGTCACTAATAAAATTCATTTGCGTCGTAATACGAATAAAAACCAGATAGCCCCAAATGAAGAGGATCAAACAGGAGAGCGGGAAGTTACGATTAAGGACAAAGGCAATGAAGATAAGTGTTTCAATAATAATGGTCAGAAGGGGGACTTTTCCATGAGGAAGGTAGTGGCTTACCTTTTCAGCGCTCCAGCTCCCAACAATACCGCCTAGTCCAAAAAAGGCCATAATGATTCCGTAGTGTCTCTCTGACTTTTCTAGGATCTCAATAGTAAAGGGAACAAGAAGGGGGATAAGAATTCCAATCGCAAGGCCTGCACAAAAAGCATTCAAGTTGATTGCAAGAAGGTCTTTTCTCTTTCCAAGATATTTGAAGCCTTCTTTAATCTCGAGAAAAAGACCTTCCTGTTGAGTATGAACTTCTCTTTCATCACTGTAGATCATTTGACTGAGTAGCCATAGGCCAAGCGCATAGGTCAGAAGATCACCAAGAAGGATGAGATTGATTCCATTGAGTAGTCCAAAGAGTGTTGCACCAAGAAGAGGACCAACCAAATGAAGGATCGCGACGGTGCTTCCAAAGAGCCCATTCGCTTTCTTGATATTCTCTTGAGGTACAATTTCGTTAATCATCGCCTGCCGCGAGGGCCTAAAGATACCCGTAAAAAAAGCAATGACTGCATTACAGGCAATGACCATTGGAATATTTTGAAAGAAGAAAAGAAGGATCAGGAGAGGGATTCTTGCGATTTCACAAAAGATGAGAATTTTCTTTCTATTGTATTTATTTCCAATAGGGCCACCGAGAATTCCTCCTAGTGTTAGAAATACCAAGAAGACTGCTCTTAAGATTCCTAGGTAGGCCTTATTTTGACCCGAGAGCTTAAAGACAAAAAGCATGAGAACAGTCTCGGTAACAAAACTTCCAAGTTCACTTGTGATCCCAGCAATATATAACTTTCTGAAGTTTGGGAGTTTAAGTATTTTTGGAGTCCGAATCAAGAAAGGTATTCCTATAAATGGCGCTCGTTAAGGCTCTTAAGAGCTTCCTCGTATTGTGAGATGAGTGTGTCTACGATCTCTTTGACACTTTCTCTCTTTGTTACGAATTCGATCGAAGGACCAGCACACCAAATAGTTTTGTAAGTTGCACTGAAGGCCGCTTTTTCCAGCAGTTTGGTGCCTTTATAGTAGGTGAGCATTTTAGCGTATTTCTTAAGCTTCTTATTTTGGTTGAGAAAACCTTCTACGAAATTTTGTTCTGTACCAATCTTTTGAACATAGGGGGTGTTTATAACAGTACAAGGAGTACCAGAGAGTTTGCTGGTCATGACAATATCGTCGGCACCATATTTTACGATGGCGTCTTTATACTCTTCACTCACACCTGATTCATGACAAGCGATAAAAGGTGAGCCCACAGAAACTCCTTCTGAGCCCAAGGCAAGAGTACTGAGAAGGCCTGCACCTGTTCCAACTCCACCGGCACTAATGACAGGAATGCTACATTCTTTTAAAAGCATAGGAACAAGAAGTGAGGCGGGAATAGGACCAGCGTGTCCTCCAGCACCACTATTCACGGCAATAACGGCATCCGCACCAAGCTTTTCAACCTTCTTTGCATATTCAGTATCGACGACATCACAAATGACTTTTACGCCATGAGGTTTGAGCATTTTGATCGTTTTCTCAGGACTACCGAGTGAAGTGATCACATAATCGGGGTTGTACTTTTGACAGATCTCAAGTTGACGCTCTAGGTGAATATTACTTTTATTGACAATAAGATTTATTCCAAAGGCACCGTCACAATTCTCTTTAAGGTCTTTCATCGCGACCTCAAACTCTTCCGGAGCTCTCCAGTTAAGAGCAGGGGCGCAACCGGTGATACCAGCTTGTGCAGCGGCTTTGAGCATTTCAATATTAGAGACAAGAAACATGGGGGCCATGATGATGGGATATTTAGTTTTAAAGGTTTCTGTTATCCAAGTTTTCATCTTAAATCCTTTTAAAAAGCGACACTCATTCTATGTAAGAAGTTATCAGAGAATAACTTTCGAATCACCTACTTTAATGGATTACCATAGATATGTTCACAAATAAGTTTCAAGGAAGAAGCTACCATAAAGAACAAATGCCAAGGAGGGCGTTGTGTTTAAATCTATCTTGAGAACCCTAGTCGGGTGCTACTTAGTTGCCTCTTTAACTCAGACAGTTTCTGCTGCTCCGGCACCAGCGCAAAAAATATTTGTCACAATGGGAAAAGACCTTTCTCATCATGTCTTTACTGAGAAGAGTAATAAGATTGTTTCGACTCATGATGATCTTACTGTTGTTGAGATCACACCTGAAGACTTTGAAAAAATCTCCCATTCTGCCCATGAAGAGTTTAACCGCTGTGGTGGTTTCATGGCCCATAATTCGCTAGAAGAGGCTATGGCCGAACTCGATGGTAATGCGACAAGAGAATTTGCAAAGAATGTTTCCCTTGCTGATTATTCTTTAAATCAGGCCAATACGGTAAAAGCCCATATCGGTGAAGCCAAAGAAATAAACATCAGAAATACCATTATCAAGCTCTCAAGTTTTAGAAATCGTTATTACAAGAGTCAGACAGGGCTTGAGTCACAAGAGTGGCTTCTTGAGCAGTGGAAGCGAATTACGGCAAAGAGAAATGATATTAAAGTGTATAAATTTAAGCACACCGATTGGCCGCAAGATACGATCGTCGCTGAGATTGAGGGCGCAAGCTCAGAAAAAATTATCGTCGGTGGACACGCCGATAGTGTTGCTGGATGGTGGGGGAGAGAGAGAGCTCATGCACCGGGTGCAGATGATAATGCTTCAGGTATTGCGACGATGACAGAGGTTCTTCGCGTTCTTGTTGATAGCGGATACAAGCCTCAAAAAACGATTGTCTTTGCAGCCTACGCCGCAGAAGAAGTTGGCCTTCTTGGATCAAAAGACATGGCCAAAACTTATAAAGCCCAAAATGAAACTATTCTTGGTGTTCTTCAGCTTGATATGACCAATTTTCAAGGAAGTGAGCAAGATATTGTGATGATGACAGACTATACAAATGAGGGACAAAACAAATTCATTGCGACTCTCATAGATACTTATCTTCCTGGTGTGAGTTGGGGTTATGGGAAGTGTGGATACGCGTGCTCGGATCATGCAAGTTGGACTTCTCAAGGTTTCCCTGCCTCAATGCCTTTTGAAGCTAAGAAGAATGATATGAACCCCCATATCCATACAAGCCGTGACACTTTAGCCCAGTCTGATAACCATGCTAAACATGCCTTAAAGTTTGCCAAAATGGCCTTGGCCTATGTGATTGAACTAGATAATTAACCCTCCGAGGGTATAGAATGGGGTATACGTTTAAACCTTGGAGACTAAGTGTCACAAACGGATATCCCAGACTTACCTGACTTTGAAGTTATCTCAAAATTTATCGATGCAGAACGAAAGACTATTATAAGAGTCAACGAACTGCGAAATGATGACGAGGACTATGTTCGCGATTTACCTGAAGCTAAGAAGATACTTGCCTTTCTAGAAGAGCTACAAGGAAATCTCCATAACTTCTTTAAAAAATACCCTTCTCTAATTTCTCTTTTCAATAGTGATTATATCAATCTCTCTGAGTTCTTTCAGCGAGATAATGTTCTTGATTTGATCTTTCTCGACGATTGTATTTTTCCTGAAAAAGAAATGTTCTTCTTTGGCCAAGATGGTGGTCTCAACGAAAAGATCCTTCAAATTCATCTTGATACTTTTGACAACTGGATGAAGGAGAAAGAAGCCAAGCATAATACGACCCAAGAACTTATTAAGAATAATTTCTCCTTTGATCTTAAAATCGCAAGTCTAGATTGCCAGTGTCATGGCTGTAATGCTGATTACAAGAATAAACTGCGTGAATACATTATTGATTATTGTCAGGAGAGGATTAATGAAGCCGCTACTGAGATTGAGGAGAAACTAGAGAGTGGATCAATCGATGAAGTCAGTCATCTCTACTTAGATATGCAAAAGAGTATTGAAAAGACAATGCATAAGGTTCGTTACCGCCTAAAGAGATCCACACTAAATAGAGTTGATACTGTCATAAAAAATAAGGTTAAAGATCATTTTACCTATCCTGCCGAAATGGCACTTCGAAGAGAGAAGTCTTTAAAACCCTTTTTGAACCACCTTCTCTATGAAGCGGATATAAAAGATGAACTCGTTGGAGAAGACGAATTCAAGCGCTTTTTTAGCCAACTCGGAACAAATATTTGGCGGGGCGAACGTGTTATCACCCGCGAGTTTAAGAAACTTATCAAGTCGGTAATGATTCTTAAGCGTAAAGATATCTCCGGTAAGATTCTTCAAGAATATATTGGTGAATTTTGGATTCACTCTCAAGCGCGAACCATTAAGAGAAAAATCATCTATCATATGGGACCCACTAACTCCGGGAAAACCTACCATGCTATTCAGGCTTTGATGAAAGCGGATAAAGGCTGTTACCTAGCACCTCTGCGACTTCTCGCTGCCGAGCTTTACGATACGATGAACTCGAATAGCGTCGTCACGACCTTACTTACTGGTGAAGAAGTTATTGAAAATGAGGGGGCAACTCACTACAGCTCCACTATCGAAATGGCCCGGCTTACGGAATATTTCAATTGCTGTGTTATCGATGAAATTCAAATGATCACTGATCCTCAAAGAGGGTGGGCATGGACAAGAGCCTTAGTGAATATCTTTGCAGAAGAGATTCATCTCTGTGGAGACCCTTCAGTTTTAGAGCTTGTTAAAAAGATTGTTGAACTCTGTGGTGATGAACTTGAGGTCAAAGAATATAACCGGATGACTGAACTCAACGTGGAAAAGAAGCCCGTTGTGTTAGGGGACCTGCAAAAAAATGATGCTCTCATCGTCTTTTCAAGAAGAAACGCTCTTCGCTACAAGAGGGATTTAGAAAAGGTTGGATTTAAGGTTTCCATTGTTTATGGACGTCTTTCTCCAGAGGTTAGGCGTGAGCAGGCAAGAAAGTTTGATAAGGGTGAAACCGATATCATTGTAGCGACAGATGCAATCTCCATGGGAATGAATTTACCTATACGTAGGATTATATTTACTACTTTAAGTAAATTTATAAATTCTCAAGAGTTTCAAATCTCGGATAGTGAAATTAAACAAATTGCAGGGCGAGCAGGACGTTTTCAACGTTTTCCCACTGGCTTTGTGAATTGCCTCACGAAAGTAGAAGACGGGCTTGATATCGTTGATAGTGCGTTGACGACAGATCTCGAGCAGAGAAAAAAGTGTATGGTCGGTCCTGACCTCGATATCTTTAGTCAGGTGAATGGAGCACTTGAAGAAAATGGTTTACCTCAATTAAGTCTCTCAGAGTTTTTAAGACTTTTTAATACGATGACCTTTCAAAAGCCATTCTATTGCGTTGAGCTTAAAGAGATGATTGAGCTCGCTGAAATGGTTGAAGATGCTGATGTTGACAAGAACTTAACTCAATCTGAAATTTTTGGTTTTGCTTGTGCCCCAGTGAATCTGGGACTTATTGATCATGTTCAATACTACGTGTGGATTTTAAATCACTATGTGCAAAATAGTCCGATTAAAAGTGATCGCGTCGACTCAAATTCTAATGACATTGACTATCTTGAAACATCAATTAAGTGCGTTGAACTCTATCAGTGGCTTTCCCGCCATTTTAATAATAAGAACTTTGATTTTGATGAGCAGGAACTCCTTGAAAATAAAGGTCTTGCCATTGATAAGTTGAATACTCTTTTAAGTAATAAAATTGTACCGACGTGCTCAAGTTGTGGTGTTAGACTTGCTGAACAGTCAAAGTTTGCCATTTGCGAAAAGTGCTTTAAAGAAAGACGCTTTGGTCGCCGTGGTGGAAATAATCGCCGCAATGATAGAGATAATAAGGGCGGAGCAAGGCGAGGTAAGACAGGCAAGAAGCCTTTCAAGGGAAAAAGTGGTGGTCAAGGAAAAGGCCGGCCGTTTAAAAACCGTAAAAAGAAAAGAGGAAAGAGTTAGTGAATCTAGAGGCATTTGCAAAAGCAGTACTCCTAGGTAAAACGATTGAAGAGAAGCTCACTGACCCTCGTTTAATAAACTGGGATGAAAGTCTTGAGTATCAACCTCAACGCTTCTTTGAACCTGCACGCCATGAAACGATTGGCTTTAGTGATGAACAAGTGAAGTTCCCAGGCAAGGGAGCTCTCGCCCATAAGAAAGAAAGGGCTAAGGCCCTCCATTTCTTTGCTAATCATGAACTCTTAGCAATCGAAATGATGGCGCAAGCACTTTTGCTATTTCCACAAATGTCACTTTCTCAGAAAAAGACACTTGTTAGTACAATCGCCGATGAACAAAAGCACTTTTCTCTCTATGTTCAAAAAATGAACGAGTATGGACTTACTTTTGGTGAATTACCTCTTAATCGTTTCTTTTGGAGTTTCATGGAGAAGATTCATACCGAAGATGAGTTCTTTGCTGTCATTTCTCTCACTTTTGAACAGGCCAACTTAGACTTTGCCAATTATTATCGTGGCATCTTTGAAGAGATTGGTGATCTTGAAATAAGTGAAATTCTTACGATTGTTTATGAAGATGAGATTAGGCATGTCGCTCGTGGAAAGCATGAGTTGACTCAGAAAATAAAGAATACTGAAAAAGACTTATGGGAGTATTACTGTGAACTCCTTCCTGAGCCTTTAACTCCTACTCGTGCTAAAGGAATGGTTTTTGATCAAAAGGGTCGACAAAAATCAGGTCTATCCTCAAGCTATATTAAGTCCTTAAAAGACTATAGGAATGATTTTTCCATTACGAAAAGAAAGCAATGGAAAAAATGAAAACATGGATAACGAATTTTGATTTTGAAGAAAGTCTAAAATTCGATCGATTTGTTGCGCCTCAGTTTAATGCTATCAATGATACCTTAGAATTTGTTTTTTTCTGGTTATGTGAAAAGAACGATCAGCTCTTCACGCGTCAGTCCTATGATTCTTTTTATATTAACTATATCGAAAACTTAAGAAGGACAAAGTTACACTCTACAAATGATATCAAAGATACGCCACTTCCTTGGTGGGGGAATACTCTCAATGAAGGGGCGTGGAAGAGTGAAAGGTTGATTAATTCTAACTTAACGGCTCATAAAGCCCGTGAAGATTTAGGGCTAAACATTCTTGAAAGTAAAATCTGTCGTAACTTCAAGGAGGTGGAATTCGCCGATGCTGAGCTCAAAGGACCAATTCTCTTTAAAGAGGAGTTTGGTTTTTCCGGACGTGGCCTTCACAGACAATGGCAAGAAGAGGGACCCTATCCAGTCATTGTAGAACGACTGGTTCAGCGTGTGAGGGACTTTGGAATTAGGGTTAATGAAAGCGAATTAAAAATCATTCAAAATCTCGTTGATGGCAAAGGCTCCTATAAAGGCTCCTTTATGAAAAACTTCTACGAAGAAGAGGAGGAGTTAAAAGAACCTGCTAGAAGAGTTTATTCCTACTACAAAGAAAAATTCGGAGTATCTGAAATTCAGATTGACTGCTTTCAGTATCTTGAGGAAGGAGTGCTAAAATTAAATCCCTTTTGCGAGGTTAATCATAGGCGCTCTATGGGGAATCTTGCGGATAGTCTTCAAGTCAACTTTGGTAATGAAGCTTCGTTGCTAGCTCTTGTTAATAAGAAGTCTATGAAGAAAAGAAGAACATTCTCTCATTCAATAGAAGAATTAGGGGCGCTCAACTATAATCCCATTACTAAAAAAGGAATTATAAAGTTAAGTCCTGAGGGGAGTCTTTTTAGTGCCTATTTTCTAACAGAGGACTCGGAGAGAACACTTCAGCATCTCATAAAGGAGTGGTGGGTCTGTGAAGCCAAACCGACAGAGAAGTTACCCTCCGAATTTATCATATACTTCTAATATTTTTTTTCCAGCATCACTTAGACTTTCACCAAATGCAATGACGCCGTCTTCATGACCTTTCATCACAAGAAGGCCATTGCTTTGACCCGCAATAATATCTTTTACTGTCAGCGCCATTTCTTTAGTACCGTAAGGGACTTCTTTTGGGGTTGCCGGGTAATTCTCTTCTATCATTCCCTTCCAAATGGAATTGCTATGAATGTGGAATACAGCTTGAATAGAGGGGGAGCTATCATAAATAGCTGCATGAGTAAGGGCCTCACTTGAAGCTTCAAGTGGGCCTTGTGCTTTTATGAGAAGAGTATCGAAATTAAAATCAAGGACGCGAACGTAGGAGTTGCCATCAAGATTTGCTAGTCCACCAGTTTGAGTACCTGAAATGATGAATTGTGAAAGAGGAGTTTCATAGAGGTGAGAGTAGTCTTTTTTTTCGCTAAGGTTACCATAACCAATCTTTTCAGGGAGGTATTCACCGATAAGGCGGAGTTGAAAAAGAGTGCTTCTCCACTTTTCGAGTTCTTGAAATTCTTCACTGGGAAGGGCCTTGGTTTTTTCAAAATGAGAGCGGTCATATTTAATAACACCATCATCAATTGGGCACATAAAATTCCTCTTGAGTGTAATTGTCGGGCATTTTGGATGAGCCTATAATAGGCAATTTCAGAGATACCTCAAACTAATTTCAATAAGGTATAAACTTTTTTCACAAGTTTTCGATAAGTTACTACATCAAATTTTTATTAAAAGGATCTTTTGAGAACAGGCTATGAGTAAAGTCGACGAATTGAAAGAAAAATTACAAGGCATCGTGGAGGGTTTTAAAGAAAAAATCCCCGCCCTTAATAAGAAAAAGGGAGACGATGAAGAGGACTTCGAAGACGAAGAATTCGACGAGGAATTTGATGAAGATACTGGCAAAGTTGAAGTCGACCCAAGTGATATGGGTGAAGAGATTGACGAAGAAGATGGTACCGAAACCGAAATCGGCCCTCCTGGTGATCTTGATGATGATGACGAAGAAGACGAAGATGATGACGACGAAGATGATGACGAAGATGATGATGACGAGAAAAAGAAGAAGCAAAAGAAAATGCTTGTCCAAGGACTATTGGTTCTCGTCATTGCCTATCTCGGATATGACATTCTGATGGGGGAACAAGCTAGTAATGAAGTTCCACCACCTCCGGCAAATGCAGTAAAGAAGCGTAAACCAAAAAAGAGAAGGGAAAGAAAGAAACCAGTTGTAAAGAAGGAAGCGCCACAGGTTCAAGACAAAATAGTCGCAGCACCTGAGCCTACTCCAATCGCTACACCTGAACCAACTCCCATTGCGACACCTGAACCAACTCCTATCCCAACACCTGAGCCGACACCTATAGCAACGCCGGAGCCAACTCCAGTGCCTCAAGCAGAGCCCATTGCGATAGAGGAGCCGCAGGTCATTGAAAATAATAATGCTGCAGGAATTCCCCCTGAAACACCGAGTGAGCCCCTTAATAGTCGTGTGGGGGAAGAGGTTGTAGAGAAGTCTCTCACCATGGATGACAAGGTTGATAAAATTCTTGAAAAGTCTAAAGAAGCAGAAATGAATAAAGAGAAATCGCAGGACGACAATAAGTCGAACACTGAGGAGCCTAGTGAATATGTTGAGCCTCCTAATTATAAAAGGCTTGGACGTGGTCTTGTTTATAACTGTGTGGGAAGACATTGGGCATGCGTGGATAAATTTAGTTATTTTCAGTGCCGAGAAAACTCAAAATGGAGTAGTGCTAATAAGAAGACACCAGAGTGCGTGACCAAGAACGTGTACGCATCTGAGAAAGATTGTAGCGTAGTTCAGTTGCACTTTATAAATACTCGAGAGGCAACTGATTTCTGTAATAATCAATCTGAAAAAAGCACGTCTGAAGAGACAAAAGTCATTGTTCAGTAGGAATAGGTATACTTAGAAATATGAATAAAACCGGTTTAAATTTTGTTTATACAGAAAAAAGCTTACATGAGGCGGACAGTGATTATTGGCAACAAGTAGAGAGCGAGCTTAAACCTGACTTTCCGAATGTTCATTTTAAAGAATTTTCCATCGATAGTGATGAAAGATTTGATTCCATTATCATCTGCTCTTTAGAAGAGGCCCTTGGCGATGAGTCCTTATCAAGTCCACGTGGTGTTATTATAACGTTCAAAGATAGTATTGAGCCCACGGAAATTGAAAAGGTTAGAGCAATATACGGTAAGGGTCTTTTAGGCTTTATTGATAGTGGTAAACCTGCCCTTCTTCATAATCCATGGTTTAAACGTATTGTTCTCGAAAGTAAGGTCCTTGGAACTGGCGCTCAGCAAGGTTTAGGGCAAGTTCATCTCGGTAAGGTTCTCGAACAGAGCCTTATGGAGTTACAGAGAGTTAAAAAACTGCACGAAAAAGTAGTTCCTCTTCGTCAAGAAAAGGTAAAAAGCGTCAACCTGTTCTCCAAGTTTGCTGCTGGTTATAGTAGTGGTGGAGAGTTCTTCGATATTAAGAAAACTGATACACAGATGCTTATTATCGTGACACACGCTCAGTCCTATGTGGCCTCTTCTATCGTTTTGAGCCATTTTGAGAAGCTACAGCAGTCTAAGTTTTATAATAGAGAAATTCTGGAGGACTTCCTCGAAGATCTTGTCAATGAGTGTCGAGAATTGGACCTCATTGATCGGGATGAACCTGAATCCCTCCAGCTTGATATGATCCTCCTCGATTTGAAAACTTACCACTATGAAGGGTATCATTTCGGAAAGGGCGCTTATTTTTCAAATGGTCATAAATTGTCCAATGAAAATGAAAGGGCGCTTAATGAGAACTTCTTTGAGGAAGCCCACTATGAAGGCTCTCTTGAAAGGGGACAAAAGCTAATCTTTGTTAGCCCAGGTGTCCTTCAGAACTTTGAAATCAAAGGGGAGAAGGGTTTACTCACTAAGATCATCAAAGAGCAGTTTGACAATGGACCTCGTGAAGTTCTTAATGAAATATTCTTTCAGTTGAAAAAGAATACGGAAGAAGACTTTCTTAAGTATGATGCTTCCGTCATTTATCTCGAGGTGGACCCTAATGCGTTTATGCAAGTTTAGTATTTTCCTACTGTGCTCACTCTTTGCAACTAGTGCTCTTTCTTTTGATGACAACGAATGTCTAAAACAGCAGTTTGAAGTCGATATTATTCACAAAGGTCAGCCCTTTGGTCTCTTACCTGTGATTTTAAATATAAAAAAGCAAGGCTGTCTTATCGACGTCAATCATGAAAAGTTCAAATACATCAAGAAGTCCTGGAGTGTTGATATCTGTCGCGAGCCTGTTCATATTAAGAAGGGGACTGGGGCAGTTGATGTGATTAAGAAAAACCGTGACTGCCAAGGAAAAGTGGGGGGACCGTTTTGCCAAGAGTATTCTGAACTACAAAAAGTCCTTCAAGATGATGGTTTGATTTTTGCTCCCGGAGAAAAAGAAACTCTCACAAGTGATCATGGCAAAACCTATTGCACTTATCTCTTATTGAAAAATTACCTTGAGAACTCTCTCGTTTTTAACCGAGGCCAAGATTATAAAGGTGTTCTGAGTGGTCAAAGAAAGGCTTACATGGAAAAAGCGCCAACACCACAACCGCCACCTTCTGCTCCCGTTCCTGTTATGGAAGAAGGAGAAACTCCACTCACGTCACCAGAAGTTGAAGAACAAACAGAGGTAAAAGACGCCAGTCCAAAAGGTCAAGGCTTCTTCTAATCAAATGACCTTGAGTGCATTGTCGAGGTCATCAATAAGGTCATCACAGTCCTCAACTCCCACGGAGAGTCTGACCAGATTATCCAAGATTCCAATTTCTTCACGAACTACTTTTGGAATAGAGTGATGGGTCATAATGGCAGGATGTTCGATAAGACTTTCTACCCCGCCTAAACTTTCAGCAAGAGCAAAGAGCTTAACTTTCTCAAGGAATTTTTTCGATTTCTTGAGGTCTCCTTTAAGAAGAATGGTGATCATCCCTCCAAAGCCACTCATTTGCTTTTTTGCTAAGCGGTAGTCAGGGTGGGACTTGAGCCCCGGGTAAATGACTTTTTCAACCTTGGGATGGGACTCAAGAAATCGAGCAACCCTAAGGGCATTTTTTTGATGGGCTTCCATACGAAGGGCGAGAGTTTTTAATCCTCTTAATACGAGCCACGAATCAAAGGGGGATTGGCTTGGACCCATCGAGTTTTGCAGGGTCCAGCACTTTTGATGAATCGTCTTGTTATTTGTCATCATACACCCACCAACCACATCACTATGACCATTGAGGTATTTGGTCATGGAGTGCATGACAATATCTGCACCAAGAGTCAGGGGCTTTTGAAAGTAGGAACTCATAAAAGTGTTGTCGACAACTGAGAGCGCCTTATATTTCTTAGCTAAGGCCGTCACTTTTTTGATGTCTGTAATCTTGAGCATGGGGTTTGTTGGAGTTTCAAGCCAAAGAAGTTTAGGTTTTAAACTTTTAAGAGCTTGCTCAACTTCTTTCGGATCAGTCGTATTAATGAAGTGAATATCATGAATATCATTAAAAACTGTGGTGAGAATGCGATAGGTGCCACCATAGACATCGTCGCCACAGAGAATCGTTGAGCCCTTAGGAAGAGAGTGAAGGATCAAACTTATGATTCCAAGTCCACTGGCAGCCACTAGGGCGTACTTGGCCTCTTCGAGGCTAGCAAGACATTCTTCAAGACGTGTGCGGGTAGGATTATGGGAGCGAGAATACTCATAACCTTTATGCTTACCAGGGCTCTCCTGGACAAAAGTCGTCGTTTGATAAATAGGGGGCATGATTGCCCCCGTCTCTTTATCAGGATGACCACCGACATGGATGACCTTGGTTGCAAAGTTCATTTTCTTCTTTGCCACGCTTTGTTCCTAGTAGGCTCTGGTCTTACTGAGGTATTGAAGAACATCAATATCAGTAAGAATATCGACAAGCTGATCGCCTTTCATAACAAGGGCAACATCTTTTTGAAGAAGAGCATCGGCAACAGTTGAAAGGAGCTCATTCTGATTTACAATTTTGTAATTCATGTTGAAGGCAAGGGAGATATTATCTTCTTGGTTAAATTCACCCATCATGACAGGTTTAAGAAGGGCTTTCTCTGAAACAAGCCCTTTAATCGCACCGGACTCATCGGTACAGGGAAGTTGCGAGATACCAGCTTCATCCATCAGCGTAATGGCCTCACCAATGGAAGCCTTATCTGAGATTGTTTTAATATTACCCGTCTTATTGAGATGAGTAAGAACATCCTTAATTTGAACGTCAAAAGAGCTATCAAGGTAACCATTATCACTCATCCAATCGTCATTGTAGATCTTAGAGGCATAACGATTTCCTGAATCGTGAAGAAGGACAAGAATTTTCTTAGGAGTCTTTTGCTTTTGGGCATATTTGATAGCACCGCAAATCGCAGCGCCAGCAGAACCACCAGCATAGACGCCTTCTTCTTTAAGAAGTCTTCTCGTCATAAGAAAAGACTCTTTATCGCCAACCATTTCCCATTCATCGATATTATCGAAGTCATAGTTTTCGGGAATGAAGTCTTCTCCAACTCCTTCGAGAACATAGGTCTTGGCTTCAATCATTTCACCAGTCTTTGCATAGTGAGCAACGATTGATCCCTCACAATCGATTCCAACAATTTCAACATTAGGCATCTTCTCTTTGAAGAAGCGACCGCAACCTGAAATTGTTCCCCCTGTTCCAACTGTCGCCATGAAGACATCAAAGTCGCCCTGGGTTTGCTCATACATTTCTGGAGCGGTCCAAGTGTAGTGGGTCATTCGGTTATGGAGGTTGTCATATTGATTTACATAGAAAGAGTTAGGAATCGTTTCACTCAGTCTCTTTGAAACAGAGTAGTAACTTCTCGGATCTTCCGGAGCAACATTAGTAGGGCAAACAACAACCTTGGCCCCAAATGCTCTGAGGTTATCGATTTTTTCTTTGGACTGCTTATCGGCAAGAACAAAGATACACTTGTAACCGTGAACAGCTGCCCACATCGCTAGGCCTACGCCTGTGTTACCACTTGTTCCTTCAATAATAGTTCCCCCTGGTTTTAGGGTTCCTTCTTTGACGGCCTGGTCGAGCATATAAGCACCGATACGGTCTTTTGTTGAACCCCCTGGGTTCATGTACTCAAGCTTAACGTAAATCTCAGAATCAAGATCTTTAGTGATGTGGTTGAGCTTAATAATGGGAGTGCCACCGATCGCATCAACTACGTTTGCTCTGGCCCCTTTCATGAGATTTGTCATTTTCTTATCCTTGGTTATTCTCTTCTTGAACTTTCTTTATTTCGAGTGCACCGGCCATGGTTGAGAGGCGAGATATAATGGCATACACAGCTTCTTTGGCCTGAAAGTCATTATTCTCTTTAATCTCACTGATGCAGTATTTTCTAAAAACCATGCCACGGCTATTAAGATTACTTTGGCTGTCCTTTTCTGAATTCGCACGGACAAATCCTCCCACAGGTTTTCCACCTACGAGATAGATCGCAATTTCAGCGGCCATACCATCATACTTCATTGTCGAATCGACACCTTCTTGAAGAACAACTGAAGTAAACTTAATCTTATTTTTTCCAATATTCATTTTGTCGCGGTTCTTGCGGTTCATCTCGGAAATCTCTTTTCCAGAAGAGACAACCGATATTCCCATTCCATAAGTCCCCTGACTCGCTTTCACAAATATTTTACTTTTTTCAGGCATTGTTGAGAGCATTTGATCGACTTCATTTCCAACGAGATCAAGACCCTCTTTTGTTGAGAAATCGACACCTGTAAAACTTTTAAAGTTGGCCATGATGAGATCAGGGTTTATATCGTACTTCGAAGAGAAGTCACCTACGACCTTGGCATAGAATTCGAAGTGCTCGCTTTTTTGGCGGCGAAACCACCCAATGAGTGGCGTTGGTACAATGGGGGTCTTGCAATCTTGCCAAGCAAAGTCGAGCGGATCAGATTGGTCATTATTAAGAAGACCAATATCAAAAGTGATTCCTTCGGCGCTTAGTTGCCCCTCTTCATTGAGATGTCCTCTAAGAATATTGAGTTCAAACTTAGAATGGCTAACAAGGGTGAGGTTTTTCTTTTCCTCTCCAAAGAGCATAGGGTCAAGGCTCACAATTTGTGGCTCAAAACCCGCATCTCTAATGGCCATTTGCAGATGAGCGAGGTGATCAAGATAGAATAGATTCTTTGTGTGGGACTCGGGAATGATGGCCACAGTCTGTGCTTCAGAAGCAACAGCGAGAAAAGTTTCTTTAAAGGCCTTACTTGAGGCATTGAGGTCAAGCTGGCAAAGATTGTTAAAGCCTGCCGGATACATATTCATATCAACGGGGGCAAACTTAGTATTGCTCTCTCTAATGTCGACACTTGAATAAACAGGAGTTGGCAGTTCATTCATAACAGCGTCGAGGTCTTCATTTATTTGGTTCCAGTTTGAAGTAATGAACTCTTCAAGCTGCTCTTTTGTTTGAACTTTATATGTCATGGTGGGAACCTTCGCTTTAGTTTACTTCCAAGAGCTAGCGAGGTTTTTCACATGGGTCATGGGCTCGATGTCCAAAACCTCTGGAAAATAGAGAACTTCTTTGTATTGATTCAATCGCTTTGCTCCCATATCTTTTATCGTATTTTCCCTAGCTTTCATAGAGCTGTGCAGGTGGACAAGGCCCTTGTGAGATGCGTCAGGTTGCCAGTTTTCAAGGTAGGGGGTGAGGGAGCGATTGACGACCAAGAAAGAATCTTTATGCATGAAGTTTTCAGCGTTTTGTTGCAGGTCCGTGGCTTCATGGGCCTTGCGCTGATCAACGCTGGTTACGAGGAACCAATTGGAATAATCTGCTTTTTTGAGGTCTTCTTGAAAGACAAGGGCTTCAGTAAAAGAGGAGCGATTAAGGTAGAGCCCACTTATAGCGTCAATAAACTCGTCAACAAAGCTTTCTCCCGTAACTTTCTCAAGATAGCTGAGAAGTTTCTTTATACCAGACTTAACAATGAGCGAGAGAAAGCCAGACTTTTGCTCCTCTTTTGATTTACTAAAGCGCTTTCCAAAGTACTTAAAAATATCCACAAAGCTCTTATCAAAGAATTGGTTAATTTTCTGACTCGATTGAAGAAAATCGATAAAGTGCTTTCCAGGGGGCGTGTCCAAGATAATGGTGTCGTAGCCCCCAGTTTTGAGGTGGTGTTGAACTTCAATAATCGCCATGATCTCATTCATCCCCCCGTAGGGCTTAGTGAGAATATTGACGATCGGATTATCAAGACTTGAACCCTCCTGAGAGAGCTTCGCCATTCTCTTTAGGGTTGTCTTAGGATTCATCAGCAGAGCATCAAGCTGACCATTTTCAAATTGAAAGTCTTCACCAGTAAGGGTGCTGACTTCTCCAGCATTATCATCCTTTATTCCAAGAATTTGTTTAAGCCTTCGAGCAGGGTCGATGGTAATGAGTAAAACTTTTTTGCCACTCTTTGCTAGGCTATAAGCTCTTGATGTTGCAAGTGTCGTCTTACCAACTCCGCCCGTTCCACAGAAGAGCTCAATTTTCTTTGAGGGAATCATAGAGGCGCTCCCTTTGTGAGGAGATGCTGGCACTCTTTGATGATGGCGGGGGAGCGTTCATGGGCAAAGTGAGGAATATGTTTCCATTCCTCGTCACTTAGTTCGCTTAAGAGGCGCTCCTCATGAAGGCACTTTGTTTTGATAAACTCCGGAAGGTCCCCAGGTGAAGCCTCTTTTAAAGAGGGGCTCAAACTGAGCAGGTCATTTAAGACTAAGCTAAAGTGGGGAACGCCACGACTTGCCAACTGCTCCTTAAGTTCATGGGCTTCTTGAGTGGCCATGGCCGTAGGAAGTGAGGTGACAACAATATTCATGCGTTCATCTTCAAATATAAAGCGCTCCATTCGGTTGATATCGTCAACGATAAGACCGGTGCGAAACATTTCTTTAAAGTTGCGAGGGCTCTCCATCATGGTGATGGCGTGGCCTGAGCTTGGAGAGTCGAGAACAATCGTGAGTTCAGAGTCCTCCTCAAGTTTGTTAATAATATGACCTAGGAGAATCATGTGACCTAGCCCTGGTAGCATATTAAAGAGGGAGCTAAAGAAAGGCGTCTTTAGGATCCACTTCGCAATGGTCTCACTTCCTAATTTCTTTGCAATATAGGAGCGAGCTGAGCTGTCCATCTCCAGATTAAAGTGGGGGAGGTCTATCTTACTAGCAAGTGTCTGATTGAGAGGTTGATCAAAGGAATTATAAAGAACCTTCTTGCCTTCTTCTTGAAGAGCTTTGGTAATGGCCATCGCTAGCGTTGTTTTACCAACACCACCCTTACCTGTGACCATAATAAGTCGTGTTTTCTTAGAAAGAATAAAAGGCAGTGATAAGAAGTTTGTAGTAGCGTCCTTCGACTTCAGGGGCACCCTCTTGTTTGACATCAAATGGATTGTAGTAAGCGCCCATCAGACCAACTGATACTCTGTCATTAAGTCTTAGGTCACCACCGGCACCAAAATGGTAGCCGAATACTACTTTAGTCTTTGATTCAACCAATTGGCCATTAAGATCCCTTTGAACCTTCGGTGCATAAAAACCTAGACCACCAACGGCAAAGGGTGAAAAGTTGTCGATTTGGTAAAGTTTCGCCTTAATACCAATATTAAGAGAGGTCAGCTGAGTGTAGCGACCAGCGAATTCATGCTTTGAGTGGTGAAAATTGGCAAGGAGATCAAAAGAGTAACTAGCAGCGTAGTTATAGAGAAGATCCCAGGTGATTTTGTCTTCACCTGTGTCATCAAAGTCACCAGCAGTGAAGGTTTGACCGATCCCAATCCCAAGAGAATGTTTACGATCATTGTTTGGGATCCGTGTCTCCTTAGAGATCTTCCTCACATCGTCCTTGACCTTTTCGGCCTTGTCTTTCGAGGTAAGGTTTTGGATTGCACTTTTCCCAAAAACAGAAGTGCCAGTGGCAAGAACCACTGGCACAACGTATTTCATAATTTTATTTAGGCTTTTGAGCTTCATTGACTCTCTTTCTGTTGAAAGTTTCTACCTTTAAATTTTAGTTTAAAGTAGAAGGTGTTTCAACTGAAGGAGTTGTGTTGAACTCAGAAGAACCCATGAAAGGCTTGAATTCTTCAGCAGGCTTTTCTTCAACTACTGGAGCTTCGATACCTTCTAGGCCACGGATGTAACCAGTGAATGTACCTTCAGTCGCACGGATAACTCTCTTAAGAAGTTCAGTGTCACCAGCTTTTGTTGACTTTTTCTCTTGATCAAAAAGAAGTTGGATCTGAGTAGTGTAAGTGATGTCATTCTTAGTTTTGTTATCGATAACTTGGATTTCGTGCCCCTCACGGATGATTTGAGCAATTTCTTCCAATGTTACGTAACAGCTTTGATGAGTGTCATAAAGTTTACGGTTTTGGTAGCGCTTGATGATTCTTACGTCATTCATCTTAATTTCCCCTATTTGTGTGTAAGGCTAATAGTTACCTTTTAGTTTTTAAGTGTGTGTGTAGTCATTGGCGTTATAGCAACCTTTGACTAAGCGTTTAACACTTAGTGTAAAAATTTCTTTAACACCATCTGATTTCAATAGTTTTGATTTAAAGCCTTGTGTCATTTCAGAAACTTAGACTCTCTTCAAACGAGTGAAATCGTCATAATGCTTTGCTTAACTTTCGAGGACTATGAGTAGCAGCATTAAAATGATGCTGTCAATATAATTGCCCTGAAAAAATCCTTACAGTGCACAATATGGCCACCTAGAGCCGATTTTCGCCAACTTAGTTGATTGAAACACTGGGTTATAATAGGAACTGAGGGTAAATATTGCTTTGCAGTGCTGTTGCTGAGGTTATTAATCAAAGTGCTCTAACTACTGACGATAAGAATCAAGATGGGTGAGGACCCCCCCTCTTTTCTGAAGGTTAGTGAATGATAAAAGCGACAAAAAACATTTTGACTCTTGTCTCCCTTTCAACGCTTATGCTCTGGGGTTGTAGCGGCATTAAAAAGAATGAGGGAAAAGACGCAGCTCAGGAGATCATTGACTCAAAGAGTGATCAACAAAGTGTTGAGGCGCAAAGTGCTGAGCAAAGTGAAGCAGATAAGGCCAAGCTCTTAGAAGCTTTTCGTGTTCTTGATGAAAGAATGAAGAGCATGGTCGCCACGGCAAAGAAAGAAGGGCCCGCAGCAATCGAATATCTTTCAAGTGATCTTTTTATTAAAGCCAATGACAGTTCAATGCGTGGGGATAGCCACACAGCAGCTTATTTATATAAGCAGCTTCTTGAGCTCAAGCCTGACGATATTTTTGTTAAAAAGAAGTATGGTGTTGAGCTCATTAGAATGGGAAATCTTGGAGAAGCAAAAGTTGTTCTTGAAGATCTTCTTAAAGAAACCAAGTATAAAGAAGAGGCTTTAGGCTTAATTCTTGGCGGTGTTTATACAGCCTTGAATGACACTCAAAACGCGAAATCAACTTATCAAAATGTTCTTAAAAATCATCCCGCAAGTGAAGAGGCCTGTGTCTTTTTGGCAAAGGCTTATTCTCTTGAAGCTCAATATAAGAATGCTCATGGGCTCCTTGCAAAATGTAGTAAGAAGGCGAATGCAGCAATTTTTCATTACTATAGAGCAAAGGTTTATCTCAAACAGAATAAAGAAAAATCAGCTATCTCCTTCCTTAGAAAAGCTCTTAAGGCAGACTCTTCATTTCACCAAGCGGCAATGGCGATGGGCTTAATGAGTGAAGAGAAAGGGAAGATGGACAAGGCCGTTGGGATCTATGAAAAATTTCTCAAGAAGAACCCTCGCAATTTTCAAGTTCTTTCGCGCTTAGTACAGGTGCTCTTCGCTCAGGAGAATTTTGAGAAAGTTCTTCCTTACGCCGAAACTTTGAGCTCTCTCGATCAAACGGATCTCAATCTCAGAGTTCGTCTTGGTATCCTTTATACTGACTCTGAAAAATACAAGAAAGCTATCGGTGTTTTTAAAGAGATCCTGGCAGCAGTTCCTGATTCAGATAAGGTGCTTTACTACCTTGGCTCACTCTACCAAAAAGTTGAAAACCCTGAGCTTGCGATAGAGTCTTTTGGAAAGATTGAAGAGGAGAGTTCTCTTTATGTCGATAGTTCCATGCAGATCGCGCGTTTGCTTCAGCTACTTGTAGAGAATAATGAAGAGAAATGGGCCGGTGATTATAAGGACTTTCTTTCTTCTCGTGGGGATAAAGTGAAGTCCTTACAAGTTGAATTTCATATGATGCTTGCGACTTACTTTGAAGGAAAGAAGAACTATAATGAAGCGATTTCTTCGATTGAAAAGGTCCGACATACTGGAGACTACACGGAAGGACATGAGTACTACCTTGCGAGTCTTTATGAGAAGGTTGAGGATTTCGATAAAGCCCGAGGCATTGTTCAAGAGATTTTAGATAAGAATCCCGAAAACGCTCACGCTCTTAATTTTCTTGGTTATTCGTTACTTGAAAAGGGCGACGATATGGAGCGAGCTTACAGTCTCATTCAAAAGGCAGTTAATTTGGAGCCAGAGGATGGCTATATTCGTGATAGCCTCGGTTGGTACTACTATAAGACAGGTCAGCTCGATAAAGCGTTAGTTGAAGTTAAGAAAGCTTTTGAACTTGAGGGATCTGACGTCGTTATTGCGAAGCATCTGGCCATCATCTACAAAGAAATGAAAAAGTACGAGAAGGCAAAAAGATACTTTGTGGAGGCGCTTAAAAATTGCAAGCTCGAATCAGAACGCCAAGATGTTATGGAAGCACTTCAAGGATTAAAAGATCTGCGCTTGCCTGCGTCTTCATCTGCGCCAGCTCCTTAACGAGCTGCAGTCTCTTTACTCAAAATAAAACTCTTGAAATGGAAAAGGCCTTAAATGGCCTTTGTCTGACCTCAATGGGCAAAGGGCGTCTTGAGCATTCCAAAGGACGCCACCTCTTTAATTATGAAGCCCTCTGGGAAGAGTCTCAAACGAAGTGGTCGATGGCCTTTGAGCTTCCCATTATCGGGCAGGAGCTTCTCGCTATTTCCGTTCGCCAAAAGGAGCCGTTACGCTTGAAAGTTTCAGGGACCTTTTCGAGGCGACTCAAGAATGACATCAAGGGCATAAATCAAAAGAAGTTACTCAAAGAGTTTTATGGAGCTCTTGGGCAATTTCTCCTTCTCATGAAGAGTCCACAGGATTACCGCGACAGTAAAGGCTGGGAACTTGAGTCCCGCGAAGGCGAACTTCTGGCTTCGTATGATCTCAAGAAGGGAGGCGAGTTCTCCCTTCGTGCCTATGATTTCAGTGAATACTACCGGCGCATGCAATTTGTGCTTAACGGCAAAGAAAGAATCAGCCTCGACTTCTTCGTTTCTCAATGTTCTTTATAGCGCCAAGTCATTGAAGTTCTTTAAAAACAATGAATTTTCTTATATAACCATGGTCTTAATCGTCATAAGACCTAATTGAGCAAAGACCTAAGGACAAATTAATGAGATTTCCTTCCCTTCTTTTATTTCTATTAGCATCATCTCTCCTCTTCACTTCTTGTACAAAGAAGACAGATGAAAAAGGTAAGACCCTTTATCTTGCAGTGAGTTCACAAGTAAAGGGAATGGATCCAATTTATGCGAATGATCGTTACTCAGGTAACGAAGTGGCAAGAGTCTATGAAGGCCTTCTTCAGTACGACTACTTTAGACGTCCTTATACACTGGCCCCCAACCTTGCTGAAGCGATGCCTACTGTTAGTGAAGACGGGCTTACCTATACTTTTAAAGTTCTCAAGGGTGTTGTCTTTCAAGATGATGCTGCTTTTCCAGAAGGTAAGGGAAGAGAGCTAACAGCTGAAGACTTTGTTTACTCTATTAAGAGACTAGCTGACCCCAAGCTTCAAGGCCTTGGCTGGTGGCTTCTTGATGGAAAGATTAAAGGGCTCAATGAGTGGCGCAATAAATATGCTGAACTTCCAAAGACTGATTATGAAGAAGAGGTTGAAGGGCTTAAGGCGCTTGACCGCTATACTCTTCAGTTTAAGCTTTCAAAGCCCTTTCCTCAATTCCTCTACTCACTAGCGATGCCCTTTACTTATGCTGTTGCAAGAGAGGTTGTGGAGAAGTACGGAGACGAATTTCTCAATCATCCTGTGGGAACAGGTCCCTTCGCCATTAGAGATGGTGTGTTTAAGCAAACTAAGAAGATCTATTATGTAAAAAACCCAACCTTTCGTGAAAAGCTCTATCCCTGTGAAGGAAGTGAAGAGTTTAAAGAGAAGGGATTTCTAAAAGACTGTGGAAAGAAGCTTCCACTCGTTGATCGTCTTGAAGTTAATATCATTGAAGAAAATCAGCCACGTTGGTTAAACTTTGAAAAGGGTCGTGTTGATTTTGTTGCTGTTCCTAAAGATAACTTTGATTCCGTGATTCCGGATGCGAAGAACTTAGGAAATGACTACAAAGAAAAGAAGATTGAACTTCTGATCTCTCCAGCTCTCGATATTACTTACATTGCTTTTAACCATGACCTTGCTCTCTTTAAAAACAATAAGAAGCTAAGAAGAGCAATGTCACTTGCTTATGACATTGATGAAGCCAATAAGAAGTTTAATAACAATCAGGCTATTCGTGCTCAATCAATCGTTCCTCCGGGGATTGCAGGTTATATGGAGTCATATAAGAGTCCTTACCGTGGCCGTGGCAGAAAAGAAGATATTGAAAAGGCCAAGAAGCTTCTTGCTGAAGCTGGTTTCCCTGAAGGCAAGGGGCTTCCTGTAATTACCTATGACTGTCCTAATAATACGGTTTCTCGCCACCAAGGTGAGTATTTCCAGCTCCAGATGGCCAAAATTGGCATTAACGTAAAAGTTATTCAAAACCCATGGCCTGAACTTCAAAAGAAAATTACAACAAGAAATGTCATGACTTACGGAATTGCTTGGAGTGCGGATTATCCAGATGCTGAGAATTTTCTTCAGTTAATCTATGGTCCAAATCGTGCCCCAGGGGCCAATGGTTCTGGCTATGACAACCCTGAGTTTAATAAACTCTTTAAGGTTGCCAGTGTGATGCAAGACGGACCAGAGAGAACAGCGCTCTACGAAAAAATGAATCGTATGGCCGCGGAAGAAGTTCCTTGGATTTTCCTTGTTCACCGTCAAAGCTTTGTTGTTAAGCACGGCTGGTTAAAGAATTATATTAGTACTGATTTTGAAGCAGGAATTTCACAGTACTTTGATGTTGATAAGAAACTTAAAAAAGAAACTCTAAAGAAACTTTAGGGTAAAGGAATAACGTGAGTTTAACCTCTTATATCATTAGAAGACTTCTCTATGTGATCCCCGTCCTTCTCGGGGTTTGCTTCTTAGTCTTCCTTCTTTTTAACGTGGTCTCTCCAGACCCAACCATTAGTATGTTAGGAAAGCATGCGACTCAAGCTCAGGTTCTTGAGCTTAGAGAGGTGCTCGGCTTAAATGAGCCTCTTCACATCCAGTACTTTAATACCGTGAAGTCAGCTTTTACTTTCGACTTTGGAAGAAGCTGGTCAACTAAGCAAGAGATCTCTGAAATGATCAAAAGTGGTGCGATCCCTTCTGCGACCGTAACTTTTCCCGCTTTTATTATTTCTTTCTTGCTTTCAGTTTCGATAAGCCTCTTTGTTGCTTTTTACAGAGGGACCTTCTTTGACCGCGCAGCCGTTGTCGTTTGTGTGACTTTGATGAGTATTTCTTCGCTCGTTTATATCCTCGTTGGTCAATGGTTCTTTGCCTTTCACTTAGGCTGGTTTGAGATTTCAGGTTATGAAGAAGGATTTCCAGATGTGGTGCCTTATGTCCTATTGCCCATTCTTATTATTGTCGTTTTAAGTGTAGGGCCCGATGTTCGTTTTTATAGAACAATTATGCTGGATGAAATCTATCAGGACTACGTCAGGACAGCTCGTGCTAAGGGCTTGAGTGAAAAGGTCATTATGTTTAAGCATGTTCTTAAAAACGCAATGGTTTCTATTATTACTTATGTTGTTCTTAAGATTCCATTTCTGATCTTAGGCTCTCTCTTGATTGAGAGTTTCTTTGGAATTCCGGGGCTTGGTGGGATTACTCTAAAGGCCGTTAACTCTTCAGACTATCCGGTCATTAAGGCCATGACTGTATTGAGTGCGATTGCCCTGATTATTTTTAACCTCTTGACCGATGTTCTGTACAAGGTCGTTGATCCTCGTGTTCAACTTAAATAAAGGATTGTGACTTCATGATGAATGAACAGAAATCGAAATCGCTTTGGAGTCATGCTTGGGATTCACTTATCTCTGATAAGTTGACCGTCCTTTCTATGATTATCGTAGTAGCATATAGCTTAATTGCAGTGACCTCTGCTCTTGGACTGATCGCAGGAGACTGGTCTCAGGAAGTGGGGCCAAGCTACGCTGCCCCGTCATCTGATTATATTTTCGGGCTCGATATTTTTGGCCGCTCAGTTTTTGCTAAAACAATTAAAGGAACAGAAGTTGCGATGTCCGTTGGGCTTGTGACGGGTATCCTTACCGTTATTATTGGTGTTTTTCTAGGAGCCCTTGCGGGATACTTTGGAGGCAAGGTTGATGAGGTTATCGTTTGGTTTTACACCACGTTCAGCTCCATTCCTTCTATTATGCTTCTTGTTGGGATCTGTTTTATAGTTGGAAAAGGAATACTTGCCGTTTATCTTTCATTAGGATTAACGAGTTGGGTTAGCCTTTGCCGTCTCATAAGAGGAGAGTTCATCCGCCACAAAGATAGAGAGTACGTTCAGGCTGCTACTGCTATTGGTGGAGGGGATTATAGAAAAATCTTTAAGCATATTCTTCCCAACGTTCTCCATATTGTGATCATTAACTTTTCACTTCAATTTCAAGTGGCCATTAAGTCTGAAGTCATTCTGAGTTATCTCGGTCTTGGTGTGCAGGGAGTTCCAAGTTGGGGGACCATGATTAACGATGCAAAGCTCGAACTCGCTCGTGGAAACTGGTGGCAACTTGCTGCTGCTACGGCTGCAATGATGATCGTTGTACTTGCCTTTAACATTCTAGGGGACTCTTTAAGGGATGCTCTAGACCCGAAGCTTAAGGGAAAATAAGTAACCGACTAAATTGAACCGGAAAAAAAGGCGGCTTAAAGGCCGCCTTTTTTAGTCTTTTTATATTTCTCAATAAAATCCGAAAAGATTAGTGGATAAACTTGTTTTTGGAGTTTGAGTAATTGAATGAAGACAATCATTTAGAAGAAAGATTCTGTGACGAATGGCCCACAGGAACTTCGCCTGTTCTTATGATCCCTTTTGATTGTATCTGGGAGAAGAGAAATGGTAAGCGCGTTCTCTATAAGAAGGCGGGCTCTGTCGTTCTTTTTAGTGAACTCAATTCACTTCTTAAAAAGGGCATGAACCTTTCCTTTGAAAAGAAAGTTCACACTCCATGGTTTTATCAGGGCCAGACTCTCTTAAGCCAACTTAAGGTTTATCATGAACAAGATACTCCCTCGCCTAAGGAGCTTCAAAAGTGGCGAATTGATACTCTTAATTGGATGAATAACTTTGTTTTCCGATTAAAAGAAGATATCTCCTTTATTGATTTTTGTTTCCTATGTGAACAGATGTTTGGTTTTTCTGATGAAGTTCTAAAAGCAAGATTTATCCAATTTCCCTTAGAGATTCAAACGAAGAACTTCGTCGCCGCATGCTCAGGTACCCTACTTGCCCTCTCTCTTGGGTATGCCGACCTTGGCTTCTTAAGGGAGCTCTTCAAGGTTTACATGTTTTTTGATCTTCCGATTTCTTCTCAAATTTGGAGTAATGAAGAAAAGGAACTCCTTGTACGTCACTGGAGGGGGGAGGTGAAAGCCGATGAACTTCATGACCACGAAGCTTTTATGCAAAGGTATAAAGGTGAAGATGATTTCTATCTGAATCTCAAGAGTAAGGCATTAACTAAATATCTGAGCTGGTCATTTGAGGACATTAGGGGCGAAGGGTATTTTAAAGGTGTTAAAGCGTGTGAAATGTCTGATCTTGATTGCTTAAGTTTGCTCATTTATCACTACACCCCCTCGATAAATGAACTTACTGATGATCTTGAGCTATCCGTTTTAGAAGTTATTAATAATCAGAATGAAGAATTTAAAAATAGGTTCTTTGCTAAGCGCTTAGAGAGAATGCTCTTTCTCTCTTTTCAAAAAGCGAAAGCAAAGGATGATGATTATATTGAGCTAGCAGGACTATAGGTTGGAAGAGAATAAGTTTCTCAAATTCTTTGAAGAGATTGGAGTCGATATTGATTCCAATGTCTCGGTGTATTTGAAGGAGCGCTCAGTTGATCTAATAAGTACTGATTGGGATAAAGTTAAGAACTGTCCTGTTGCTCATTTAAGCGAAGAAAATCTTGATATCGATATTACAAAATTAATTTTAAAGAGATACTTTGCGGGAGAAGGCTCACTTTCCAGTGATCAAAACTATCAAGAGATCTTAGAGAGCACGGGAAGTATCAAGGTCATGAGTGGTAAGTCACTTGGGGCCTATAGTGATGTCATCGCCTCCTTGGCCGAAGTAGAAGGGTTAAATCTTAATCTCATTCGAACCTTTTCTCTTCAGCTCTTTACTTACCTTGACTACCTTAATCGATCAGAGCTTGTGGAGTTTCCTATCGAAATAGATTATGGAAAGTCGAAAGATGGCTTCTTCTTGCAAGTCCACTGCGCCCAAACGGGCCTTTTCTTAGAGAACTTAATGGAGTCTGTTCAAGATAATGATATGGGAAGCCCCTATTCGTCTCTTCTCAAAGAACTCTCTTTTAAAACAAACTTTCTCGAAGTTTATACTTTGAAGAGTACTTCACGCCTTGTCTTCACTGGCGTTTGGAAACTCCAGCAAGAAACCATGCCCCAGTCTTCGCTCTTAATCCATCAAGTTGAGCGCTTTAATAATAAGAGTGGGCAGGAGATTGATTTTGATGCCGAGACTTTCTTTGAAAGTGATTCAGATAAAATTCATAAAATAAGGGCGATTGAAAAGTTACCTGAAAAAAGAGTGCGTGAGGAGCAAAATCAGGAGATCTCTAACCCTGTTCTTGTGAAGCGTATTGTAAGCTTTTTGAATAAGAAGAAAAATGTAGTCGACGGCGTGCTTTCGGGGGGAATCGATAAGATTACTGTTAAAGGCTATATTGAAGAATTTCCCGATAAGGAAGCTATCGCAGGCCTTAATGATCATGATGTAGAGCAAGTCTTGCGCTTCTTAGGTGATAATATAGAGGAAGTCGAAAAACAGGCTCATGCGATTAGAGATCAGATTCCCGAGGATGACTACGTCGAGGGAATCGTTAAATCTCTGGAGAAGATGTCTAGTGAAGAGGCCCAATCTGCTCTTGGCTATGATGAAGATAATATCCAAAAGATACTAGGACAGAAGGAGGATCTTGGAGAAGAGACTCAGACCGTTTCTGGTGGAGAAGAGGCGCCGGAGGAACAAACTCGTATTAAAGGGGTCACTGAAAACCTTCAAAGTGAACCATGGAAAGTAAAGCGGCTTGAAGTGGCTAAAAAGGTTGAGTCGAGATTGCGAGACCTTCGCAGCCAAGGGGCTTCAAAGACTGAGATTAATAATGAAGTTCAATCCATTCTTAGGAAAGAACTCAACCTTAAAGAAGATGAAGGAGAGAAGTTTTCTTCAGCACTAACTGATGATGCCACAGACGACTGGGTCCGCGGAGGATTAGATCCGCTTAACGAATCAATCAAACAAAGAATTCAGCTTGAAAAGTCTCGGGGACAACTTCAGGTTAGAGATAACCAGTTAAAGAAAATGAAGAAGCTCATTGATAATATGAAAAATGAGCTTATCGCCAAGCAGAAGGAGCTTAACTTTACCCAGGGAGAGGGCCATGCTAGTGGTGAGAGAGCCGCGCAATTAAGTGATGAACGTGAAAGCGAAAAGTTGAATAATGAAATTATAAAGCTCAAAGAAGAGAATGAGCTGCTTCATAAAAAGTGGCGAGAGAATCAGGAAAGCCTTGGTGAAATTCGTGGTAGTGATGAAGATGTTGGCTCTCTTCAAAAAGAGAATAATAATCTTAAATCACAAATTGATGCTCTAAAGAAGCGAATAAGCTTCATGTATGAAAATTCTAAATCTAATAGTGAAACCTCTCTTGATGCTTCAGATATTGAAAAAATGGTGGCCGAGAATGATCTTCTCAAGTCTCAAAAACAAGGCTTCAATCAAGAACTTGAAGGACTAAAAACTGAGAAGAGAGAACTTGATCACAAATTGCGTACCTTGAGTGCAGAGAATGACCGCCTGAAAATTAAGGCTGATAATACGAAAATGAGCCAAGAAGATCGCCAACAGATGATTGAAAAAGATCGGGATATTGAACGGCTCAAAGGAGAGCTCAAGCGCTCTCAAGATGAAATTAAAGCCTATCAATTGAAAGGAAAGAGCTACGAGCAAAAAATAAAGTTTATGAGCGCGCAACTTGATAAGGCAAGTGGCTCAAAAAGCTCTAAGAGCTCTGGACCCACTGCCGTGGAGTCCAAGCTTGCTAATAAGCTCAAGCATGCAGAGACCACCAGTATTCGTCTCAAAGAGGCCGCAGACAAGCTGAATAAGGAGTTAGGGGAGAAGAAGACCGAGCTTCATAAGGCTAAACTCGAGGCCAGGACGATGGAGAATAAGGTTAAGGAGCTTGAGAAAAAACTTGCCCAAAATGAGAAAAAAAGAGCTGCTTAGGCCACTCCAATCTTGATTTTACGCCTTAAATTTAGTACAAACTATTCCTGTCTTTACAGACACGATCTTTTAAATTGATGCCGCAGTGGTGAAATTGGTAGACACGCTAGACTTAGGATCTAGTGCCTTTGGCGTGGGGGTTCAAGTCCCTCCTGCGGCACCAACAATTCTTTTACAATATATCTCTTTTTATTTAATTTTGACTCTTATCCCTTCATGGTGGAACACACCGCACTCAAGCCCTAGCCAAACCCGTTTAGAACCTTCAACCTATAATT
>CATLOT010000030.1 GCA_950054155.1 uncultured Bacteriovoracaceae bacterium
GTGTCTTTTTCATAACGCACTCCTTATCACATAAGTCGTGCTGTTAAAAGAGTGTCCGTTAAACTAAGGGAAGGTCAGCTTACTTAAGATTCAAGTTTCTCTTGTTGAACGATACAAATACTTAATCCATAGAAAAAGAGATTCATCAGAAGATAAACCCACACAGCGCCAACAAATATTAGATAAAACTCGCCATAGTTAATCGCAACTGAGCGACGAATGGCGTACACATAGAGCCAAAAGAGAGCTTTTGAACCTATTAAGAGGCTCACAAAAGTAGCACTCGCTAAAAGAGCCTGTTTCTTTTTTCCCTTTCCCCGAAAGAGCCAGTAGTAAGCAAGGCTAAAAGCAATCCAAAAAATAAAAAACTGCCATATCGTCAGACCAAGAGGAACTCCAATCCACTTGAGGATGGGTTGCAGGAGAAAGGAGAAGAAGACGAGAAGAATCATCATCCCAAGCAAGGCAAAACCATAGAGATGCCTTCTCCAAGAGAGAAAAGACTTATCTCCGCTCAGAAGATAGAGCCCCGACCAGATCGAATTGAAGAAGGTAAGGCAGGAAATCATAAGGATCACACTATTGAGCACAATGAGAAAAGGACCTCCAAACAAAGGAGTTATGATAATCGACTTAATTTTAGAGAGGATCTCAGGTGCAATATCGGGAAAGGCATGGCCAGAGGCTTCAACAAAGAAAGCAAAAACATCCTCAGGTCCATTAAAAAATACTCCTACAATTCTTGTGGTCAACAGTAAAAAAGGAACGACAGTGAGAATAAGATAAAAGGAGCTGGCTGCTGCAAGCTGAGAGGCATGACGCTTTTGAAAGAGTTTCCAAGCTTTTAAGTAAAGGCTGAGAAGATTATTTACCTTGAAGAAAGGGAGGTTTCTGATTCTAACTCCAATTTTGTCATCTCTCTTTCAAGAAGTTCATAATCTCGTTCAAGAAGAGAGGCATGCACTTCATCACCCATTAATCTGGAATATTCCATTTGGGCCCATAAGCGAATTAACTCTAGCTTCATGGTACGCTTTTCAGTCGCCTTAGAAAAGTTTTGCGGCATTCTTCTCACTTGATTAGAGCCACAAGAGACCAACGTCCCACTAAGAACGAGTAGCCTGCCAAACTGAAGTGACTTGTGGATAAGCATATTGTGCAAAAGTTCGCGCATCGTTTTCCCTCGATAATGTGCCTGCTATCAATATCAATTAAATTTTGGTTGTTGAATAGAAGAGATGAAAAATCTACCTAGAAAAGCAAAGGTGCATGACTCAATGCACATTAAAATAAAGTGAGTTGATCTCCTGTCACAATATTATCAAAGCTCAATCCCAGTGGTTCTAGAAGGACTTCAGCAATAGGGCGTATCTGTTTATCGATATAGTGCTGGTAGTCATAATCTGTCGGCTCAAGCTCAATGGGTGTTGGCCCCATCCTTGTCATCACGTAGCGTACATCCCTCTCAACCGTATGACCCGCTTCTTGGGCGAGTTTTGCGGCCCTGACGTGAGGAGGTAAAGACTTGGTATATTCTTCTAGCTTCTTTGAAAGGCGCTTCTTATAAATTAGTTCTTTATCATGCTGGCCATTCTTTAGGGCCGCTACAATATCACGAATCGAATCTTCAAGGTCGACCTCATTAAAAAACTTTTGATAGAGGTCAAATTGAAAATTCTTGGCAAGCTTCGTCCAATCACTCCGAACAAATTCCATTCCTGAAAAATGAAGATGACTCTCGCCAGAGCGGTCTGTAAGAAGACCCGCATACTTCTTCTTAGCGCCACCCTCACCTGTTCTCAAAATAGGAAAGAAAATTTTCCTAAAATATTTTTCAAACTCAACTTCAAGCTGACTTTCGACTTTAAAATGTTTTTTAAGGGCACGCTCAAGGTGCTCAGTCGCCCTCTTGGCAAGCATCGCTCCTCTATCAAAGGGACGCTCACCACTTGGAAGTTTTACAAAGACCGAGTCCGTATCTCCATAAATGACCTCATATCCGTCATTTTGAAAGTACTCTATTGTTTCTCTAAGAATCCATTGACCGCTTCCCGTAATCGCTGTCGGTAAATCCGCGTGGTAGAAGCGGCTTCCAGCCGAACCCATTACCCCATAGAAAGAATTCATTAGAATCTTTATCGCTTGCGAGAGATAAGGATCTCCTTCTTGCTTGGCCATTTCACGCCGTCCCATCAGAGTTTCAATAAAGTCGGGCAGAATATGGTGGCTTTCAGAGAATTTAATTCCAGCCGGTGTTTGCAGGGGGTTTTGATCAGCCATCAATCGACTATAGGGATCAATCTTGAAAGTTTTAATGATCGAAGGATAGAGGCTCTTAAAATCGAGAACCACAACATGATGATGAAGGCCACTCTCTGGTGTCAGAACATAGCCACCAGCCGCGTGCATATCTCTTGTGATATCGATCACATTAGGAGCAATAAAGCCTTTGCGGTGAAGCTTGGGAAGCATAAAGAAATCAAAAGCCGCCGTTGAAACTCCTTGCCTATCCATAAGAAGCCCAGAGAGTTCAACTCGTGTTTGCATAAGTTTAATAAGTCCCGTCTTCTCCATAACGTCGGTAACGAGCACACAATCAAGAAGATTATACTTTGCAAGAGAAGGCTTATCTTCTTTGAAGCGTCTCTCAATTTCGGCAACTTTAGCAAGCCCCGTCTCTTCAATATCCTTTCCCGTCCCCAAAATTTCGTTGGCAACGAAATCAAGCTTCCAACTCTCAAAACTATAAAAGGCAGCCTTAAAGGCGGGAGGTCCATCAACAACCACACGTCCATGAATACGAGCAAACTGCTGACCACTTTGCCTCTCGGTAATAAAAATTTTCTGTTTCCTTCTTCCAAGGGCCAGAGGTATTCCCCAGCGTTGACACTTTCGTTCAAGAAAAGCGAGATCAAAACCAACGACATGCCAACCGAGAATGAGATCAGGATCAAGAGTTTCCATATCCCTCTCAAAGGCCAAGTAGCACGAGCGCTCATCGGGATAATAAAAGAGTTCACCTCGCTCATCCATGGGGCCTTGATCTTCGCCCACCATATGAACTCTTCGCACTTCACGACTCTCGTCTTTATAGTGAATGCCAATAGAATAGAGGTCACTGCCTCGCGATGTCTCAATATCAAAAGACATCATGCTTAATTTAATATCAGTCTTAGCCGCTCGCATCTGGGGATTAATGAATATTCTCAATCCCTCTTCTTCACTAAAGTCCCCAGAAAACTCGACGCCCCCTTTGATAAATCTCTCCATGAGATAGCGCTCTGTTGTTCTGACATCAGCTTCGAAGGTTCTTACGCCACCGTCATCCTTAACCTTAAAAAGATCCGCTTGAGAGTTAAAATAACAGGCGTCCACAGTGCGACCTGAAAAAGACTTCAGGGGAACTTCCCTTCGCTCAAAATTAATCCCAAGACTTTTAATTTGAGAATCTCTTTCAACAAAAAAGAGGGGACGCTCCTTCGTGAGGCGAATCTCAAAAGGACCAAAGGACGCTCGCCCAAAAAAACGCAGCACATTTCTCCCACCACGGTCCTCAGAATGGGCCGTCAGAAGAAATCCCTTATAAAGAGGAGCATTATTTTGCTCCATGCCTTAACCTCCGCTCAATTGCTTATTAAACTCAGCCTTTAACTCAATCAAAGGCGAATTCATGCACCTTTATCCAGAAATAGAACCCTACCACACTGAAATGCTTCCCGTCAGTGATATCCACACCCTCTATGTGGAGCAATCGGGAAATCCCGAGGGGCGCCCAGTCGTCTTCTTACACGGAGGACCAGGAGGCGGAACCTCTGGTCAATACCGCCGCTACTTTGACCCTAAAAAGTGGAGAATCATTCTACTTGATCAAAGAGGTTGTGGACGTTCAACGCCTTTTGCAGATTTGCGCGATAATACCACATGGGATCTTGTAGAAGACCTCGAAAGAATCCGTAAACATTTCTCAATCGACCAATGGGCAGTGTTTGGTGGTTCCTGGGGTTCAACTCTTGCTCTTAGCTACGCCGTCACCCACCCCGAAAAAGTGACAGCGCTCTTTCTAAGAGGAATCTTTATGCTACGTCAAAAAGAGATTCATTGGTTCTATCAAGAGGGAGCCAGTCGCATTTATCCCGATGCCTGGGAGCACTACATTGCTCCCATTCCTCAAGAAGAGCGCGGCGACTTAATTCAGGCCTTCTACAAACGCCTCACAAGTGACAACGAAGAGACGCGAAAAGCTGCAGCAAAAGCGTGGTCCATTTGGGAGGCCTCCACTTCGAAACTTGTCCAAGATCAAGATCTCATGAGTGCCTTTGGTGATGATCAATTTAGCCAGGCCTTTGCTCGGATAGAATGCCACTACTTCACCAATAAGGGATTCTTTGAAGAGGAAAACTTTCTTCTTAATAATGTCGATAAAATCCGTCACATCCCAGGCATTATTGTTCAGGGACGCTACGATGTCGTATGCCCAGCAGAAAGTGCTTGGGAGTTGCATAGAGCATGGCCAGAAGCTGAGTTCAAACTCATTCAAACTGCAGGACATTCATTGAGTGAAGAAGAAATAGGAAGAGCTTTAGTTGAGGCAACGGATAGGTATTAAAAAAAGGTGAATCAGAGGTATCCCCACTTAAGACCCAACACCAACGGAAGGGATAGCCTCTGATTCATACACCTGAAAAATTAACCCAAATCCAAATTTTTCGAGGAGTGCTTCGTATGTGTGAGGGAGTTATGCCATGGAGCATCATTTTTCACAACCCTTTTTCGTCTTTTTCACAGCATCACGTAAAAACTACAGGGAAACCTTAATTTCCTGAATCAAAGTCTCAAGGAGAGGGTGGCCATCACGGGCCTTGTGATAGGAAAGACTCACTTTATGAGGAAAGAGGCCAGACTTACTCTTATGACCTAAGTCCACGGCCTCAAGTTGACCCTTCTCAACAGCGGCACCTGCTACTCCTTCAGGAAGAAAGCCCAAGCCTAATCCATTGAGCGTGAGCTCCTTTACAGATTCCAAAGAGGACATTGAGTAGATCTTGCGCTCATCTATTTTAAAGGGATTGAGCTTGTCTCGTACCGATTCCCCTGGGGCAAAGCTATCGGGCATCACTATAAAAGGGGCCTTTTCTAGATTTTCAAAGAGAAGCTTCTTCTTGGTGGAGCGGTAAAACTTAAAACGGTCTTCTCTTAGAACTTGGATAATACTCTGTGCGCTTTCCTCGGGATTAATGACAAGAATAAGGTCAAGCTCGCCTTTATTGAGAAGCTCCTGCATCTGTCGCGAGCGTCCCGTTGTCATTTCTATCGATAAATTAGGAAATTTAGCGAGAAACTTCTTTAGAAAAGCGGGCCAAAAATAAATACCAATGGAATCGTAAGTCCCCACCCGAAGAGAGCCTGCCATAGGATCTTCAAGACTCTCAAGGCGCTTCTCTACGCTCTTTAGGCTACTAAAGAGTTCGTGGCAATATTGGTAGAGAACCTCGCCTGCCTCTGTCATTTTCACCCCTCGAGGAAGTCGGATAAAAAGCTCATGACCGACAACCTCTTCAAGAATTTTCATGGATTTAGAAAGAGAGGGCTGAGTGACAAAGACGGCTTGAGAGGCCTTCTTCATTGAACCTAACTGCGCAATCTCATAGAAGTAATGGAGTTTTTCTAGATGTTCTCTTAAATACATATACCCTCTAGCTATAGCTTATATTATCTTTTCTCAATTTTTTTATACCTAAAAAAGATTTAACTTGTCGTCAACAGAGGAGTGAAAAAATCATGCTAGAAAATTACCAAACACCAAATTACCATCATGACGATGCCCTCTCGATTTCGCGAGATCTTGTGCCTCTCTTTAAGCGTCGCAGGACCATTCGCCATTTCTCCGATAAAATCCCTCCCCAAGAGGTCATTACCAACGCCATTTCTGTAGCGGGCCTAGCCCCAAGTGGCGCTAATAAGCAGCCCTGGAGCTTTGTCGTCATCTCAAACCCTAACTTTAAGGCCCATCTCCGTGAGCTTGCTGAGCGCGAGGAATATCGCTTCTACGTTGAAAAACCCAATGAGCAGTGGGTAAAAGACCTCGCTCACCTTCACTGTAAAATCGAAAAGCCCTTCATGACAGAAGCGCCTTATTTAATCGCCGTCTTCTACAGCCACTATGATGTGAATGAAGAGGGTGAAAAAAGCACCAACTATTACGCCAAGGAATCTGTCGGTATCGCGACAGGTATGCTTATCTCTGCGCTTCACCTGTGTGGACTCAGCTCCCTCACCTATACGCCAAGGCGTATGACCTTTCTCGCTAAGGAGCTGGGAAGGCCTCAACACGAGAGAACCTTTATGCTTCTTGGGGTCGGTGCCCCTCATCCTGAAGCGGAGGTGCCAATCATCACCAAGAAGAGGCTTGATGATATTTGCTCAATCTATAATTAACGGCAGTGCTTTTGTCCTCTTCTTAAAAGAGCGTCAATTTCGTCATGCTCAAGGGCCATGGGAGCAAACCCACAGCTCATCTTTTCACCCTTTTGATTGGCAAGGGAAATCTGCTCATGAAGAGGAGTGAGGGCTTCACGTCTTAAATTCCAAAGACGATCAAAGTCTTTATTGAAGCCATTCAAAACGTCTTGGCTTTCTTTGCGCTCAATCTTAACGACATTTTCAATGTGGTTAAATTCACCAGAATAAGACCAGTTAAATGAGCCCGAAAGAACCACATCGTTATCGATGATGAGGTATTTCGAATGCATTTGCTTATTAAGGTAAGCGCTGGTGAGGACACTGAAGAACTTTAATCTGACGTCGATAAGTTCATGTCCTTCAAAGTCATCCCCTCCCAAAAGAGAAACATAATTTACACCTGAAGAGCATTCTCTATCGTATTCATCTTCACAGTGAGGGAGGTTCATTTTGTTACGTTGCCTTTCCCAATCATACTCCCCCATTGTAACGAGTATTTTGACTTCCACGCCACGCTTGGCTGCTCTAATAATTGCATTGTAAATGGGGCGTAATTTAAGGCGTGTGGTGGCAATCTCAACAACTTCTTGGGCCTCATCAATGGCGTCAACAACCTTTCTCGTAAGAGTAAACCCAAGCTCCCCTCTCTTTTTAGAAAGACGCCCTCTCTTAACAACAAAATTATCTTTATTAAAATAGGCCTTTCCTAATCCAGCAGAACTTTCCTCTCTTGCAAAAACTCTATCAGAAAAAGATGCTCCAATCTCCTCACTCACTTCCCACAGAAAGTTGAATTCATCAAAGAATGATTGGGCCATCGCCCCTTCTTGATCAAAGAAGAGAATATTTTCATTGTAGTTTTTAAAGCTGCTCATAGACCAATTGGCAGAACCTGTGATCACACTAGCATCAGAGCGGTGACCATCGATCACGGCAAACTTATGGTGCATCTTTTTAGAAGAGCGTAGCGAGCGGACATCTATGCCCATCTCTTCAAACTGCAGCATTTTCTTAAGATTATCCTCTTTCTTGGCATAGCCTTCAAAGATCATCCTTACTTGGAGTCCCTTGGCCTTGAACTCTTCAGAACTTAGATATTTAATGATGGGATTGTTTTCACTTGAGTCCATATTATAAAGAGCAAGGTCTACAGTCTCTTTCGCTCCCTTTAAGCGCTCTACAATGGCGTCAAAGGTGTTGTCGTAAGGGTGGAAAAGAACTCCAACCTTAGCGTTTAAGGAAAGAGTAAAAAGGGCGCAAAGCGCTAGGATGAGGTTTTTCATTATTGTCTCTCTGTACTATGTCTCTTTTTCGGGAATAAAATGGATATAGCACAGAGAGTAATTCGGATAAATAAGAACTAACTAATGGTTCCTATCTAATTTTAAGATAATTAAAGTGACTTAAGGGCCGCCTCAAGCTCAGCTTTAGCCGCAGCTGTCGCCTTCTTCACGAAAGTATCTCCGCCTTTAATATAAACGCGCTTCACTTTCTTATAAGCCCCTTGCTTCTTTGCATACTCAGCAAGCTTCTTATTGGAGACTCCATAATAGAAGACATTGTCAACGAAGCCATTCATAGGATTAGGGTTTTTAAAGACCGGGAAAGTTGAATTAAAGCCATTCGCTGTGTAATCACACTTGTCACCATTGTCGTACTTGTAGAATCTGTAACCTTCTTTATTAAGGGCGTCGATTTCATCCTTGGTTTGAAAGTAAGAGCGGTTACTTTGAATACTTCTGGCCATTGATGTGTCTTCTTCGTGGCTCCATGAAGGATCGACTGTTAAAGCACAAGCCTCTTCAGTTTCGACATACTTCACTTGAAGCGAGCCTTTTACGGCAACATCAAGCTTAAAGATTTCAGCTTTCGCTAAGGGAGTAACGGCTATCAGCGCCGCAAGGGTGATTAGTTTCATAAGCTCCTCCACAGGGGGTAATTTATTGAGTGGCTTGGTCATAACATGAGCTAAATGGCTTTAATTGTTAGGTTCTGATTTTTAGTAATTTTTATAGACACCTCGGCTAATCTTTAGACATCGCCCTTTGGCCTCATGAAAGGGTGGTATAATAAAAACAAGCTTTTACAGCGATAAATACTCCTTATGACCCTGCGGGCTTTCGGCATGGCCATTGCAACTTTATTCCTATACTAAGGAGAAATGATGAATATCAAGCCAATCAACAAATGGATTCCCAACCTCAAACGCCCTCTTGTTATAGCGGGTCCCTGCAGTGCTGAGACCGAAGAGCAAATGCTTGCTACGGCCAAGGCGGTCAGAGAGATTGAAGATGTTCGCATTTTTCGTGCTGGTATTTGGAAGCCGAGAACTCGTCCCAACAGTTTTGAAGGGGTGGGAGAAAAAGGCCTTGCCTGGCTTAAGACTGTTAAAGAAGAAACAGGTCTTCTGGTCACCACAGAAGTTGCCAATGCGGGCCACGTTGAGCTCGCTCTAAAAAATGATATTGATATTCTTTGGATTGGCGCCAGAACAACAGTTAATCCCTTCTCTGTACAAGAAATTGCAGATGCCCTCAAGGGAACGAATATCCCTGTCATGGTTAAAAACCCTATCAACGCCGACCTCGCCTTGTGGATTGGCGCGCTAGAAAGACTTAATCTTGCGGGAATTGATAAGCTCGTCGCCATTCACCGTGGATTCTCAAGTGCTGAGAAAACAGAGTATCGAAATGTTCCTCACTGGCGAATTCCAATTGAACTCAAAAGACGTCTACCAGAACTTCCTATTGTCTGTGACCCCTCTCATATTACAGGGGATCGCCATAGAATTGCCCTAGTATGCCAAAAGGCAATGGACGTTGATATGGATGGAGTCATGGTAGAAACGCACCCCACTCCGGATGAAGCGTGGAGTGATGCTGCCCAACAAGTCACGCCCACCATGCTGGCCGAAATAACGAAGTCACTTAAACTCAAAACTGAATTCTCACACGACCGCTCCTTTGAAACAGAGCTTTCAGAGCTTCGTCAGCAAATTGATCGCATCGATAGCGAACTCATGGAAAGCCTACGAATGAGGTTCAATATTGTTGAGAGAATTGGTGATCTTAAAATGAAGAATCATGTGACCGCCCTTCAGGTCCATCGTATGGACGAGATGATCAACAAAGTAAAAGCCCTTGCTGAGAACATGGGGCTGCGCGGCCAATTTGCAAACGAACTTTATCATGTCATTCACGAAGAATCTGTTAAAATACAAGCTGAAATGATGCGCTCTTTTCTTAAGGAACAAGAAAAGAAGAACTAAAGAAGATTCTTATGACTGATTTATTTGTGAGTGACCGAATCAACGCTGTCGTTGAGTCCAAATCCGTACAACTTGCTGGTGTGATTGCTGAGCTGAGAGCTAAGGGCGAATCCATTATTAGCTTTAATGTGGGCGAGCCTGACTTTGAAACCCCTGAGGTTGTGATCAAGGCTACACAAGAGGCCCTTTCCCAAGGGCTCACTCGTTATGCCCTCGTGCCAGGAGAACCCTTTCTTCGCCAAGGGATCGCGGACAAACTAAAGAGAGATCAAGGTATCAACGCGAAAATGGAAAATATTTGCGTCAGCAATGGCTCCAAGCAGGTACTCTATTCCATCTTTCAAGTCATCTGTAACCCCGGGGATGAAGTTATCGTTCCTATCCCCTATTGGGTTAGTTTTCCTGAGTCTATTCGCCTCGCTGGCGCCAACCCCGTTTTCGTAGAAAGTGAAAGTGGGGAGTTAAATATGGAGGGAATTGAGAAGGCCATCAATTCTAAAACCCGGGCTATTATCATTAATTCCCCTAATAACCCCTCGGGACGAGTCTTCTCTAAGGAACAAAAAGAAAAGCTCGTAAAAATCTGTCGTGAAAAGAATCTCTATCTTGTCAGTGATGAGGCCTATGAAACACTCATCTATGGTGATGAGCCCTTTTCTGGCCCCGCTGGAGTTGCTGATCAGAATCTTGAGAGAACCCTTATCGTGCAAAGTTTCTCTAAGAGTTACTGTATGACAGGCTTTCGTTTAGGTTATGTGGCAGGCCCTACGACCTTTATTAAAGCTCTTAATAAGCTTCAAAGTCATCTCTGTGGCAACACTCCCGTATTTGTGCAAAAAGGTGCAGCCGCTGCACTTGAAAACGAAAAGGAAATCGTCACTCACATGCGCCAGACCTTTAGAAAGCGCAGTGAACTGGCTTATGAATTAAGTAAGGAAATCTTTCCTCATACTCCTAAACCAGAAGGTGCCTTCTATCTCTTTCCCAAAATTCAAGAAGAACTCATAGCGAAATATGGAAGTGATGAAAATCTTGCTCTTCATATTTTAAAAGAAGCTAAAGTGGCGATTCTACCCGGCTCCTTCTTTGGTCAACCGGGCTTCCTTCGCATTTGTTTTTCAACGAATGAAGAAAATATTGAAAAGGGCTTTAAGGCCATAAAGGAGTGCCTGTGAAAATTGGCCTCATTGGTTTTGGTCGTCTAGGCCGCCTCATTGCAAAGAACCTCGCACAAGATGCTGACTTGGTGATTTATGATATTGCAGGCTACCAAGAAGAAATTGAGTCTATCGGCGCCAAAGCAGGAACCTTAAAAGAAGCGGCTTCTTGCCCAGTCGTCATTCCCTTTGTTCCGATGAGTGCTTTTGAAGAGCTCATGAAAGAGATTGCTTCCTTTGTGCAAAAAGACGCCCTTATTATCGATGTCTGTTCTGTCAAAACCCAGCCCGTTGGTTGGATGCAAGAACATCTTCCTGACAATGTTAATATCCTTGGCACCCACCCTATGTTTGGACCTGACTCTGCCAAAAACACTCTCTATGGCTGTAAGATTGTTCTCTGTCCCGTGCGAATTGAGCGCCAGCAATTCAATGAAATTAGGTCTTATCTTGAAACCCATGGGCTTCGAGTAATTGAGGCCACTCCCGAGGAGCATGATCAGCAAATTGCGCACTCTCTTCTTCTCACCCACTTTATTGGTCGAAGTCTTATGGAATTTAAGGCCGAGTCTCTTCTTATTGATACTAAGGGTTACCGCCGGCTCATGAAAATTCTTGAAACCGTTGAAAATGACAGCTGGCAACTCTTTGAAGATATGAATCACTACAATCCCTATGCCGAAGAGACCCGAGAGGATTTTATAAAGAGTATGGAAACTATCCATAAAAAGGTTCGCAAATGTTAGTAGGCTTTCAAGGTGAACCCGGTGCTTATTCACAAGAAGCTGCCCTCAAATACTTTGGTCCAGACGTTAAGACCAAAGGCTATGCTCTTAGTGAACAAGTGGTAGAAGCCCTTATCAATGGCGATATTGATCAGGCGATTCTTCCCGTTGAAAATTCGATTGTGGGAAATGTGAACGTCAATATTGATCTCCTCTATCAAAACCCCATCAAGGCGATCGGAGAAGTTTACCACGACATCCATCATCACCTCTTCGTCGTTCCCGGAACCCAATTAAGTGACATTAAAGAGGTCTATTCTCACCCTATTGCCCTGGCCCAATGTCGAGATTACCTCATTCAAAATGAATTACGCCCCATCGCTGATTATGATACCGCAGGCTCTTGTAAACTCCTCGCCCAAAGAAAGAGTAAAACTCAAGCCGCTATTGGCTCAAAACTCTGTGCCGAGGCTTATGGCCTAGAAGTCGTCAGTGATCATATTCAAAAGGTTCATAATAATATCACCCGCTTCTTTATTCTGTGCCGCAATCAGGACTTTCGCTCTCACGCACAAAACCTTAGAGAAAGAGGAAAAACCTCAATCGCTTTTCGCGCTCATCACCATCCTGGTGCGCTTTTAGATTGCCTTGAAATATTTAAAAGCTTTGGCATCAATCTTACGAAACTTGAAAGTCGTCCGATTGTGGAAAATCCCTTTGAGTATATTTTCTATGCTGATCTTCAGCTGCCCCTTAACAATCCTCAAACTAAAGAATGTCTAGAGGAACTTAATCTTGATGCCCACCATGTGAAGATTTTGGGAACTTATAACGAAGGTAGAAAATCTCACCTACAGTGAAGAGGGCAAACGCTATATAAAAGCCTATTGTCTTGTAAAAGAGCCATCTTTCAGTCGTCCAATAAAGAGCGACGTAGGCCATGAAGAGACCATAGCCTGCAAAAAGAAAGACCATATGAGATTCAAGTTTCTTCATAAGCCATTTGGGAATAAGCGGCTTTTGAGGCATTGAACTCACCATCTCCCACATAAGCCCATCCCCCTTCACCAGACGAAAAGTCATAAACCCGCCGATGGCAATTCCAGTGAAGAAAGGTTGAAGTTTAAACCAAAGACCATCCTCGCCCAGAAGGCTTATTCCTCCCAGGATAGCGATAAGGAAGAAATTGAATTTACTTAGAGTATGAACATGCTTGGTGTAGAAGTACTCAAAGAGGACTTCTATCGTCGCGAGAATCACTCCCCCCGTAACAGCAATGCGAATGGGATAATTCTCTTCAAGATACCAATAAGCAAGAGCCGGTAAAAAAGAGATCAGGAAAAAGTTTTTCTGAGAGAGATTCTTCGCCACGAGGTCAAAGATAGATCACTATGAAGCCTTCTTCAAGGGTCTATTTGCCGACTCAGAGACAAGAAAGTTTTCAAATTCTTCCTTCACTTCCTGAGGGTCAAGAATCTCAATTTCGTCTTTGATCGAGTCGAGCCATCTAAAGAGCTCCGAGGACACCTCTACCGAAGCTGCCCATATAAACTCACCTTCTGTATTCGTCGTCACATAGGGACTGCCAAGAAAGTGATACTGAGGTTTGAGATTAACTTTTTCAGGGGAAGAAATACGCAGAACAAGCCGCTCTTCATTTCCTGTAATAGAGCGGATCGCCATAATAAAGTCATCAACTTCCGCTGAGACAAAATTCACTTTATAGTTGTGCTCAAATTTTGGCGTGATCCCGAGCATGTCACTAAATTCCATGCAGATCATACACCTATCGTTGACGTCTTCCGCAATAAGGGAAAGCACACCATCGAGAAAGACCACTTTATGCGGGTAAGCTTTTATATAATTATTATTTTCAGCTTCAATTGTTATGACAGCCCCTTGAGAAATCGACTCTCCAAGCAGGCGAAGGAGGAACTCTTTATCCTCAGACATCTCACTTCTAAAGTGCTGAAACTCTCGCTCTTCTTCCATCACACGATAGAGGTCCTGATCAGGATGAGCGGCTTCAACGAGTTTAAGCTTATGACTAAGGGTCTCAAAGAGGGAGCGATTCTTAGTTTCTTCAAAGAGAGGAAATTGAGCCTGAAGGGCAAGCCACTCTGAAAAGGAGAGGTCCATAGAAACCCTTGGCTTCTTGCCCTGAAGGCAGATCCAATTGAGACCTTCCCTCTTTTGGGCACTTAGGGGGTAGTGAAATTTCCTCATAAAGGAGATCACTTCTAAGATATCTTTTTCTTCTACTTGAGGGCCAAAATGGTGGCAAAGCTCGCTCACAGAAACATCTTGATTAAGGCCATCGAGGGTTACAAGAATATTCCAGAACTTATCATCAAATAGCTTTTCGTTTGCGCTCATGTATTACACCTTTAACTCGTAAATACCGTAGTAAACTTGTCGGAGATATCCCCGTAAGCTTTAGTGCTTTTTTCCCAATTTCAGGCCATAATATAGCTATGCCTTTAAAATTATTGATGAAAAATCCTATTCTCGCTATTGGCCTCCTCTTCATGGTGATCTTCCTCTTCCAGGCGGGAGAGAAGTACAATTGGTGGCCTTCTAGGACCCAAAAACTTATGCCCTCAAGCTGTAAAGCCACCCAAGTGAAACTTGATAGGCGGATTCCTGCTCATTGGAAAAGTCTCTGTGAGGGCAAGTCTTTTAATAACCTCGCCGTCATTATTAACTACCCCGTAGAGAAAAATGCTCAAAAACTTGAGGACCTTGCTCTTAATAAGCTGATCTATCGTGAGCTTGCAAATGATATGATTTTGATTGCTAAGAATTCACCGGCGGATAATTTAGAGAGAGTTGATATTGTAAGGATCCAATTTAACCATCCTCAAAAGCAAGTGAATGCCATCACTGAGGGTCGCTTCATTGTAAAACTTCAAACAATGACAGATAGAAGCCTCATAGCCAAACACTTTCAGACGACAGTTCAAGTCCAAGAAGTGCCGGCCTCAAAGTAGAAGTCTTTCCACTTATAACTTAAGCAATGAAGTCCAAAGATTTCGGACTCCATCCCTCCATAGAGAGTGTCTCCTACTAATGGAAAGCCAACAGCTGCCAATTGAACTCTTATTTGATGCCTCAATCCCCCATGAAGTCTGACTTTAAGGAGACTTTGGTCTTGAGACTCACTAAATTTTTGCTCTAAGACTTCTAAGCGAGCTCTCTTACCCTTATCTGTAACCTTAATCTTGTCACCACTTGTACTCAGATGATGAACAAGCTGCGAGGGTCCATCATATTTACCCGCCACTGTCACTTCATAAATTTTAATGGCTTCATCATGAGTTTCGCGAAACTCTTTATAAACTTCATCGTTATTAGTAAAAAGACATAAACCAGAGGTCTCATAATCCAAGCGGTAAAGAAGCCCTCTATCATAGGCTTCTTGGTTAACAGCAAGATACTCAAAGTATCTCTCTTCTCGCAGAAAGCTCAGAAGGTTATTGCCTTCGCTATACCTTAAGGGATGACAATGGACTCGTGTCGGCTTGTGAACAGCGAGAAAACCTCCACTCTCTTTAAGAATGCGTGGTTTTTCTGCTCCTTCATAAAGAGGGAAAATAAGATTTCTATTGTAAAGATATTCGGGAATGAGGATTTCTGAGCGTGCCTTTATGGTGCGGTTAAGATGCTTTCGATTTAAACCGCTTTTTTTTAGAGAGCTCTTTGTAAATCCAAGAGCTCTCAGTGCGTCTTCCAGCGAACAAGAGGGTCCAGTCCAGCATAATTTCATGACTACTGAGCACGAACCTTATGTCCGCGAGTCATGATATCTCTTTTTCTCAGCATAAACTCGACACGACGATTAAGCTCTTGCCTCTCCTGACCATTTGCCTTGAGAACCTTATCGGGACGAGTGTCTCCATAGAATGAGGTCGTGACCTTTTCAGGATTCACTCCTTGCTTAATAAGATTTCTAGCGACAGCGCTCGCTCGCTTAGCGGAAAGTTCAAAAGCATCACTTCCCTTCTCTCCAACTTCACCTCGACTAGCATGACCAAGAATATAAATGACCCACTTCTTATCATTAAGAAGCTTCACCAAGCGGTCATAGACTTCAATATTAATCTCAATGGGAACAACACTCCCCTCTTTAAAGAAAATCTTATCTTTAAAGACGACTTTAAGTCCTTCGGCCATCTCATAGACATCAACATTCTCAGCAAGACTAAAATCATTAAGATCCTGCTTCGCCATCTTAAGTGTTTCATCTGATTCACGATTAATTTCGTGCTTATCCAAGATCCCTTCCATTGTTAAGAAATCAATGGGAAAGGGTTTGATAGGTTCTTGAGACTCCAGCATCGTTGGAGAATCGTCAGGCGACTTCCCTCTTTGAATCACTTCACCATGCTGAAGAACATTTCCTCCAAAGGCATTACGAATTGATCCGAGTGCGGCTTCGTATTTTGCTGACTCAGTTTTAGCAAAAGAGAGAAGCAATACAAAGAATGTCAAAAGAAGTGTTACCAGATCGGAAAAGGTCGCCATCCATCCCGGAAGACCAGGAACGCAGACTTCACATTTCGGGCACTCCTGAGCAGCGGCTTCATCGCCACCACCACCTGCTGCACCACCGACGTCTTCAGCTTCTTCGGCCATGATTTATCCTTTTTACTCTTCACCACCGCCATCATCAACTTCACGCTGAGATGGAGGAAGGAAACTATTCAACTTTTCTTTAATAAGACGAGGGTTTTCCCCCGCGACAATTCCAAGAGTTCCCGCGATCACAATACTCATCTTTGTAATCTCAGCTTGTGAACGGTAGCCAAGCTTGTTCTTAATTGGGTTACAAAGGGCATTGGCAATAACAGCTCCATAGAAAGTCGTCAAAAGCGCAACCGCCATCGCAGGACCAATGGCAGCCTGATCAGAGAGGTTCCCAAGCATGATCACCAGACCAATCAGGGTCCCAATCATCCCGAAGGCAGGACCATCTTCGGCCATCCCAGAGAAAATCTCAGCCCCAACCTTATGGCGCTCTTCCATAGCATCGATTTCTAATTGAAGAATAGAACTGATGACCTCTGGCGGTCTGTTGTCAGCGGCCAAGGTCATTGCTTTTTTCATAAAAGGATCATCGATAGGCTGCTTCTCTAGAGCAAAAACTGACTCACGTCGTGCGGTCTCTGCAAGATTACCAATTTCATCAATGGTTTCCTTCGGATCAGCAGGAGTAAAGAAGAGTGCTTTCATCCCAATACTCACAACATTTTTCACAACCTCCATAGGCCATTTGATAAATGTCGATCCAATCATCCCGAAGATAACAACGATGACCGAGGGAACATCCACGAATGACATAATGTCGCCCCCAACTAGAATTGATCCGAGGATGGCACCAAATGCGAGCACGAGTCCAATGACGGTTCCTATATCCATATTCTTCTTCCTTAAAAAGTTTGACTTCGTTAATAGAATCGGTCCTTTACAAACCTCACTTAAGAAAAAGTGCACCTAAGGTGTTGATATCCCCTAATAGGGAAGATTTTACCCGCTCATTTCACTCCCCTATCCCCTTTCATTTCACTTTTGAAACAGCCCCACCATTTCATAGATGGCCCTGAACCTCAGTGGCATAACCCCTTTCAACATCAAAACAAATGAGGTCAAAAATGAAATCAAAGAAACTTCTTCCCTTAGTTATTGCCACCTCCCTTCTAGGATCATGTGGCTCAAAACAAAATCAAACAGACACAACAGGCTCACTCTTTAACCAAGAGGCAACCACGGAAAATGAGGCGAGAGTTCGCTACTCTCAAGATATTTTAAGTCCGGCCCTCTTTCCTCAAGACCGCCAGGTTCTTGCTCTTAAAGCGGAGCGCTTAAGTGTTCTCGATAAAGAATTCTTTGAAGTCATGACCGTGAGAGATCCTGAAATCACTCAGCATAATGAAGTTCACTATAAAAATGGTACTCGCCATATCACGATTGAAGGCAAGAGAATTCTCCTCGACTCTCTCGATCAGCAACACCTCGTCAAACTTCTCAACGGGCAAAGAGATATAGCAAAAGTAACAATTAATTGTGAGCGCCTTGATATTGAAACCCCAGTCGTTATCCCCGGCGCAGACCTTGAGATCAATGCCCAAGAACTCGTTCTTACTCAAAACGGCAGTATCGACCTGACTCCTCACTCTAATCTCCAAAGGGCTCCCCAATTTGAAGAGGGTGCCCAGGGAGCAAAGGGAAGCACCCTCACCCTAAATATCTCAAACCTTCAAGCAGTCCCACGGACAACTCCTCTCTTTATAGTGAATGGAGCAAATGGCCAGCCGGCTGGACTTGGCCAAGCGGGCTCTGACGGTAATTCTCTTCCCGACCTTGGAGGTGGAGTTATTAGAGAGGAAAGCGTTTCGGCCATTGCTTGCTCAGGGACTATACCAAAGTCTATGCAAGGTTGCTCAGAAGCAGTAACCATTAGAGGAAGTGGTTCTGTCCCTTCAAAGGGTGAAGATGCTCGCCAAGGGGGAAAACCAGGCCTTCCCGGAGACGGTGGTGTGATTAGAACCACGATCCCCCTCGCCTATAGCTCCTATGAAATTAAACCCGGTCTACCGGGAACACCAGCTCCTCTTTATAAGGGCGGAAAACCTGGACTTCCCAACCCCTATTACATCATTACTTCAAAGAGAAAATCTCACGCCCACTATGTTTCACCAGGTCTCGATGCCGCTTCCCCCATCTTACCTAAGGATATTGGTAACTTTGGCCACATAGAAATAATAAAAGAAGGAAAATGGCTGACGCCAGCTTTCCTTAAGTACACAAGTAAGTATGCTCGCCATCTCCACAAAGTAAATTCCATCGAGGAAGCAAAAGTCCTCACTGAAAAAGTTGTGGCTAAATGTGTGGATGCTCAAAAGACTCTTACGACCCAAGAAACTCTTCTCTGTGCAGAAACGACGAAGTCGCTCACCCCCCTTCTTTCTAATCTCGATTACTATGGCAAGAAGGCTTCATGGATCCCCTCATTTTCCGTAGAGGCGAATTATCGCCTCTTTCAAGATGAACTGGAGCGTAGCTTTAGAACTCTCTTCCTCACCTATTGGACCCAGAAAGAAACCCTGAGCATAGAACAAAGAAATGAGGCGCTTAACAGACAAAGTGACCTTCTCACGAAGACAATTGCTCGCAAGGAAAAGGAATTTAATGAACTTAATAATTCCATCCCTCAGCTAAACACTGAAATAGCTAATTTAAAAAAAGAGGAATTCTTCTTTGAGAAAGAAGTTCATCGCATTGAAAGAGAAATCCTTGCTTCAGCGCGCTCTAATGTTAGAGAGCGATCCCGGATCCCTCTCTACAAGAAGGCCCTCAAAACAGTGGCTGCACTTTCACGTGTCATTCCTGCAGGTCAACCAAGCCTTGGTGCTGCGGCGACCACAATAGAGACGATTGTTGAGAGTTTTGAAAGTGACGAACCCCTCAAGAATATATTTGAAAAATTACCAGCTCAATTAAGTTCACTCACTCCGGCAAAAGTTCAATCCTCATTTGATAACTGGAAAAAAGTTAAACAGAGTATCGACTACAATGAATATAAAAGAGTCTTCTCTTTAACACCTGAGAATTCTCAACTTAATTCTTCAGAGATAAAGAAAGAAAAGAATCTCTATATTGAGAGACTTAAGGATTTCACCAGTCCCATAGCAAAAGAAGCTCTTAATCAACTTAAGCTCTATAAGAGACAACAGGTTTCTAAAGCCGATATTGAGAAAGAGGTTCTGAATATTAAAAAAGCTCATCCTCTCTTTAAGAAACTTTCAGGTGATCTTTTAAAGCTTGTTAATAAACGCCAAAGAGTCGCTGAGCAACTTACTGATGTCCATAATAGATTAAACGATATCACTTCAACTCTTCAAAGTTCCTTTCTCCAAATGGCAGCTCTTAGTGAGGCAACAGCTCAGTTAAGTACTGTTCGAGATCATGATTTAAATAAGACTCTCAAAGAGATTGAGGAAGAACAACTTGAAAGGCTTGATTACTATTACTACCTCTTTCAAAAAGCCTATAGCTATAGAATGCTTCGTCCCTTCCCAGGGCTTATAACCACGAGAGAAACGATTGAGAAGATTAAGAAACTTGCCTCCCAGTCAGAAGAGGGCGAACTCAGTCTTGAGGAACTCTTAAGTTTAAAAGAAGTTTACACCGCACAAATCAGCCGTGTGATCGAGGAGATGATCAACGATTTTGATCTTCAGTACCGAAATAGCAAAGTCTTTAAGCTGAGTGAAGAGCAGATCGAAGCCCTCAATGATGGTCATGAGATCACTCTCGATCTCACTCTTCCTCGCTACTTTGGTCATTTAAAGAATGAAGAGAACCTGAGAATCAATGGCATTAAAGTTCTTGAGATGAACCAAAGAAACTCGAATGATAGTGAATCAAAGCTTCTTTTTTCAACAACGGGAGAAAGCCTCATGAAGAAAAACGGCCTAACATACTTCTTTAGCTTGGGACAAAAACCTTTTTTCTGGGGTGCAAAGGCCCAAAGCTCGATGGGATCTAATCTTGAGCAAATTAGACCAAGTCCCAATAACCAGTCTTTACTAAGAAGTTTTCTTTCAAGCGCACAGGATGGGCTGCTCTTTTCTAGACCTGGTGCTCTTACCCATTTAAAGGTTAAATTCAGCCATTTTCAAAAAAAGGAAAATGCTCCAAAGCTCGATGCAGTCGCCTTTGAGATCGACTACGATTACAGTCTGATTTAGGAAGTATTTGCCTTAAATTTAAAAAAGCCTTTTTTAAAGTGATGTTCGTAAAGCCCGCTCCGATGCGGGTTTTATGAAAACAACAAAAACAAAACTCACTCTATTCTTAGTTTACTCTGTCCTTGCGTTCGCCGGTACTTCCTGTGTCCAAGATGATGATCCCTGTGTGACAGCGGATTCATCTGTGGAAAAATCAGATAGTCTCGACACCGACGCAAAGTGTTCTGACGGCGGCACCGATCCAGACGATAGTACTGATCCAGATGATGGAGCAGATCCTGTTGATCCAGATCCAACCGATCCCGTAGATCCGACTGACCCGGATCCAGTAGATCCACCCTCTAACCCCAATGATGGAATTCATGATCCCGTGTCTCTTAACAGACCATGGAACAAAGACTTCACGACAATTGTCATTGATGCCTATGAAGGAAATGGCATCGACTGGGATCTCATGGCAACTGATCGAAAAGTTGCAGGTGTGATCCACCGCTCAAGTATTGGCCTTCGTGTCGATAAGAAGTACAAAGAAAGAAAAGCAATTGCTAAATCTCGCGGCTACCTCTGGGGTGCTTATCACCTTGGCTACCGTGGAAACACCATTGAGCAAGCTGAACTCTTTCTTGATCTCATCGATGATGAAGACGACACTCTTATGATCCTTGATCTTGAGGACACGAATAACAGTCGCTTTATGAGTATTTCAGAAGCTGTTACCTTTATGGAATATGTCTATGAAAAGACAGGCCGTATTCCGGTTGTCTATGCCAACCACTCGACAACGGTTAAGCTCAATTCACTTGTAAAGAATAACCCTCTCTTTCAACAATCTCGCCTTTGGTACGCAAGATTTAAGTCTAATGTCACTGATTACCCTCAAGGTATTTGGCCTAATTACTTCCTCTGGCAATTCTCTAGTGAGATCAATTGCTCAAGAACCGGCACTTGCCTTTACAATGTTCCAGGAACTCGTTTCGATATGGATGTGAATGTCTATTACGGAACCCGCGCAGACCTCGAACAAAACTGGTACTAATAAAAAAACCCTACTTAGTTTTTCAACTGAGTAGGGTTCTTCGATTTTCCATAGTCCATCCTGACAGCGGAAATTGAATATTAATTTATTCTCTCTATTGAACTTCCTGCTTTAACGTATGCTCCAAATAACTGGCCATCGTTTTTCTGAGGTCGTCCATAGAAAGCTCGTCGTTGTCGACAAGTAATTCTGACTTAATGAAATCAATCGGGAAACCTGTCATCTCAGACAGTGATGAAAGAGCTACTACCGTATCCGATTCCGTTTGAATATTTCCTTGTGTCTCGCCTACAACCATCTTTGGTTCGCCTGCAACTTTAGTTGTTGCTTCCATTCCACACTCCTTTGTGTTTCCAACTCCTCAGCAGCGCTACAAAATTTTGTCCCTGTCCCCATCATCCTAAGTAGGGCGTAGCGTTTACTGAAGTGCACATATCCTTGCGCTTTCCCAAATCATATCGAGACATTTTTTTCAATGTCAACAAAATCACGAAATGCTCAGATGTTTGTAAGATTATATTAGACTTTATAACTTATGGATTTTATTGAGGAATCTCAACTTATTTCATTTGTAAGAAGTTTTGTGAGACTTTTATGCTTGTCACGCATTTCCCGGTATTCTCCCTCTAAAGTGCTCTCAAAGGTCACTCCAGAGCCTGCGTGGTATGTCAGACAAATCTCAGATTTGTCCAAAATTCCTCCTCTAATATTGATACTCGCTCTATAAGTTTTTTCTGAACGCACAACGGTAGAGCCGCAGTAAAAACCTCTGTCCTCTTTCTCTAGGTCTTCAATAATTTGCATGACACGCTTCTTAGGAGCCCCTGTAATAGATCCACCAGGAAAGAGAGATCTCATTACCTCAAAAAGAGTGACGTCCTTAGAGAGCCTAATCTGAAGCTCTGAAAAGCTATGTAATAAGCCAGGTACAACAAGAGGTGCTTTCTTATGAACAACCTTAACACATGGCTCCTCAATAGCATTGAGATCATTGCGAAGAAGATCAGTAATCATATAAAGCTCAGACTCATTCTTAGGACAATGACTTAACTCTTGCCAAGCCTCCTGCCAGTCCTGACCATCTTCAATCCTTATTGTCCCCTTAATAGGACGAGTCTGAAGAAGTTGCCCCTCCTCGCCCTCTTCAATATCAAAGAGGCACTCGGGACTATTGCAATAGAGACCAATTTCACCCACTTGGGTAAAGGAGGCGAATTCCCCCCTTGCCTCTTTCTTTCTCCAAAGGCGGATTAAAAAGTCATCTAGAATAAAGTCAGCCCCTTTAGCCTTAAAGGGAAACGTGAGATTGTATTGATAACAATCCCCCCGCTTAAGGTGATGCAATCCCCGTTCAAAAGCTTTTTCGTATTCTTCAAATCCGGGAACACTCCACTCGAGCTTAATGTCATTAGCCTTGCTCTCAAAGAAAGTTTCACAAAGTTCTGACCTCTCATCAAAGAGCATCCAATAACCAAGTAGAGTCTTCTTTTCTAATCGGCCTTCCCAAAAAGTTCCTAATTCGTAGAATGCATGAAAAATGAGGTGCTCTTCGCTCTCTTTTGAAAGAAGCGCCGAAATAAATACCGCGGGCTCATGACTGACGATTACGCCCTCTAATAAATCACAAACTTCATCAGAGTAGAGAGCAAAAATTTTTCGTGGTTTTGTAAAGAGAGTCGGCACTCCCTTAAGAAATTGTAGTGACCAGAACTCTCCTTCAGGAAGAGAATTAATCTTGCTCATTACCCTGAAAAGAAAGGTTCTCAAAGCTGGTGTAAGCACCAACCCAAGCAAGCTTAGCCGTTCCCGTTTCACCGGCACGGTTCTTACCGACAATAATCTCGGCAACCCCAGGCTCTTTGGTGTCAGGGTTGTAAACTTCATCACGATAAACAAACATCACGATATCGGCATCCTGCTCAATGGCTCCCGATTCACGAAGGTCGGCAGTTGTTGGTCTCTTATTTGGTCGCGACTCAACCCCACGGTTAAGCTGAGAGAGTGCGATCACAGGACACTCAAGTTCTTTTGCAAGTGTTTTCAAACCACGGGACATCTCAGAGATTTGCTGCTCTCGAGAGATTGATTTGTTATGCGGATTCATAAGCTGAAGGTAGTCAATCAGAATGAGCCCTAACCCATGCTCTGCTTGAATTTTTCGGCACTGGGATTGAATATCAAGAATTGTTGATTCACCGTTATCGTTAATAAAAATAGGATAACTTGAAAGCTCTTTTACTGCCTGGCCAATATTACGAAGATCGGTATCAAGGAAGTTCTTTGTTCTTAATCTCTTTGAATCAACTTTAGCCTTAGAACTTAAGAGCCTCATGGAAAGTTCTTTATCAAGCATTTCCAGTGAGAAAATAGCGACAGGTTTACCATGATGCTCACAAACATTATTAGCTATATTAAGGGCCAGAGATGTTTTCCCCATGGCAGGACGAGCTGCTAAAATAATAAGCTGACCTGGTTGAAGCCCCAGCAAGAGGGAGTCTAGTTTAGGATAACCAGTACCAAGACCTTGAATTTGACCAGGGTTACGAGACATATCCTCTAGCTCGATGAGGTTCTCTTTAAGACAGGCATTAAGACGCATCATCTTTCCGGACTTAGCATCATTAGTTAGTTTGAAAAAAGAAGCCTCCACATCTTGAATGAAGTCCTCTGTCTTACCTTGAAAGTTTAGACCACGATCAGTAACCCTCATCGCTGTTCTAATAATTTCTCTTAATGAAGACTTATCCTTAACTGTCTTTGCGTAGTGATAAATATTAGCCGAGCTGGCCTGATCTTCAACGAGATCAGTAATAGCACTCGTTCCCCCAATCTCTTCAAGTTTTCCCGCTTCATTTAAACGTGAACTTACCGTGACGTAATCTATGGCCTGGTTTCCGAGAGCGAGGTCACTAATAGCCTCAAAAATAACACCATACTTAGGCTGATAGAAATCTGCTTTCTCGAGCTTAAGGTCTGAAACATCGTCGAAGGATTGACCATCGATAATCAGACAACCAAGAAGTGAGCGCTCCGCTAAAAGGTCATGAGGGAGTTCCTTATTAGGACCTTTTTTTGGTTGTGGTGTATCACTCGGCATATTCATCATATCCATAATAAAGTCTCTCCAAATGCGGCTATAGGAAAAAAGAAAGGGCCCGACATAGCGGGCCCTCTCATCACTTGATCATTGTTTAAGATGATACTAGCTGCGAAGAAGTTCGTCAGCCTCTTTAGCAAGTTTCTGCTCGTCAGTAAGAGGTTGATTTTCCTTAGCTTCTTCACCTTCAGCTGTTTCACCAGCTTCTTTAGCAGCTGCGTCAGCTTCTGCTTTAGCAGCTTTCTTCTTCGCTGCAGCTTCAGCTTTCTTCTTAAGCTCTTCAGCTTGCTTAGGATCCATCTCTACCTTTACGCCAAACTCAGCTTCAACGCCGTTGAAAAGCTTTGCTTTAACAGTGTAAGAACCAACCGCTTTGATAGGGTTGTCTACAGAGAGAACTCTTTTTTCAACTTCAATGCCTTTGTCAGCAAGAATCTTAGAAAGTTCAGTTGTTGTAACTGTTCCGAAAAGACGACCGTTTGAACCAACTTTCTTGATAAGATCAAGATTGAGTCCATTGAGTTGCTTAGCAACTGCCTCAGCAGCTGACTTCTCTTCAGATACTTTCTTAGCAAGCATCTTATTATAGTGGTTCATCTGAGCCTTGTTAGAATCATCAGCAAGAACCGCTTTGTTATTTGGAATAAGGAAGTTTCTTGCGTGACCCGCAGAAACATTCACAACCTCACCAACATTTCCTAGTGAAGCTACCTTTTCAGTAAGAATAACCTTCATATCGTATCTCCTTAAAAATTTTGTTCATCATTCTTTTTGTTAAAAAACCTGCGAAAATCGACCCACGTATCAAGCACCCCAACAAGGGCGAGAATTTGGTAGGCCATAAGACAGGCGAAAAAAATCGCCATCGTTCTTAAGAAACCAAAGAAATGCCAATAAGTAAGAAGCTCGCTTAAAATCCCAAATCCTTGAAAGAAGTAGAACACACCAAAGGCCATCAAACCGTTAAGTCCAATAACTTCAGCCCATGTTCCAAGAACTTCATAAGCATGACCGACACAAAGAGCAAGAATACCCATAAGTGGCCAAACCAATGGAAATGGCATTTTAAGACCTGTCAGAGTTTTCACATCATAGGGATACTCATGAAATGGCTTCCACAGTGGGGCCATTCTCAAGGTCACAAATGTTCCAACCCAAAAGCTAAGCATAACAACAACAAAAATAAATCCAGTTCCGTAATTTAAGACAGGATCAACAACCAAACTAGGCTCTTTCATCACATCTTCAAGTTGGCGTAACTGCTCACCAGCAGCACCAACAGCGTTTACGAGACTCTCATGATATTGAGTCGCTGTTTTCTGAACATAAGGAGTCAGGATCCCGCGAAGGCCTCCTTCCCTTTGGAAGTTCAGTGTTAGAATCAATCCCATCATGACAAGAAAGACCGACGCCCCATTAATGACAATCCCCTTAAGAGGATGATCTTTAGCACGCACGGTTCTTGAGATCAGGTAACCATAGATAAGAGCAAGAGGAAAAGTTCCAAGTGCACTTCCTTGATTAAATTGAATCTGAACCAGTAAGAAAGCGATAACGGTCCCCACGACTCCCATCATGAATGTCTTCATTTTTCCATAGAGAAGAAAGCTCATGGTGAAAGGAATAGAGGCAAAGAGCGCAAAAGGCTCAAGACTTGAAAATAAGAATGCAAGAACCCCAAGAAAGGCTAGCTTACTTGTATTCAACTGAGGAATCATCATCGCTCTAAGCTCTGACTCACCTTCGGGATTGAATCCCTTGGGCGCCTCATCTGAATGGTTGTTCTTATCTTCGTTATTCATCATTTGTCGTTTATCGTTCTTTTCTTAGCAATTTTTTTAACAATTCTTCTTTTTATTAGCGCTATGGTTAATTAAGCGCGAACTTCAGCTGTTCTGTTAGAAACGTAGCTTGCAACACCGATTTGACGAGCTCTTTTAATAGCAGTCGTTGCAAATCTTTGGTGCTTACGGCTTACACCTGTAATACGAGCTGGAGAAATTTTTCCAAACTCATTGATAAGCCATGTAAATGTCGCAGGATCTTTCCAGTTCGCTGTAACGTTATTTGCTTTGAAGTAACAAGATTTACGACGAGCAAATTTCTTAGGATTGTCAGACTCTTCATCACCTTCTTTCTCTGTAGCAGAACCTTTGTAAGTCTTAGAGAAAGGAGTTTTGTAAGCCTTAACAACAGCTTCACGGTCTTCATCTTCACCAAGAGCGATGAACATGTGACGAAGGTGAAAGTCGCTAATTTTAAGACGACGGATAAGTTCTTTGTTGTTTTCCGTGTTTGCCTTAAAGATAAAATAAACAAAGTGACCTGCAGGTGTACCTTCTGTTGTAGGTTGTGCAAGGGTCATTTTTCCCCACTCATCTTCGATGAATACTTCACCGTCGTGAGCTTTTACTACTTCGTGAACCATTGCTTTAAGAGCAGCAACATCATTTTCAGTAGCTTCTGGTTTCGCCACTAGGGCCAACTCATAGATCATAAAAACCTCCTGGACTAAACGGCTAAAGGGCCCCATGCCCAATAGCGGGGTCTAGTGAATGTCAAAGTGCCGAAGTCTAACACCACGAGCCTCTTTTGACAACGTCTTAAGCCTTTGATTACACGCCTTAGGCTTATATAAAATCAATCACTTAGATTGTCGCCACACTGTTTTTGCCTTTTGCCCAAAAACTGTCCAGAAGAATTGATATCAAAATTTAATGCCACATCGCTCCAATCGAGGTTTCCCGATTTCAACTCTTTAAAGGAGCGATTTGGAATTTTTTGAAAAATCTGCTCTTCGACTACACTTCAAACTTGTGAAAGCGGTACGTCATCTCTCCTCATTAAAAACACACTTGGAGGTTACTATGAAACGCTCATCTTTCTTTCTCACTTGCTTCTCTCTTCTTCTCTTTTCTTGCCAGCCGGAAGAGGAAATTACAAAAGACCCAGTGAGTGAACTTAATGCTCTCGTCAAACCCCTTGGTTTCATCGGTTTTCAAAATGCCATGGATCGAGGTGAGCAAGGAACCCATACAGGAATCCTCGTCGGTGGTCGCCCTACTGCCCTTTCATACGTCGCAAACTTTGAAAGCTGCTTCCCTCAAAATGATTTTTTGCCCCGATATCAAGATCGCGCCAATATCCAAAGGAAATACGATTATACTTTTCAAGGAAACCTCGGTTTTCTCACCTTAGGTATTCCCATTGTATCTGCGGGCTTTGGCCTTCAAGAATCAATGAAGGTCAATCTTGAACTTGACGGACTTGTCATTGAGTATCTCGATTCAGTGGATGTAACGGATTGGTATCGTGAAGGAATGAGAGAGACTTGTCGGGACTACCTCAAGGAAGTTGGCTTTCTCATTCAAACCATTCACACTCAAAGTATGCGCCTCTCCATTCAAAGAGTCGGTGGCACTAATATTGGTCTCAATGCGGACAATGTTAATGACTTCTTTCAATTTGAAGCAGGTGTCGCCTGGGAGATTATTGATGGAAAGACGATAGAAATCACTTCTCCTCATACACTCGGCTATCAAATTGCACTCATGAAGCCTGACGATCAAGGACAAGTTCTCTATCGTGCAATGAGCACTGAAGACGACTCCTTTGTCTTTGAGGCTATTGGCTTTTCTGACTTCTTTAACCAAGACAATATTAGTCAGAACCCTGATTGTGAGCAAAAGGGGCCTTCAAGCCAAATCGATCAGAGCCAGCATATTTTCTTAAACTAGAAGAAAAGGGCCCTCTTAAGGAGGGCCACTTTTAATAAACGAGAGGGACTGTTTCGAGGGTCACTTCCCCCTGTCCTTTACGACAAAGCATCATGTAGTGAAAAGTACCATCAATCTTTTCGGGATTGAGGTAGACACAGAGATTTGGAATATCCACTGAAAAGCGAAGGGGGCGAATAAATCCTTCCTCCGTTTGGGCCATCGTGTAGAGACGATTGCCAAAGATCAAAGTGGAGTTAATAAATAATCCTGGTAAAGTGTCGCCCTCTTTCTTTAAGAGTATGGGGCTTAAGGTTTCAGAAAACTGAACACCCGGAAAAGAACTTTCTCTATTGATACGAAGACGTCCTTGTTCACCATTCTTCCCATAAGAACGGAGGTAGTAACGTGTTTCAATAAGTCTTGTCTTATTCTCATCATTGAAGGCACTGATAGAATTAAAGATGGGATCACTCCAGTTTTTTGTATCAATAACAAGGGCTTCTCCTCTTTTCGTTTGCGGATTCCAAACATAGGAGCGAACCTGATCTCTCTTGAGGGCAGCAAGAAATTCAACATTTTCAGTCACTTCACCAAAGTTCTCTCCACCAACACTTAGGAGTTCGCGTGTATTATTCCCAGCGAGAAGTCTCTCCGGAAAGAAAACCCTTTCAAAACTTAACTGGCCATTAACAAAAGTATAGAGATAGTAGTCACGAGCAAATTCCTCACCGACAGAAACAAGACCACGGATGAGACCTAGTGCTCTATCTTTTTGACTCTGAGGAAAGGCTTCATCAAAGCTTACACTTTGCCACTCTTCAATAAAGAATTGCATTCTAAACGTATTGATGGCCTCAAGAGAGTTCACAACTCTTAAACGCATTTCACCATTTTCCAAAGGCTCAAGAAAATACTGATGTTGGGCAATTGCCGTCTCGGGTACACGCTCAAGAATATCATCTGTATTATCCTCTTCAGGAAGACGGTAAGTCATTTTAAAGGTCGGAACAAGAAGGCTCCCTCCTTTAAAAGGAATGGAAATAAAAGCCGTTTCGCCAAGTTCATCATATTCAAGGGGAAAATTCTTATAATTAAGAAGAGGAAAGAGAAATTTCTCCGTTTTATAATCTCCAGAGTCTTGTCCCAAAAGATAATTAAAAACGAGGCTCTTTTGATCTTCACTAATACCAAAGACAAGAAAATCAAGTTTTCCATCATCATTAAAATCTGCAAAGGAAACATTAGAGACTTCATGAAACTTTTCCATCTCCAGATTAAGTCTTCCCCACTTCCCTTGTTTTCGCAAAAGAAAGGATAGAGTTGTCTTCTCTTCTGTTTGAAGACTAGGAACTTGAGCGTGGTATAGGGGAGCATTCGTTTCCTCAGAAGAAAAGCGCACCTTCTTCACGCGACTCACCTTACGAGCGCCCTCAATAAAGGTCAGTTCCGTGTCTTTGAAGCCTTCGATAGCCGAGACCTCATCAGCTCCCTCTCGCCCAAGGTCGCGAGAAAAGATAAGAGTTGTTTGGGTCACAGAGCTAAAGTCTGAAGACTTTAGTGCTACTGTCATAAGAAAATTACTGTCCTTATTGAGATCAAGGAGCTTCCCTTTTATGAGAACACTTCTCTTTTGTCCCTCTTTCAAATCAACACTCTGTTCAGGAGCTTCAATAACAATATCACTGCGATTAAAAGTCACCGAAACCTGGAGATCTTTAAAATCACCCATCAGCGATTCGATAGGCAGACTAAAGAAGAAACTTCCATCACGGCTTTTATAATTGAGATCAAGAAGCTCTTTAAAGTCTGGACTCGCAAAGTTCTTAGGCGCTGAGATCAGAGCCTTTTTCATGTCGACTAATCCATATTTTGAAAACTTCCCTTCAAAAATACTTTCCTCACGATCACGACTTGAGCTAAAGAGCCTCGCCATGACTTCACGGATCGGCATTTGGGGATCAATTAATTTCAAGCTAGCAGCGATCCCTGCGATATAAGGAGAGGCCTGACTCGTTCCATTCTTCGTTTCATAGCCACGAATTCTTAGAATTCTTGATTCTACCGAGTCCTGAGGATAGGTTGAAACGATAAACTCACCCGGTGCGAGAATATCAACCTTCCCTCCGTAATTTGAAAACTCTGTCACTGCGCCTGTATTATCAACAGCTCCAACACAAATGACTTTATCAACGGTACAAGGGTATGTTGGCACTTGTTTATTATTATTTCCTGCAGCTGCGATAACGACGACGTTTCTCTGTGCCGCTAACGCGAGGGCCCTTTGCATTCGTGGCGTTTGCACAAGCTTCGGCCAACCAATAGACATATTAATTACATGAGCTCCCCGTTGAATGGCGTAAGCAATTCCATCGGCAAAGAGGTCCGTAACGTAACGCTGATTATAGACAAAGCCAGAGATCTCATCGGAGAGGACTTTGACAGGAAGAATCTTTATACGCTCATCTGTTATTCCAGCAATCCCCTGTTTATTTTGGGCAGTAGCTGCAATGATACCAGCGACGTGAGTTCCGTGGCCCATATCATCAGTAAGATCGAGATTTCGCTTTAAAATATTTATACCACTACAAGGCTTCGTTTTCGCATCTTCTTCTTTGGGGCATAGTTTCTTATCAAAGAATATTCTGTCCTTGATTTCCGGATGATTAACATCCAGGCCACTATCGAGAACGGCAACAACAATTTCTCTATCGGCAGGAATATCGGGGGGTATGGATTTAAAATCCACATAATTAATATCCCTTCCTTTTATACCGACGATTTGGTCATAGGTAAGGTCACCACTACGGCGAGAAATCGTTTGCCCACTATTAGAGAGACCCCATTGTTTTTCAAAAAGAGTATCATTAAAGTCTTGTGCTTGAGTTCCTTGCCACAGTCCCGCGAGCAGCGAAAGGGGTAAGATTAAATTCTTCATTATAAACTCTCCCTTATCCAAGACCCATTGAGTTCGCCACCTTGAATTCCGATAATATCTCTTAAACGGTCAAGGGGACCATTCCAGTACTTACTGCGGACACGGCCAATAGTATTAGCCCGAATGGGAGCATTTAGAATTTCAGACTCTTTTCTGAATCCATTAATCGCCCCATGAACAAAAACATTTTCAACACCAACAATTTTTAAAAAGTCGTTAAACTCGAGATCCTTAACCATCTTCTTGGCCAAGTCGAGGGCACATTTTGATTTCTTCTTTGTACCTTTAGTTAATTTTGAGCACTCCCTCACCTTATCCATCAGACTCCCAAGGTTGCCACATTCAATGAGCGTGCGTGCTGTACGGATAACGCGATTTCGCCTTGAATTTCGACGACATTCATTCCATCGCTCCCTACCATAACGGCGCCCAAGATCTTCTAAGGTCTTCTGAGTCACGTTTTCAATATTAGAAATCCCTTTTTCGTAGATATTAGTACTCACACTAATTTCAAAGAGTTGAAGGGCTTGAGCATCATTCACACTCCCCACATTAAAAAGTGTTGTTCCGTACTTTGTGTTGAGCTCATCAATATAGCGCTGAAGTTTCTTCTTGCTTGCAGACCATCCCTCTCTCTTATCGGTAAGACCAATAAAGCGGTCCTTCAATTCACTTTTATTTTTTCTAGCTTCAAAGCGAGCACTCAGTGTTTCACTCACTCCAAAGATACTTTGCCCTGGATTTTGAAAACGATTCACATCCAATTGAGGAGTGATAGGAAGGTCCTTAGAGATGTCTTTGAGGTAATAGTTTATTACGTCATAGACAAAGCTCTGATAGTTAATCCCAGATTGAGACTGACTTGTCAGGCTTACAAACTCATTACGTTGCTGCCCTGGAGTGGTAAGCACAATATCATTGTCCCCCTTGAGGTACTTTGCCTTCCACACCAAAAAAGAGAACTTCGTCGATTTATCAAGAAAGTCTCCTTCGACAATATAGGGTTTCTCTCTCACCTCAAGAAGTTCACTTGACCCCTCTTCAATAAGACTGCTCAATGCAATGGCATTAGAAAAGAGATCTGGGTTCTCGCTAACCTCGCCGTTAATATTAACCTGATGAAACCTTACTTTGTACTTCCCCTTAGTCCGCGAAGTATCAACTTTTACCACTGGAATATAGTGATCGATCCCTGCATTCAGACTAAGAGTATAGGTTCTTCCTTTATCTTCATAAACATGAATAGTACTGGGGTCCTTTCTATAGAGGTGTAGTCTTCTCACAACAGCGCCTTGGACACCCCCACCGAGGCTCACCCTTGTTTCCATCATATTAAGGCTACCATTTCCAAAGACTCTTGGAGTAAGTCTATCAGTAATAAGAAGTGATTCGCCGACTCCCAATGTTTCGTTAATATCTGAAATAAATCCTTCAATCGCCTTTAGCCTTGGATCAACACCATCAGCATCGGGCTCACTATCTTGATTAGGGAGGTCCCCTAACTGAGAGAGAGTCTTTCTAAGGTCCCTCTTTAAAAGTGGGACCATGAGATTACGATAAGGCTCTTTAAACGAAGCCTTTAGGGTTTTAACCGGCTTAAGGTGAGTATAAGTTCTAACAGCACTCACGGTTCCTGAAACACTTGCAACTGGCCATGAAGGTAAGTTTTCAATCCCCATAATGCCACCAAGAGTAAGAGAAACTCCCACAGTATCGGCCAATTGAACCAAATTATCTGTCCCTAAGTAATTGCCAACGACAATATCACGATTGAGGATGAGCCCTCCGTTAACGACGGGACTAAACCAAGTCCCCACGCCAAATTCTTTAAATTCACCCGTTTCAACAAAGTGCTCAAGTCCTTCCTCAAACTGATCTTTGATAAACTCAAACTTTGCTTCAGTAGGATCAAAAACACTGAGTTTCTCATTAACGAGACTCATTAAATTAGTGAGAACGGAACTTTGAATTTTAGAAAAAACAAAGTACTCAAAATCTTTGAACGGCGATTCAGGTTGGCCATGAGCAAAGCGGCTGGCATAGCCATCCCAGTCCTCTTTAAGAAGACGACCTGATTCCACTTCTCCAGCGATATTAATATTTGTTTCAAAGGAAATACTCTCGGCATCCACTTCTAAAAGAGAGAGAAGAGAATTTCTTCGACTTATGAGCTTTTCAATGAGAATTGCTTCAACAGGCTTAGGAAAGCCAGAGGCCTCGACCACTTCTTTCCAATCATCACGATTGAGCTTAGCTAAACGACGAGCAGCCCACCGTGCGTCCTCAATCGCAGTGTTCATATTGGCGTAAGTAAAGTGCGGCAGCACCACGCTTTCATTATCGACAAGACCCACATTCCAAGGAAGCTTATTAACAGACTCTCCAAGGTTGACCACAGCGTAAGGAATAAGGAGGGAGCGCAAGGTTCGACTAACAAGCCGTCTTTGAGGAACCCCCATCGCTACATTGTAATGGTCTGTTTCTTGAGGCATAAAAGCAACAACATCATTAAATGTTAGGGTCAGTTGCTCATCCGTTAATTCTTTATGATCAAAACCTAACCAGCGTGAAGGCGCTCCATAAGTAGCTTCGGGTAGTTCTCGAGATAGAAATTGATCTCTTTGTTCAATATTGTCGAATGTTACTTTTAACGACTTTAAATACTTCATTGGAGCGATCTGATAACCCAATTTTCTTAAGAGGTTTCTTCTGAGTAATGTTGTATGAAGAGTCTTTTCCAGCAGAATCGTAAACACTCGATCACGACCTTCCTCTGGAAGCACGTTAAATCTCATGATCCCTTGATTTGAGGAAATTGACCCTTTAAAGAGATATTCTTTCGATTCATCAATGGGGATTTCATCCCAGGCGGGATTGAGCACATTTTCGATACGGTTTTTCCACGTTACTGACTCCATAGGGTCGAGCAAGGAAAGATCCACTTTTTCATTTTGTTGAAGAAACCATGCATCTTCTGCGGTAAGGATATTTCCTTCAAAAATAAGATCATTTGAAGGCTGGCGAATAGAGGCCAAAGGAATTCTCTCTTCTTGGGAGTAGAGTGACCTCATCCCTGAAAAGAGAGCTAAAATGAGTGAAAAAAACAAAAAGATTTTTCTTCTTTTTAAAGTTCCCAAAGTTAATCCTTAATTAATTGAACGTTCACCCCATAGAGATGCAAAGTTCAGACCACTTATGCCATGATTATTCCAAGACTTAAGTGCTAAAATTGTCTAAAATTTAGACAAAACCAATAAAAAAGGCGTTAACCTTGAGGCTCCAAAAATTAAGCCCCTTTATCCTCTTTGCCCTCTTCACTTTCTTTATTCAAAGAAACCTCTTCTTTGAAAATTTCAATATTGATGAGATCATTCTCTACTTTTCTTCACTCGGAATCCCTTTTCATGACCTCACCAGTCCTTCACTGGCGCATGCTCCTTTAAAAGACTTTACGAAAATCCTCTTTGTGAACTCTCATGGGGGATCCATGGACCCAGGGGGATTCAATTTTGTCATCTTTATATGGAATTCCTTAGGAGAGCTCTTTGGGATAAAGAGCGCTTTCTTTTTACGCTTACTCCCTTTTAGTTTCTTTCTTGTAAGCTTTTTGCTCTATTCACTCTTTTTAAAGAGCTTTCGCATAGCTCCTTTAGTAGGAGCACTTCTTCTCTATTTGATTTGGCAGGATCAGATCTTCTTTGATTATCTCTTTACTGTCAGACCCTATATTATGGAGGTTTGTGCCGTTCTTACCCTCTGCGCTCTCCTCTACTTTAAGCTTTTAGAGCCTAAAGAGGAAAAGTCGGCCCACTTCATTCTTCTTGGTATTCCCCTCGCATTCTTTGCTTCAAGTCGCTATACCGTCTGGCCCATCATTCTCCTCGCCCTTCTCTACTTATTTTGGCTTTACCAAAAAGAAAAGAGGGTCCTACGCCCTCTTTGTGTCTTTATTCCTAGTCTTCTTATGATGGCCATCTTTAGCTTCACTAGCCTTAGACTTCAAATCCATTACCACCTCCCTTATATGGAGCGCCAATTCCTTGGTGGCTATGGATTTTGGCCAACAGTGAAGCAACTGATGAATCCAATGGTTTTCGCTTTTCTCAGTTACCCTGTTTTTCACTTCTTTTTTAATCAAGAAGCCACTTCAAAACAAAGGAGTTATTCTCTCTTTCTTTTGTTCTTTATGGTCGTGACCCTACTTCTTGATCTCTTTAATCTTTCGCCCTTTGCCATGGATCAGAGGTTCACCCTCTTCTTCCATGCAGTGGCCCTTTTGAATTTCAGCTTACTTATTTCGCCGGTACTTGAGTCGGGTTTTTCAAGATGGTCTATTCAGTCCCTTCTTGCGGTTTTTATTCCCGGGTTTCTTTCACTCTATTTCTTTAGCTTTCAAAAGATTTATTTTCGCCAAGCCAGTGATCTTCTTCCTATAACCTCTCACCTTTCAACGATCCTCTCTCCAAAAGATCATATCTACTGTGATCAAGACACCTGGGGAATGATTCATTTTCATAAGGCTGTATTAAAGAGCAGTAAAGTTCCTCAATGCAAGCCCCTTGAAAACCTCTCCTCGAATCAACCCCAAGGTCAAAAAAATTATATTCTTAAGAGAACGGGTACTTTAGTTGCTGGCAAAGTCATTTTAGGAGGAACCTATGAGCAGCTCCTCCTAAAAGAATAGAGCTTCTTAGATTTGAACCCCAAAGAGTTCTGGAAGAAGCTTACCTTCAAGGTGCTGAGCAGTCGTTCCCACTTTAGATGAGATTTTCTCAAGAACTTCTTCTTTCTTTTTGTTGTCAAAACCAGCTTGAACAACTTCTTCTAGAGTAACACCTGTTAGATTTTCGATATCACCCATGAGAGCAGCTTGGTCTTCAGCAGTGAGTTCACTATCAGACTTCTTAAGCATGCTTTCGACTTTTGAACCAAGAGTCACAAGGCTCATTGCCGTTTCAAGTGAAACTGAATACGTGTAACTGACATTAGAAGCTTGTTTAAAGAACTTCATTTTCTCTGAATCAGCGGCCATCAAATTGACATCGGTTGTTTCAGATTCGTCTTCGTAAGCATATCCAGATTCCTCACCATAGAAGAAACCATCTGTTCCAAGGGTTACGACTTCGTAATCATCACCGAGGTAGTCACCATTGATATAACCATCAAGGATGTCATCAGTTTCAATATTTCTGAATTCATCTGCAGCTGAGAAGTCATTTGAATAATAATCGTAATAAACGATAGAGCGTACATACTGAAGAGATACCGCTTTATACTCATCATACTTTGAATCATAAATAACGAACCAATCATCTTGCCCAGCGAGTTGAGATCTCTCAGTCTCATCGATGGTAAGGATCAGTTCAGAGAGGTCATCAGCAGGAAGACCATCCACATCATTAAGGGCTGTGATAAAACGATTAGCCGTGATCGTAGGTGAAGAATATTGACCGTAAGTCGATCCACCCGTGCCGGTACCACCGCCACCGCCTCCGCCGCTACAACTTGCGAAAGTTAGGGCTGCGAGCGTTAGTGAAGTCATAGCTAATTTCTTAGGGTTTAAATCCTGCAACATGTTCTCTCCTTTTTTCTCCGACATTGCGTGTGTACGGAGAGCTAGTGCAGAACTGATGCCAAAAAAGAAAAGCCCCGCGTTAATAGCGGGGCTTTTTATGCATTGTAAGTTTTTGTAAACTTTCTGCTTACTTGATACCAAAAAGTTCTGGAAGAAGTTTACTCTCAAGAACTTGTCTGTTGGCACCTGTCTTAGAGGCGATCTTATCAAGAGCTTGCTCTTTAGCTTCATCAGAAACACCAGCAGCGATAGCATCTTCTAAAGTAAGGCCTGTAAGGTGCTCAAGGTCGTTAAGAAGGACTTCTTGGTCTTCTGCCGTAAGTTCTTCTTGGTTAGCACCCTTTTGAATCATCCCTTCAACCTTTTCTCCAAGTGAAACAAGAGAGAGGGCAGTTGCTGGTGAAACTTGGTAAGTGTATGAAATATTTGAAACTTTCTTTGCAAGTTTCTTCATCTCTGCTTCTGCAGCCATTAGGTTAACGTCAGTAGACTCAACCTCATCCTCGTAAGCATAACCAGATTCTTCACCGTAGAAATAACCACCTGGTCCAAGAGTTACAACTTCGTAGTCATCACCACCAAGGTCACCCCAAACGTATCCAGCTGCAATATCGCTATTTTCAATATTTCTGAATTCCTCAGCTGTTTGGTAGTTGCTTGAATAGTATGAGTAATAAGTAATTGCTCTGATATATTGAAGACTTACGGCCTTGTACTCATTGAACTTGTCATCATAGATAACGAACCAATCTTCTTGACCAATAAGACGTGAACGCTCTGTCTCATTAGTATAAAGAATTACTTCAGAATCAGTGTAAGCACCATCAACACTGTTAAGGGCGTTAACGAAACCGTTCGCAGTAATATAAGGTGAACTGTAGTATCCATAATCACGGCTTGAACCACCGCCTCCACCACCACAGCCGTTAAGGATGACTGCCGTTGCGAGAACTGATGCTGTAAGAGCTAATTTTTTCATTTTCATTTCTTTCTCCTCTATTTGCTTTTGGGTTATCTCAATTATTCTGATTTGAAAGTGCGCCGTTTATGTCACACTTCTTTGTGCGCACCAAGTCATTTTGTCAAATTTACAGGTGCGCTTTGGCATCGGGGCCAGGCTGACTCCACCTAAAATGGTCAGATTAGCCCCATTTTGTTCACTAGGGCTCTAGATCTTTAAGACTCAAGTCAAAATAGAATGTCTTGCCATCTCTCTTATAAGCAAAACAGCCATTCTTTGAACCATTAATATTGAAGCCCGCTCCCCAATAACGGTAGCCTTCTTCATAGGAGCGCGCCGTATTGTGGCTATGGGTTTCATTGTGAAGAAGTTCAATCTTGCCAAGGGCCTTATTTCCCCCAACAAGGTTACGGGTGAAGAAGCGCCACTGGATTTTTCGATCATCTATGAGTTTCTTATCCTCATCAATCATCGTGAGTTGCTCAGCGGTATGATAGAGAAAACGCGTCTCTTCATGATTAAGCATGAGTTCATATCTCTTGTGACCTTCCTTAGCAGGAATCGGCTTAATTTTTTCATCGTAGAATTTCTGAGGAATGAAGAGATGGCTATGGCCCATGTCAGGAAAAATAACGGCGTCTATGTAGCCTCTCTTAAGCCCTTCTTCAACGTGAGCAATAACGCTTTTAATGAAGCGATCACTTAGCTTTATCTTCTCTTCAGATCCTCCATAGGGAGTATAGGGAAGGTAGACTTGGCCATTTTCAAGGAAAGCGCGCTCCTTTAAGCGAAAGCCCCTCTCGTAGACACTCACTTCCTTTTTCTTAATTTCCTCAAGGCTCATCCCCCAAGAAAACTCAGAGCTTCGTAGGATCTCTTCTCCTTGAGTCGTGCGCTTACAAGTTTCACTTTGCACTAATTCAGGTGCTGTTGCCATTACGGTGCCCGATAGGCAGAGCAAGCTCGCCAGAGCACAAGAAGCTTTGATCACTTTCTTCATCGTTTTCTCCTCAATTTTTTTGATAGAGGGAACCTACAAGACGGATCACAATAAAGAACTCGTATTAACAAAATTACAGGGGGCAACGCCCCCCATGTAAGAAAAAATCAGGTGATTAGAACTCTTGAGCGAAAATCTCGTACTGCTCTATATGGTAGTTATTCTCAGAACGAATAACCAATTGCTTACCAAAGGTCTCTTCAAGGGTTTCAACCATTTCAGCATCCTCTGAACAGAGTCTTGCTGTCACTTCAGGGTGGGCATAAATAAAGACTTTATTCCCCTCACTCTTTTTAATGACCTTCATAAGCTCTCTTACGAGCTCATAACAGACGGTAACCGTTGATTTCACAACTCCCGTCCCTTCACAATAAGGGCAGCCCGTACACATCAAACGCGTCAAAGTGTCTCGAGTTCTCTTTCTTGTCATTTCGACAAGGCCAAGACCAGAGATTGGAAGGACATTGGTCTTGGATCTATCTTTCTTTAAAGCCTCAAGAAGAGAGTTATAAACTTGCTCTCGATGGTCCTCTTTTTCCATATCGATAAAGTCGATGATGATAATCCCACCGCAATTTCTTAAGCGCATTTGATACGCAATTTCTTTAACGGCTTCTAGGTTAGTCCGTAAGATTGTCTCTTCTAGGGTTTTTCGACCAACGAACTTTCCTGTATTCACATCAATGGAAACAAGTGCTTCCGTTTGATCGACATTGAGAGAGCCCCCACTTCGCAGGAACACCTTATTAGAGAGTCCTCTCTCTATCTCCATATCAAGGCCATGCTTTTCAAAAAGAGGTATATCCTCATTATAGAGTTTGGCCTTACCTTTAATATTGGGAAGAAACTTTTGAATGAACTTTTCAACTTCTTTTAAATTCTCTTTGCTATCAACAATGATCTCTTCAACATCCTCATCCGTAATATCGCGAAGGACTTTTTGGACAAAGTGAAGATCTTTATAACAAAGGCTTGGTGCTTTTATCGTATCAGCGGATTTCATAACATCCTTCCAAATACGATTAAGCATATTGTAGTCAGCCTTTAAAGTTTTATAAGATTGCCCTTCAGCGACTGTCCTCGCTATGATCCCCTTACCTTCAGGACGAATGGTATCAAGAATCTCTCTTAGGCGGTCTCTTTCCGTATCATTTTCAATTCTTCGAGAAACACCCGTGTGCTCAATAAAAGGCATGAAAACGACGTGTCTACCGGCTAAGGTTACGTGTCTTGTCACACGAGGACCTTTAGTAGAAATAGGCTCCTTAGCCACTTGAACAAGGATCTCATCCCCTTCTTTTAAGAAAGATTCTATTGAGACATCTGGGCGGTAGCGCATATTAACATGATCAGAGAGAGTCGAAAGTTCATCGGGAATCACTTCGCCCATTTTCTCGCGCCTACTGGCGAGCTCTTTCTTTGTTCTCTCTGCAATTTCACGTTGTTCTTCTAAGGTTGGAATATAAGCATCATCGACATAGAGAAAGGCCGCTTTCTCATAGCCTATATCGACGAACGCCGATTGCATTCCAGGTAAGACTCTTAGAACCTTACCTTTGTAGATATTCCCCACAGAGGGATGGTCGTCGCGAATTTGCTCGCCTCGAACCATGAGGAAATCCAAGATCTCCCCACTCTCAACCAGCGCAGCTCGGCACTCACCCAGCGTCTGGTTGATGAACAGTTGTTTTGCCATGTGTTAATCCTAAATTTTAAAATCATAAATCTCTTAGATTCTAGCAAATTCTTAAGACACTCGATAGAGGGCACAGAGAGATTAGCGGGTGACTTGGCGCAATTTCTGACACTCAAGTGCACCTAAATGGTGAACAAGCTTCTCACCCTCTGCAAAGAAGAGAAGTTGAGGTGAATAGTTGTGTTTTACACCTAGGTGTTTAAGGACATCCCCATCCCCATAAAAAGGTCCACTTTGCTGGGGTTTCATTTTCTTGAGGATCTCAAAACGCTTGGCTTCCCGGTAGAGCTCGCGCTCACCTGCGTCTATACCGACGATACGAACCTTGCTCAAGTCATCAAGACAATCCAAAGATTTCATCTGCAACTCACAGGCGGAGCAGTCTGGTCGAAAGAGAATCCATACGGTCTTTCCTTTCATGAGGCTTTGCATTTTTACAGTTGGGGTCTTTCCCAAGCCTCGAATTTCTAGACTGTAGCTAGTTAGGGAAGAAAGGAGAAGTAATAAGGTTAACCAAGGCCGCAACATAAATTAACGCTTCAGAGAATAGCGTAAGGGGACACTTAAAGTAATTTTGCCACCCATTTCAATTGGAAGCGGTTTAAAGTGAGAAATCTGTTGAACGAGCCTTAGTGCAGCTCTATTGAGTGTATTAAAGTGAGAAGCTTTCTTGAGTTCGACTTTAACAAAGTGCCCATGTTGATCAATTTCAAGCTCAACTTCAACACTTCCACTTTGCTTTAAGCGTGCCGCTTTTCGAGGATAGGACTTCTGATTTTCAATGAACTGGCGCAGCTCTGTTATGTACTGATTAAGCTTCTTTTCGCCCTCTTGCTTTTCTCTTCGCGCTTGGGCTTTTTGGCTTGGTGTTGTTTTCCGTGCCACCTTTATAGTCTTTTTCTTTTCTACCTTTTTAGGAGTGACTTTCTTTCGTCCTTCTAAAACTCTCTTGAGCTTAGGGAGCTCACTCTCCTCAATGCGAAGAATGACTTTAAAGGTTTCACCATGATGAGCATGCAATTCACGCTGAGCTTCAAGAGCGACAGTACTTTGCTCTTCTTTGGAGGAAGTCCAAAAAAGAAGAGCCCCATGGGCCAATAGACTGACTAAAAGACTAAGTTTAAAAAGTTTCACCTGTTTCCTTTTTGCTCTTGCAACTCTGTCGCAACTAAGCCTATATTACCTGCCATAGCCTTCTCTGTAAACCTAAGGAGCCCCTTATGAAAAATCTATCGATTTCTGCATTATGCCTACTATTTTCACTCTCTGGCTGTGCTGAAGAGCCAAAAGCGGTTGTCAGCCCGATCGACAGTTTCATCGGTGGTGAAACGCAAACACCTGGACAAGACCTTACTCTTAACTCACTTGTTTTTGCTGGAGCGGACTTTTTCGGTCAAAGCTGTCACCTTCACCTCGCTCTTAAGGAAGAAAAAGGTGGTCATTCGGTTCTTGCAAAACTTGAATACTCACTTCACGGTCAAACTCTTCCTGATTTAGAGACTGGTGTTTATCGTTATGACCTCTCTCAAAATCAATACAGCGATGTTCATTCAACAAATGGTTCAATTGCTTTCGCTGGAGCTCTTGTTCATGATGTTGACGATGTTGATGTTAATCAACTTCCTGCTTATGAAGCCCAAGGGGAACTTATTTACTCTCTCCGTGTCGACTTAAGTGCAGCTGACTTTCATGACTATGAAGAAGCGATGGAGATTGTTCTTGATGATCCTTCTCAACTTGCTGCATTCTCCTCAACTCTTAATCAAGTAAACCGTGCCATTTTTAAAATTGGTCATGCGGGTCACTACGATGCTGCTGGCTGTGTAGGGTTTAACCTAGAAGGCGTTGAAGAGGTTACTTTTGAAGTAGGCGACCACGGCCATGATGACCACGACCACCCCTAACAAAAGATTTTTAAATGAGTAAAATTCATCTCGTCACTTTAATTTTGCTCATAGCATACTCCCGTGTTGGAATTTCTCAAGAGAGTTACTCCACGGGAGAAATTCTCATCGAGAAGAAAGAAATTGAAGGCCCTGTTGATAATTTCCAAGCCTTCAAAGTCGAAAAAATTTCCAAAGATAAAATTGAAAATCCTCGTTATCAGACCCTTGCTGATCTTGTTAAAGACCAAGTTGGTCTTGATACTCAAGTCTACTGCGCCAACTGTGGCGCCAAACGCCTCACCATTAATGGTCTAAAAGGCGAACACACTTCTATTCTTGTTGACGGTCTTCCTCTTCACTCAGCGGTCTCTAGTTTCTATGGTGTTGATAGTGTCCCCCTTCTTGGACTCTCTGAAGTTCAAGTCATGAGAGGCTCTGGGGCTTCACTTACTAACCCTGAAGCTATCGGTGGCACCCTTAACCTTATTACAGTCAATCCCTTAGACTTTGAAAATAAGGCTAAAGTTTCTTTTGGAGTAAATGACGGGTTTTCACGCCAGTCTCAAAACTACAACGTCTTAGTTGGAACCAAGAATGATGAAAAGACCCTAGGTCTTGTCCTTGGTGGTAGTTTTCATCGAAATGAAACATGGGATGAAGATAGTAATAATATTGCTGAACTTCCTCAGCGAGAAGGAAAGAGCTTTATTGCTAAATCTCGCTGGACCCCAAACAGAAGCCATGATCTCTCTTTAAGAGTTGGCTACTCAGACCTTGAAATACTTGGGGGTTACAGAAACCCGACCAAGCCCACCCGTGTCAGACCAAATGCTGCCGGAGAAGCTGACTTTGTTGATGGCTCTGTCCACAATCAATATATTGGAGATCCCGAAAAGGTCACTGACTGGGTCGATCTCGCGCGTACTGAAGTTGCCCTCACCCATCTTTACTATATTGACGAAGACACGACTCTTAATCTTAAAGGCGGATACGCTCGCCAAGAACAAAAAGCCATCTATCAACATGGCTTTGACTATTCTCATATCGATAATTCCTTTGTTTTTGATGGCTATCTCGAACACTTTTTTAATGAAGAGCTCAGCCTCAAAGCAGGACTCTTTTTAAAAGATGAAAGGCTGCGCTCTGCCTCAGAGAATCTTTTTGAAAAGTATCCCTCGACAAGCGCTCTCGATATTAAAAAAGATAACTTTGATTACCTCTCTACGGCCCTCTACTCAGGTCTCAACTGGATTGGGGACGATATTGAAGTGAACCTCGCCTTAAGAGCTGATCGCGTTGACATCAATTGGCTAGAGCTTACCAATGAAGTTGATGAATGGGTTCTGGCCCCGCGCTTTATCTTTTCTCACTCTTTCTCTGAGCACCTCACTCAGCGCTTTAGTTATGGACTGGGCTATCGTGCTCCTCTCACCTTCTTTGAATCAGGTCATGGTAATCAAGAAAGTGGTTATGAAGTGGCCATTACTGAGTTGGAAAAGGCCCACTCTCTTGTTTATAGCCTGAGCTACAACACCCCCACAGGTTATGTCACAGCAGGGGCTCACTACACCCACCTTAAAAATATGGCCTATGGCTTTGAGGAATTTAATCAGCCTATCCGCTATCGCAATAGTGAGCAGGACTACGACATTTTTGTCGCCGATCTATTAGTGGGTTATAAACCCAAAGATTGGTGGCTGCTTGAAGCGACCTTTGAAATTTTTGAATACCAAACGGCTTATAAAAGAAGATTACCTACAGCGGCTATTGAAAAGAGAATAGGCTTAACGTCGCAGATTGATAAAGGACGTTGGTCTCAGCGCCTCGCCTTACAGGTTGTCCCCTCACGGGATATATCTGCTTACAGCCGCTACGGTGATCACTACGTTAACAGAAATCAAGGAATAGAGCCTATTCTCGATTCCTCACTCAAAAAGAAAGGTCAGAAAGCTCCAACCTTTGCCACTGTTGATTTTAGTTTAGGCTATAAGTGGACAGAAAAACTCACAGTTAATTTGAATGTTCTCAATGTCTTTGACTACACTCAAACAAGTGCTGGTGACTCCCCTTCAACTTGGCACTGGCACTTTAATCATGCTCACTATGATGGACTTCACACATGGGGCCCAAATGCTGGGCGCCAATTTCAACTTGCACTCGACTATAAATTCTAGGCTTTAGAGTTAAATAAAAATCCCGGCGATTGAGGCCGTCATAAAACAGGCAAGAGTTCCCCCAATCAAGGATTTGATCCCCAAGAGCGCGAGATCTTGTCTTCTCTCGGGGGCAAGTGTTCCAATCCCACCAACTTGGATGGCAATTGAACTAAAGTTAGCAAACCCACAGAGGGCGTAAGTTGAAATAATTGTGGAACGCTCTGAAAGCTCGGGGATCATGGCCTGCAGATCAAGATAGGCGACGAATTCATTGATAATGAGTTTCTTCCCTAGAAGAGTTCCCACATTAAAAGCATCTTCCCAAGGAACACCCATAATAAAAGCAATGGGGCTAAAGAGATATCCAGTAATGAGTTCTAGGGAAAGCCCAGGATAGCCTAGAAGCTCACCAAACCAGCCAAGAGTTCCATTAACAAGGGCGATCAGAGCGATAAAGGCCAAGAGCATAGCCCCAACATTAATCGCAAGCTTTACACCTTCCGCAGCTCCAGCAGACGCAGCATCAATAAGATTTGCAGTTGTGTTGGGAAGTGTGAGGTTAACCTCGCCTTTAGTTTTTGAGGCTTCGATTTCGGGGACCAGGATTTTAGCACACACAAGGGCTGCAGGTGCTGACATCACAGAAGCAGCCAAAAGGTGACCTGCATCGATGCCCATTCCCACGTAAGCTGCGAGCACTCCACCGGCAACGGTTGCCATACCGCCAGTCATAAGGGCCATAAGCTCTGAGCGGGTCATTGAGTTGATGAAAGGCTTAACAACCAGTGGCGCTTCCGTTTGTCCTGCAAAGATATTAGCAGCGGCAGAGAGGGACTCAGCTCCGGAAGTTCCCATAACCTTGATCATAACTTTGGCCGTGCCCTTGATTACAATTTGCATCACCCCAATGTGATAGAGGATGCTCATGAGAGAGCTCATAAAAATAATGGTCGGGAGAACCATCACGAAGAAAATGAAGCCAAAACGATTAGTCTCCATCAGGCTTCCAAAAATAAATTTAGAACCTTCATTGGTATAAGCAAGAATACCGGTGAAGAAAGCGCGTGCTCCTTCAAATACGGCCTGGCCACCACTTGTTTTAAGGATTAGAAGACCAAGAGTCAGCTGAAGGGCAAGCCCTGCTCCGACGGTTTTCCAATTGATTTTCTTTTTGGCATCACTTAAGAGGAAAGCTATTCCCACCATCAAAAGTAGGCCCACAAAAGAAATAAGACGCTCCATTAGGACTCCTCGCTATTTGCCGGGGGTCCCTCTAAAAAGACTTACTAAGCCCTCAATTTTCTTAGAAAGAAAACTGGAAATTGACACCTGGCATACTTGTAGCATTGTCTTTACCAAGGTTGTCATTAATTTGATAGTGATTTTTCGAATGCCACGAGTTTCTCATGGCCGTGGTCATCTCAGGGGTCTGAGAGGGTGAAAGAAATGCATTATTTTGATAGACGTCTTTACTTACGTTCGCCTGCTTGTAGGCCACGACACCCACACCAATAATGATGCCTATCGCGCCACCGACAACGATATTTTTCAGGTGATCACCGGGCTCATCCACAAAAGATAATGTTGAGAGACCAAGAACTGCACCAATCCCTCCACAAGCGCCGACAGTAATGATATCATTCATACTTTGAGCAAAAATGTCGTCAGTTCCCTCACCCTGAGCAAATGACTTTTGAGGATTAAAAGTGAATACTGCTAGGCACAAAAGAGAGAGGATGAAATTTTTGATCATAGAATACGCTCACATTGTAAAAAGTTAGGAAACTTTCCTACAATTTATCGTGAGGCGAAAACCCCGTTACGTCAAGTGAGGACTCATGCTAAGTGCCTATAATATCATTGCCAAAAAAAGAGACGGTCACGAGTTAAGTGAAGAAGAAATTAAGTGGTTCATTGCGGGCCTAACCGAAGGGCGCATTGGAAATTACCAAATGACTGCCCTTCTTATGGCCATTTATCTCAATGGTTTTAACACCAAAGAAACGGCCTACCTCACCGATGCCATGCTTTACTCTGGTGAGACCCTTCATTTTGAAGCCAACCATGTTGTCGATAAGCACTCAACAGGTGGAGTTGGTGATAAGGCGAGTTTTATCCTCGCCCCGTTGGCCCAAGCTTGTGGTGTGAATGTTCCTATGATCGCCGGCCGTGGTCTCGGTCATACCGGTGGAACAGTTGATAAAGTTGAGGCCATAGAAGGATTTAAAACGACTCTCAATTTAAAAGAATTCAAGGAAATGCTCGAAGCCCATGGACTTGTTCTTATTGGCCAGACTGGAGAAATCGCTCCGGCTGATAAGATCATCTATGGTCTTAGAGATGTGACAGCGACAGTTGACTCTATTCCTCTTATCACCGCTTCGATTATGTCAAAGAAACTGGCTGAAGGTGCCCAAGGTATCGTTATGGATATCAAGGTAGGAAGTGGTGCTTTCATGAAGAGCAAGGCTCAAGCGAGAAAACTAGCAAAGTCTATTCGCCAAACAGGGCTTCGCTTTGACCGCAATATGATGACCGTCCTCAGTGATATGAATCAGCCGCTGGGTAATGCTGTTGGAAATTCTTTGGAGATTATCGAATCTATTGAGACCCTCAAAGGAAATGGGCCCAAGGATCTTACTGATCTTTCAGTGCACCTTGCAGGGGGCATGGTCTTTCTCGCAGGTCTCGCTAAGACCCATGCGGCGGGAATTAGAAAAGCGAAAGAAGCCCTTAAATCAGGAGCCGGCCTTCAATCCTTTAAGGAGATGATCGAGCGCCAAGGAGGAAACTCTAAGGTTGTAGAAGACTATGGAATTCTTCCCCAGGCCAGTCATCATCATGTTGTAGCAGCTCCACGCGCGGGCTTCATTACAAAAATGGACGCCACACGAATCGGCCAGCATTGTGTCAGTCTCGGTGGTGGACGAAATAAAGCGGAAGATAAAATTGACTTTGGTGTCGGATTCACTTTTCATAAGAAGATTGGCTCTAAAGTCAAAGAAGGTGAACCCATTGTGACCATTCACCACAATGAAAATCAAAAAGAACTAGCGCAAAAGATTACAGATGAGCTTTTGCAAAAAGATATTAAACTAGGGCGCCAAAAACCTGCAAAGATTGCGCCCCTTATTTATGAAACAGAAACCTCTTGGAGCTAAGATGGAATTGCAAAAGAGATTAGAAGAAACGGCAAAGGCCATCAAAGAAAGAATCCAAGGAGAACTGCCAACAAGTGCCGTGACACTTGGAAGTGGTCTTGGGGAATTTGCTGATAAACTGACAGAAAAGACTATCATTCCTTATAATGAGATCCCTCACTTTCATGGGACAAGTGTCGTAGGTCATGCTGGTCAACTCGTTGTCGGAACGACTTCAAAAGGTACACGTGTCCTCGCTCTTCAAGGTCGCATTCACGCCTATGAAGGTCATAGCTTTGAAGAAGTTGTTTTTCCTACTCGTGTCCTTAAAGGCCTAGGTATTAAAAACCTCCTTCTCACAAATGCCAGTGGTGGAATGAATCCCAAACATAAGGCAGGAGACCTGGTCATTATAAAAGACCATCTTAACCTTACGGGAAACAATCCCCTTTTTGGTCCTAACCATGAATTTCTTGGACCGCGTTTTCCCGATATGACTCATACCTATGATCCCAAACTTCGAGAGGCAATTAAAGAAGCCGCAAAAGAAGTTGGCTACAATATCACAGAAGGTGTTTACGTTGGAGTCCTTGGCCCAAGTTATGAGACACCTGCAGAAATTAAAATGTATCAGACACTAGGGGGCGATATGGTGGGAATGTCCACTGTCGCTGAGGCCATTGCTGGTCATCACTGTGGATTGAAGATGGCGGGGATTTCATGCATTACCAATATGGCCGCTGGTCTTGGTGCAACTGAACTTGATCACGCCGACATCAAAGAAGAAGCGAATAAAGTAAAAGATACTTTTATTAATCTTCTTAATTCTTCACTTTCTCATTTTTAAATTTTTGAGAGGGGGCATTGATTTGTGCCCCACTCTCTTTCTCTTGGACCGTAAATAAAGACAAGTCCACCAGGTTTAGTTAGACGTAATCCTTCTTGGTCTCCCTTGAGAGCATCAATCAACGGGTCAATATTGGACCACGAAACCATCGGACAACCTGAGCTCATGACATAAGCTCTTCTCTTACTCACCATTGCGTGCTTATGGATGACAACGGCACGTTCGCAAGCATTATCATTAATACCTTCTTCTAAACCGTGAAGGACAAGGCTGCGCCCAAACTGACCTTTCCTTGAAATCACGGACACTACTTTAAGCAGCAAGACAGGTTTTTATTCTATACTCCACTGGGCTCACAT